>DATLAN010000126.1:0-3864 GCA_035527455.1 Thermoguttaceae bacterium
TATCTCGACGAGGACGACGTGGGCCTTTCCTACACCCAGACGTTCCTGGTGCCCAATAAGATCGATTTCCCCCAGGCCCCCAAGCGGCTTGAGCTGCTGCACGAACTCTGTTCGGTAGATTTTGCCGAGTACGTCATCTCCGC
Source organism: Thermoguttaceae bacterium (assembly GCA_035527455.1). Lineage (GTDB taxonomy): Bacteria > Planctomycetota > Planctomycetia > Pirellulales > Thermoguttaceae > DATLAN01. The sequence continues at coordinate 144 of DATLAN010000126.1, forward strand.
CAAAGAAGGCACGGGACTGGAGACACTTCGCGATGCGATCTACGGGGCCATGGACGTGGTTCGCGTCTACACGAAGCTGCCTTCGGCGAAGCAGCCCGATCTCGATCGGCCGTTTACCGTTCGTCGCGGTAGCACGCTTCTGGAGATGGCCGGGCAGGTACACAAGGATTACGTCGAGGGCCTGAGGTTCGCCCGCGTTTGGGGAACCGCCGTCCACGACGCGACCGTGGTCAAAGGCGACTATGTGCTGCACGATAAGGACGTCGTAGAATTGCATATGTAGGAAGGGGCCCCCCGATGACCAATCCCGAAATCGCCGCCGTCTTCGAGCAGATCGCCGACTTGCTGGAGTTTCAGGGGGCCAATCCGTTTCGGATTCGAGCGTACCGCAACGCGGCGCGGAAGATCAAGGATCTGCCGCAATCGGCGGCCGAAATCGTCGCCGATCCCGATCGAGCGCTGACCGACGTCGAGGGCATCGGCAAGGACCTGGCCGAGAAGATCGCCACGCTCCTCGCCACCGGTTCGCTGCCGATGCTCGAAGACTTGTTGAACGAGATTCCCGAAAGCGTCTTGGCGATCCTGCGGATTCCCGGGTTGGGCCCGAAGCGGGCGGCCATTCTCTACCATGAGTTGAACATCGCGACGCTCGACCAACTGCGCGACGCGTGCAACGCCCAACGGGTGCGCGATCTGAAAGGTTTCGGGGCCAAGACCGAAGCGGCCATTCTCAAGGGCATGGAAATCGCCTCGGAAGCCGAGCGGCGGATGCTTTGGGCGGAAGCCGACGTACACGCCCAGTCGATTCTCGCCCACCTGCGGGATTGCCCGGCCGTCGAGCAGTTGGAAGCCGCCGGCAGCTATCGCCGCGGGAAGGACACGGTCGGCGATCTCGACTTCCTGGTGGTGGCCAAGAACGGGGCGGAAGCGATGGACCACTTCGGCGCCTACGAACAGGTCGCCGACGTGCTGCTGCGCGGCGACACGAAGATGTCGATCCGTTTGACCGGCCGACTGCAGGTCGATCTGCGCGTCGTGCCGGCCGAATCGTTCGGGGCCGCGCTGCAATACTTCACCGGCTCGCAGGCCCACAACATCGCTTTGCGCGGCCTGGCGAAGGGCCGAGGGCTGAAGATCAACGAGTACGGGGTCTTCCGCGGCGAGAAGGCGATCGCCGGCCGCAGGGAAGAGGAAGTCTACGCCGCGCTCGATCTGCCCTGCTTTCCACCGGAACTGCGTGAAGCCCGGCGGGAATTCGAGTGGGCCGAGTCCGGCGGACTGCCCGAGTTGATCGAAGAGGACGACGTGCGGGGCGATCTGCACATGCACAGCACCTCGTCCGACGGGGCCAACAGCGTCGAAGAGATGGCCGCCGCCGCCAGACAACGCGGGCTGAAGTACATCGCCGTCACCGAACACTCCAAGCGAACCAGCGTGGCCAACGGGCTGGACGCCAAGCGGCTTCGCAAGCAATGGGCCGAGATCGACGAACTCAACGGGCGGCTGAAAGGAATCACGGTCCTCAAAGGCGTCGAGGTCGACATCCTCGAACAGGGCGGGCTCGACCTTGCCGACGACGTGCTGGCAGAGGCCGACTGGGTGTTGGCCAGCGTACATTACGGACAGAACCAGTCGCGCGAGCAAATCACCCGGCGCGTGATCGGCGCCCTGGAAAACCCGTACGTCTCGGCGCTGGCCCATCCCACGGGCCGGATGCTGATGCGGCGGAAGGCGTACGAGATCGACCTTCAGGCCGTCTTCCGCGCGGCGGCCGAGCACGGCAAGATGCTGGAATTGAACGCCCACCCGATCCGGCTCGACCTGGACGACGTGGCGGCTGCCGCGGCGAAGGACCACGGCGTGCCGATCGTCATCGCGACCGACGCCCACCGCATCGCCGAGTTGGACATGATGCGCTACGGCATCCTGCAAGCCCGCCGCGCCGGATTGACGAAGCAGGACGTGGCCAACACGCGTTCCTGGGCGAAGATGAAGAAGATGATCGGGTAGCCCATGCCGGCGCTACGGAGTCGATTGCAGACTCTGCTTGATCGTGTCGGCACAGGGGTCGCGCGTGGGCTTGGCGTCCTTCACGGCATTTGCCGGCTTGAAAGTCTCTTTGCCGGCGATGGTCTTGGAAAGACCTTCGAACCACGCTCGCTTCTGGTCCGGATCCTTCAGGGAGTTCCCGACCGCCTCGATCTTGGCGGCCAGCACGCGACAGTCCTCGATGTTACGCCCGCCCGCCACCGACTTTTCCAGCTCGGCGGCGACCCGCTCGAGAACAGGCCCGAACAGTTCGCCTTCCGGCGCCATGTTCTGGCCGGAAAGTTTGGCCAGCAACGGCAGCGCAGGATGCGTGGCAACGCGGTACTCGTGACCGAAGTACTTCTCGTGCCCCTGTATCTGTTTCCACAAACCGAGGGCCCACTGCTCGCGCTGTTTCCCGTCCTCGATGTGGTCCGCCGCGGCCTTGATCGTGTCGGCCATCATTTTGCAGTCTGCGTCATTCTCACGTGAGGCCCTCGTTCGAACGACGTTCAAGTGGTCGGTGAAGTCCCGCTCCGTGCGAGACAGCAGAGCGGGCAACCCATCCAGCGCGAGCCGGTAGGCCGCCAGCGCCGCGGGCATGTCGCATTTCTCTTCCTCCAAGAACGCGAGAACCTCACCGACGGCCTTTTTATCCTCCGGTACGGGCAGCCTGGCAATCCTGGCGAACATCGTATTCTTGACGGTCGTATTGTAGAGGCCCTCGGTGGGACAACCGGGCTTGCCGGCGGCGGACGTGAGCGTTGTCAGGAAACTCCTCCAGAATCGTATCTGCTCCTGCGGCGCGGCCGCGGTCTCCTGGACCGCGTCGACCAGAAGGAAGTTGTAGGGGTTCAGAGCGAGGCCGCTTTCCAGGAGTTTCACCCCGTGAGTCTGGCGCTGGGCCTCGGGAAGCAGGCGGAAGACGGCATAGGCCATCGTGGAATCGAGGTAAGACTGCACGCCGTAGTTCACCGCCCACGCAACGCTCTGGTGGTACACCATGGGCTTGCGGTTGTGAAACGAGATCTCATAGCCGTTCTCCCGGCCGGTCCGCTTGAACACGTCGTCGAAGGGCCATGGCGTGAACGGGGTCGTCTTGTCGTCACCGCCGGTGGCATATTGTCCGCCCTGGCAGCTATAGGTATTGCTCTCGGGGTCGTACCGGTAGGCGACCATGGCGCAATGGCCCGGCTGGATGGCCTGGGAGGCCGGAATGCCCAGGGTGTTGTGCGAGCGCGACGAGATCGCGCCCATCGTCCCGCACACGCCTCCGTCCTTGAGCATCATCTGAATGGTGGCATAGGTGAACGGGTGCGGCTTCAGGCGCCGCGCGGACTGCATGGCGTGCTGCTGAGCTATACCTCCGATGTATTCGCCGTAGGTTCGGAACTCCCCATGGTCACGGAATGCCACCCACCGCTCCTCGCGCTCGCGCAAGGGCTGGTCATTCGCCGCGAGCATGGTCAGGATCGGCCAGGGCGCGGTCAGGGGAAAACGCGGCCACTTGCGGTCGGCCTGGAGTTCTGGTGGAAACTCGTATTGGTGGTTACGGATGAGATACGCACATCGCTCGGCCGGCGAGGGGAACGGGTCGCGCTTTGGCGGCAACAACCCCTTGGCCTCATAGGCGGCACGGAACATGAGGTACGCTTCGTTGATCCTCTTGTACTGCTCGCCGCCGACCATGTCT
>DATLAN010000127.1:0-30359 GCA_035527455.1 Thermoguttaceae bacterium
GCCATGGCCAAACGGATTTCGATCGGCACCTGGGCCTACGCGCTCGGCCCGTACGCGGACCGTTCGATCCCCTTTGCCGAGGTGGTCGAGCGGCTGGCCGAGTTGGGTTTCGACGGGCTGGAACTGGGCACCTTCGGCGGACATCCCAATCCCGAGACCCTCAACAACAAGGACAAGCGCGACGAGGTCCGTGCGCTTTGGGAGTCGAAGGGGCTGGGTTGCAGCGGATTGGCGGCCGATTTCGGCAACGAGAAGCTGATCACCGCGGTCAAACGCGACTCCTACCTGGCCGCCTTCAAGCGAAACGTCCACTTCTGTCACGATTTGGCCATCAACGTGATTCGCGTCGATACGCTCGAACCGCCCGGCGCGTTGGGGGAAATCCCCGGCGAAGAGCCCGGGCCCTTGGTGGTCGACTACGACGATGCGCTCAACCGGGTGGTGGGCACCTGGCAGGAGTGCTGCAAGATCGCGGCCGACCTGGACGTGCGGGTGGTGTGGGAGTTCGAGCCGGGGTTTGCCTTCAACAGGCCCAGCGACATTTTCCGCATTCTCGACCGCGTCAACGAAGACAACTTCTACACGCTGCTGGACACCAGCCACGCCAACATGATCGCGGTACACGGTGCCCGGCAGGTGGGCGAGAAAGAGACGCTGGCCGGAGGGGTGACGGAACTGGTCCAACGGCTGGAAGGCAAGGTGGGGCGGGTCCACCTGATCGACTCCGACGGCACGTTGCACGACGGCAAGAGCAGCACGCACACGCCCTTCGGCCAAGGCGAGATGGATTTCGACGAGATCATGCCCGCGGTGGTCGCCGGCAGTTGTCCGGACGACTGGTGGACGATCGACCTCTGCTTCTGCCCGGAGGCATGGGAGGCGACGGCGGAGTGCAAGCGGTTCGTCGAGGAGTTGGCTGAGAAATATGGATAGGGGCCGCGCGAGAATTGGCGGCGTAACAAGTCCTCAAACATCTAGAAATGGGAAGATCGAATGAGCGAGAATCATCCTAACAATTACCCCAAGCTCCACAACGCGGCCTGGCCGGGGCTGGTCGGCAAAGGGCCCGATGCGGACGAGCCGGCCATCGGACTGGAGGAGATGCTCGACATGACCGCGGCCGCGGAGGTCGACGGGCTGAAGTTCGACGGGTTCGACATTTTCCTCTACCATCCGCACTTCGACATCGACGGCGGCGACGACGAAACCCGCTGGCTGGCCGACCTGGCCCAGGCACGCAACCTCCAGGTCGGCACGGTCGTGGCGCCGATCTACGAAGGGACCGGCGGCGGCTCGCCCATGGGCGATCAGGCGGCCCAGCAGCGGTTCCTCGGCCAGGTCCACAAGGCCTGCCACGTCGCCCGACTGCTACGCGAGCTGGGTGTCAGACCCAACGGCGTGGTGCGGTTCGACACGGGCATCGATCCGGGCTCCTGGGCCGAAAACCCCGACGGCAATACGAACCGCATCGCCGAAACGTTCCGCCTGGCCTGCGATATCGCCGAAGACCACGGCGAGCGGCTGGCCGCCGAAGGGGAAATCTGCTGGGGCGGCATGCACAGTTGGAGGGAGATGGTCAAGCTGCTGGAGTTGGTCGACCGGCCGGCCACCCTCGGCTTCATGGCCGACATGGCCCATACCCTCTTGTACCTGCTGGGATATAATGCGCCGGAGGCCCGCATTTTGCCCGAGGATTTTTCGTGGGACGACACGGCCGCGTTGCAGGAGGGATTGAAGACGCTCACGGCGTCGTTGCGGCCGTGGACGATCGACGTGCACATCGCGCAGAACGACGCCACGGTGCACGGGTCCGGCTCGCACGACAAGACGGGCCGCCACTGCCTGCCCAACGACCCGAACGGCAAGCTGGACATCGTCCGCGACTCGACCTTCTGGCTCTGCGACGAGTCGGGCGTACCCACCCGGCGGATGCGGCACGTCTGCTGGGACGGCTGCATGTTCCCCAACGACGTGATGATGAAGCCGCAGACGTGGAACGACATTCTGCGGGCAATGATTGCCGTGCGTGACGCGCACGGGTGGCAAGAATGAGGTGAGCGGAATTCTGCTCGGAGGACTGCCGTGCTTTCCAGTTTCGAGATCGTCAACTTCCGCACGTTTTCCCATCTGCGCATCGAGCGTTTGGGGCGGGTGAATCTTGTTGTCGGGAAGAACAACGTGGGGAAGACGACGCTGCTGGAGGCGTTGCGTTTCTACGCGATGGGAAGCGCGACGGCGTTGCGAGAGTGTCTTGTCAGCCGTGACGAACTGAGGCGGTACGGGCCCGGCAGCGCAGCGCAGCTTGACTTGCGATCGCTGTTTCACGGGAGACCTCACGACCGCGGGAAGGCGTCCCTGGGGCCGTTGGGCCAGCCGGACAGGAACTTGGCAGTACGCATGGCAGACGTCGAACGTGTCGAGTATTCCGATGGAAGGTACCACTACGAAGAGTACGACGATGAAGGGATTGCGCCGGAAGGCGAGATCTTCAGCGGGCTGGTCATCGAGCGCGATGGCACAAGAGTTCTCATTTCGCCCGAGCCGACACAACGGGCGCTCGGCCAGGGCCGTTATGTGGGCCCCGCTTTCGTCCCCGCTCGGGGTGTGCGCGAATCGGATCTCGTCCAATGGTGGGACGAGATTTCCCTGACCGGCGGGGACGAACGTGTCGTCGAATGGTTGTCGCTGATGGCTCCGGTTGAGCGGGTTGCAGCCGTTGAAGATCCCATCCGTCGCGATAGAAGGATGTTCAAGGTCCGCTTGTTCGGAGAAAAAGAGCCTTTGCCGCTGAAAACTCTGGGGGAAGGGCCGTACAGGGTTTTCCAGGTGGCAACTGCGATCGAATACGCTTTCCAAGCTCCGCGTAAGCGAGAGCCCGACTCCTTGGGCGATCAAGACGATGAGAGTTGGGGAGCGAAGGATTTGGTGCTGATCGACGAGATCGAAAATGGTGTGCATCACACTGTCCACGCTGACCTGTGGAAAGCCTTGTTGCAGGCAGCACGGGAACACAATCTCCAGGTCTTCGCCACCACGCACTCGTCGGACTGTCTGAAGGGATTCGAGCAGGCAATCGCCGAGAACGAAGAAGCCGACGGGCTCGTGATTCGCCTGGAGAGGGTTGAAGGCGAGGCGCAGACCGGCGCGGTGATCATCGACCGTGATGCTTTGCCTGCGGTGGTACGGGATTCTATTGAGGTGCGGTGACGATGGACAAACGTGTTCTGCTTGTGGAAGGACGAGACGATCAGCACGTCATGTGGAACCTGCTTGGGGTCCGCGAAGTCCCGGAGAAGTTCAAGGTTGAGCGACCGAAGGCGGATCGGGATTCTCAGCACGATCATGAAAACGAAGCCGATGGTGGAGATAGGGTCCTCCTCGACTCGATCCCCTGGTGGCTGCTGCAAACCGGCTTGGAGCGTTTGGCGGTTGTTGTCGACGCCAACGACAAGGGGCCCGAGGCCAGATGGGAGTCGCTCAGGGCTCGCCTCCTGTATCAGGGCTATCGTGATATTCCTGCAAGGCACTCCGAGGACGGGACCGTCTTCGAGTTGTCGCTCCGCCCTCGAACGCCGCGCTCCGTGCGCTTCGGAGTCTGGATCATGCCGGACAACCGGTCGACAGGGATGCTGGAGGATTTCGTGATGCAACTGATCCGGGAAGATGACGAAATGCTCCCTTTTGTCGATCGTTTTCTCGACTTGATACCGGACGGTCAGCGAAGGTTCAAGAAGCAGCACCGACCGAAGGCCCGCATTCATTCCTGGCTTGCCGTCAGTGAGAAACCCGGACGGCCGATGGGCCAGGCCATCAAGGCGGACCGGCAGCTCGATGCGAATGATCCCGCAGTCCAGCCGTTCCTCGACTGGCTGATGGAAGTGTTGATAGCGGACGGCAACAATAGTGACGCATAACAATAAGACGCCTGACACCACAAAGGCCGTGCAGCCCCCGAGCACGGCCAACAACGACGCTCGATGGCGGAGGAGAGTTCGTAAGTGAGCGACGAATGTCGTGGGGTTGGTCCCGAGCACCGAAACGTCGACGCCTTGCAGCAGCAGGCCCGGGCGGTGCTTGAGCGCTGTCGCAGCGACGCCGGGGCGGAGGAGGATCTCGATGTGCTGGAGGAGATTCTCCAACGGCTGCCCGGCGAACGTTGCCTTTACGAACGCGGGTACGTCGCCTACCAGCGCGGGCAGGACGAGGAGGCGGCGGAGTACCTTTACCGGGCCGGATGGGAAACGTTCGAGGGATCCAAGTCGCCGCCGCCGTGCGAGGAAGTCTACCCGTGGATTTTGCCCTTCATCATCGAACCGCTGCCCGAGTTGTGGTGCCAACTGGCCGCCGAGTTTCGCAAGGCATGGCCCGATTCGGCCGCCTTTTGTCTGTTGCGCGGATATGCGGAGTTGTACAACGATCCCGAGACCGCGGTGAAGTACTTCGCCGATTGCCTTCAGGCCGACGCGGCTTGTTGGCCGGCGGCCGCGGAGATGGGCAACATGTACTTCGACGCCAAGAAGTGGAAATGGGCTTTCGACTGCTACGAGCACGCCCTGCCATACGCCCCGGCCGGGGAACAATCGATCCTGCACTTCAACGCGGCGTTGTGCATGAACCGGTTGGAGGAGTGGAGGTTGGCCGCCGAGCATTATGCCGCTTGCCTGAAGCGCGATCCCGAGTTCGAGTACGCCCGGGCCAACCTGGGAAAGTGTCTCACGCGGTGCGGCGAGTACGTGCAGGCCGTGGAGGTGCTCGATGAGGCGATCCAGCGGGGCGAGGGAAGCTACGAGGTCCGCCGCAGCCTCGCCGCGTCGCTGCGCCGGCTCAGGCGTTTCCCCGAAGCGGCCGAAGTCCTCCGGGGAGGGCCGCGCGGGAAGCCGCATTAGAAAGACCTTGCCGCAACGCTGAATCAAGAAAGACCAACGGAAATCCAAGAATCTCTTCGAAAGGAAGAACCATGTCCAAGACAATCAACGTCGGCATGCTCGGCTGCGGCTTCATGGGCCGGGCCCACTCGAACGCCTATTTGCAGGTCAACCACTTCTTCCAGCGAGAGCACCAGCCCGTGCTCAAAGCCTGCTACGGCCGCGAGGAAGACCGCAAGAAGCTCGAAGAGTTCGCCGCGCGATGGAACTACGAGTCGATCGAGACCGACTGGCGGAAGATCGTCGAGCGCGACGACATCGATCTGATCGACGTCTGCGTGCCGAACTTCATGCACCACGACGTGGTCATCGCCGCCGCCGAGGCCGGCAAGATGATCGTCTGCGAGAAGCCGCTGGCGATGAACGTCGCCGAGGCCGAAGAGATGGTCGCCGCCGTGGAGAAGGCGGGCGTGACCAACATGGTCTCGTTCAACTATCGCCGCGTGCCGGCCATCGCGCTGATGAAGCAGCTCATCGACGAAGGCCGCATCGGCCGCCCCTTCCACTATCGGGCCACCTACAACCAGGATTACACCATCGGCGCCGACGTGCCCCAGGGCGGCATGGCCCTGTGGCGGCTCGACAGCCGCGTGGCCGGCTCCGGCGTGACCGGCGACCTGCTGGCCCATTCGATCGACTCGGCCGAATGGCTCAACGGCCCGATTCGCCGGGTCGTCGCCCACGCCGAGACGTTCATCAAGCAGCGGAAGCACGCCGACACCGGCGTCGTCGAAAAGGTCGACATCGACGACGCCTGCATGTTCCTGGCGATCTTCGAGAACGGCTCGATGGGCACCTTCGAGAGCACCCGTTACGCCCGCGGCCGGAAGAACTACAGCTCGATGGAGATCAACGGCGAACTTGGCGCGATGTTCTTCGACCTGGAAAACGCTCACATGTTGAAGTTCTTCCGATACGCCGACCCGGAGACGGGCAAGAAGATCGAGGACCACCTGACCGGCTGGCAGGACATCCTGGTGACGAACTTCGAGCACCCCTACATGGGGAACTGGTGGGTACCGGGCTGCGTGATCGGCTATGAGCATACCTTCATCAACGGCTTCGCCGACTTCTTTGCCAGCTTGGAAGGCGGCAAGCCGTTCCAGCCCGACATGAAATCGGCCCTGCGGACCCAGCGCGTCTGCGAAGCGGTGCTCGACAGCGCCAAGCAAGGCCGTTGGGTCGAGATTCCGGCATAGTCACCAGGGGGTTGGCTCCCCCCTGCAGGATGCGATTCATAAACACCTGCCGCTCGCGGCTTCGCAACCCATGCGCAACCCATGCGCAACCCACCCAATCGAGGGTCAATGTCTGCGCCCGTTGCCCGAAATTCCCCGCGCAGGCCGATCTTGGACGAACCGCCAGAATCTGCTAAAACCCTCTGCTTCAAACGGCCCCGAACGGACGTGGGACCGTCGGCCCGCCTTCTCCCCACGGATGGACACGGATGAAGAACTTCTCCCGGGTATTGCGGCTGGCATTTCAATACCGCGTGACTTTGGTGCTGTCGTTGCTCTGCGCCTTGGGGGTAGCCGTCCTCTGGGGGGGGAATATCGGCAGCGTCTATCCCTTCGTCGAAGTCGCCTTCCAAGGCGAGTCGCTCCAGCAGTGGGTCGACGGGGAGATCGAGAAAGGCCAAAGAACAATCGCCCAGAAGAGCGATGAGGCCGAGCGAATTCGCCGGGAGTTGGAAACCGCCCCGGCCGAGGCCCAGCGCGACCTTGGCGCCGGCCTTGGCCTGGCCGAGTCGCGAATTGCGGCCGAAGAGAAGGCCGTGGCCCGCTATCAGTGGCTGAAGCCGTACATCGACAACTATCTGCCCCACGATCCCTTCCAAACACTGGCCTTGATCACCGGCTTGTTGCTGCTGGGCACCGTAGTGAAGGACTTGTTCCTCATCGGCAACACCATTCTGGTGGCACGGCTGGCCGAACTGAGCACCTTCGAGTTGCGCAAGCTCTTCTATCGCCGCACGTTGCGGGTGGACCTGGCCCGCTTCGGCGAGGAAGGCGCCGCCGACCTGATGAGTCGGTTCACGCACGACATGCAGCAGGTCACCACTGGGGTGGCCACACTCCTCGGCCGATTGGTTCGCGAGCCGCTGAAAATGGCCGCCTGCCTGATCGGCGCCGGGCTGATCTGCTGGCGACTGCTCATCCTCTCCCTGCTGGCCGCTCCGATCGCCATGCTCCTGATCCGATGGCTGGCCAAAATCCTCAAACGGGCCAACCTCCGAGCAATGGAAGAAATGGCCCAAATCTACACCACCCTGGACGAGACGCTTCGCGGAATCAAGATCGTCAAGGCCTTCACCAACGAACCGCAGCAACGCAAGCGGTTCCACATCCAAGCCAAAAAATACTACAAGAAGTCGATGCGTATTGCCCGATACGATTCCCTCGTGCGGCCGATCAGCGAGGTGATGGGCATCGTGGCGATCTGCCTGGCGCTGTTGGCCGGCGCCTACCTGGTCCTCTCGAACGAAACCCACCTGATGGGAATCCGCATGAGCCCGCGGCCGCTGAGCCTGGGATCGTTGTTGCTCTTCTACGGGCTATTGGCCGGGGTGGCCGATCCGGTGCGGAAATTCTCCGACGTGTTCACGCGCCTGCAATGCGCCGCGGCGGCCAGCGACCGCATTTTCGCCCGGCTGGACTGCGAGCCGAAGATCCTCGATCCCCCGCAGCCGGTCGCACTGACCGGCCGCCGCCACGAGTTGGAGTTCGACGGGGTCGACTTCGCCTACACCCCGGGAAGGCTGGTGCTCCGCGACGTCAACCTTCGCCTCGAACGGGGGCAGACGGTGGCCGTGGTGGGCCCGAACGGATGCGGCAAGAGCACGTTGACGAACCTGATCCTGCGGTTCTACGATCCCACGGCAGGCACGGTGCGCATCGACGGCGTGCCTCTGACCGACGTCCGGCTGCGCGATCTGCGAAAGCGGATCGGTCTGGTCACTCAGGAGACTCTGCTTTTCGACGAGACGATCCTCGAGAACATCCGCTTCGGATCGCCCCGCGCCACCCGGCAACAGGTGATCGAAGCGGCCAAGAGGGCCCATGCCCACGACTTCATCCAACGCGAACTGCCCGACGGCTACGAGACGATAGCCGGCTCGATGGGCAACCGGCTTTCCGGCGGCCAGCGGCAACGGATCGCGCTGGCCAGGGCGATCCTGCGCGATCCGGCCATCATCATCCTCGATGAAGCCACCAGCCAGGTCGACCTGGAGAGCGAACGGGCCATCCAACACGTGCTCGAAGAGTTCATCCGCGACCGCACGGCGCTGATCATCACCCATCGGCTGAGCATCCTCAGCCTGGCCTCGAAGATCGTGGTGATGCAATCCGGGCGGATCCTCGACACGGGAAGCCACGAAGAGCTGCTCCGGCGTTGCGGGCTATACAGCCGGCTCTACCAGATCCAGTTCGAGGAGCCCGAGGCCGAACCGCCCATCGCGGCTTAGTCGTCCGAGAGAAGGTGCGGCAGCCGTGCCGTGGAGTGCATGAACTGCGTTCTGCGGATATCACCGCCTCCGGCGCGTGTGGAGGAAATGAGCCGTTTCCCCATCCGCATCGTTTGTGGTTCATCGCCAGGCAGTGGCGCGGCGAGCCGTTCGTCGGCCTGTGTACGATCAACGGCCGCGAGGCGTCGATCCAGTTCGTCACGGCCGGGGGCCTGCTCTTCGACACGCTGGAATTGAAGGCCCGCTCGGTGCCTTTCCCCTTTTTCCACGGGGTCCCGGAGGCACCGCCCGAAAAAGGGGACAGGCACCGTCGGCCGCCCGAAATAGCACCGAAAAACCGTACCTCGACGGAGCCAGTCCCCATTTTCGGGCTCCCGCACTTGCGGTTCGAGCTTCTGGAGTCCGACGTCGCCGTGCGCGGCGTCAGGGACTCTTTTCTTGCCCGGCGCGGGTGAACAGGGCGCGGAGGTCGCCGGGGTCCTGCGGCAGTCGGACGAAACGCGCGCTGCCGTCGCAGAACGTCGCGTTGAAGCCGCCGGGGAAAGGACCGCCGAGGCCCTTGGCCGGCTGGTCGGGATCGAACGGGAGATCCTCGGGCTGGGTCCAGACGACGGTGTGCTCGTCGCTGACCTCCACCAGCAGGATCGTGTCGGCGTGGCTGTCCTTGATGTCTTCGAGCTTCGTTCCCTCGCGGCCGGAGAAGACGGTTTCCTCTCCAACCGGCGCCACGTAAGGGGTCATGCCCTCTTGCTCCAACTTGGAGCCGAACGAGCGATACACCGGCGGCACCCGCTCGATCAGCTTGCGGTTGTGCGGGCTGTCCCACGGCTCGTCGAGGTGAAACTGCTCGTAAAGCTCCTGCATTTCAAGATAGGGCAGCAGATGCACTCGCCAGCTTAGAAGTGGCTTGCCGTCTGCGTCGTAACTTGCCGCCGGCGGAAGGCTCTTCCGCACGGATTCGTATGCGGTCATGGCTATCGCAATTTGTCTGAGGTTGTTCTTGGACGCGTTCGATTGGGCCTGCTGACGGGCCTTTTCGAGGGGCGGTTTCAACGCGGAGAGCAACTTCGCAACGCCGCCGTTCTCTTCGCTGAGGGTGAGCGTCAGCCGGCTGCCCTGTAGATCGGGCACCAAGAGCTTCGAGATGGTCTCGAACGTGGGCAGTTCCTCTTGGACGTCTTCGATTCGACCGATCAGCCGGAGGATGCCGATCCACGTCTCTCTGAGCGCCGCGGCCGTTTGGGCATCCTCGGACTGCACCACCAACCGGAACGACGTCTTTGGGGGCCCGTCCACTCCGAGTGCCGCCCAGCGCACTCCCCGGGTGATGACGGTGCTCTTCCCGCCGCCGATCTCCTCGGGCAGGTCGGGCATCATTTCTTCGATCACGCGACGGGAGTACACCGGGGGTAGCAGCAGCACTTGAGCCGTCGTGTCGCCGGCCGCCTCCAGCGCCGCGGCAAGCTCCGGCCGGGGATCCGCCTTCATTTCTCTAAGCCGCTCCATCGTCGCACCGGTCGAGGCCACCAACAGGCCGCCGATTCGGTCGACCGCGTCGAAGGGCGTCTGGCCGAAGAGAAGTCGCATGGCCCGATCGTCGGTGTCATCGGGCAACGGCACGGCGAAGAACCCGATGGTCTCCCGGCGAAAGTCCATGTCGGCCAGACTCGCGACAATGTAGAGTTCGCGGCCGCCGGCCTCCAGAAACGCCGAGCGGACCATGTTGGCTTCGGCCTCGATCCGTTGGGTCTGCTTTCGCACCTCGGGGATCCACTGCGCCACCTCGTCGAGCAGCGCGGCGATCTTCACCCGCTGCACGTCGAGCCGCACGACCAGGACGGTTTGCTCGTCGAGAAGCGGGGCGACGGTCTTCGCCCGGGCGGCCGGGTCGAAGGTCTCCTGGGCCGCGAGTGCGCGGGGGATTCCGATCAGGGTCAACAGGAGTGTGGTGCGAATTGTGGATCGCATGGTTGGTTTCCTTTTTGGTGGATTCTTCGAGGCGAAGCCGCAAGCGGCTGGGGTCATTTGGCGAACGTGATTTCGAAGCGGAGTCCGTAGCGCTTTTGTGATCTGTTGGGCGGGGCCGGCGACTCCAGTACGGCCGTGTCGCCCTCGAGTGCGTATCGAAACGGCTTGCCGTGGACCGGATCGATGGGCACGGGCACTTCGGTCACGTCGCCGAGCGTGGGGGGCAGTTTGCCGTCATGGGCGGCGCCGTAGATCCGCAGCGCTTCGATGGTCCTCAGTGCGGCAATCTGGCGATCGTTGCGCGCCACGGCCAAGTCGACCGCTCCCACGGCCGGCAACAAGAGACTGGCGACCGGGAAGACCTCGCGCCGATGGGCCTCGGCCCCCAATCGGCCTTCCGCCTCTTGCAGACCGACGTGGGCTTCCCAGTACGGCACGAAGAACCACTTGAACGTCGCGTCGCGGAACTCGTTGTACGTGTCCAGCGAATAGATCGCCACGACCTGGGCGACCGGCATGGCGTCGACCTCCTCGGCCGAGCGGCCTTGGTCGATCAGGTACTGCCGAGCCATCGGATAGCCCCGGATGGCCAAACCGGTCAGCAGCAGGCGAGCCTGCCACTTCGGCGTTCGGCTGCCCATCCCGAATTCGACGATTCGCTCGGAAAGGTCGTCGACGAACTCGTCCCAGTATTCCCGGCCGTGGCGCGTGTCGTCGAGTTCTCGGACCTGGGGAAACGACAGGTAGATCATGTTCATCTCCGTTTCGGCCGCTTTGCGCATGTCGATCATCGGTCGGGGAAGCGACGTCAAGGCCCAATACAGGTTGGGAGCCCCGGGTTGCTGGATCAGTTCCTGCACTCGTTCCGACATGATATCGCACACGGCAATGCCGACCAGGCCGTTGACCAGCGTGGGCCCTTCGGCGATGTGTCGGCCCATGCTGTAGCCGGTCTGGAGGGTGCGGATGGCCTCGTCGAAACGTCCCTCCGCGATTTGCAGCCCGGCTAGCAGGGCCAACAGCCGCGCGAAGCTGCGGATACGCTGGACCTCCGGCAGCAGCATCGAGACGAAGTCGCGTTCCTCGAAGGGCAGTTGCCAGTCGCAATCCTTTCGTCGTGCTGCCAGGTCGAGGTCATCCAGCATCTGTTCATATCGAGCGAGAAAGTCCTTGACCTCCTCGCGGGGAAAATCCGCCAGGGGCACATCCAGCCAATCAACCGCCTTGTCCTCGGCTTGGTGCCAGTCTTCGAAGTACTGCATCATCGCGATCTTGTTGTACATGATCGCGGCGTTGCCCGGGCGGCGATCGAGCAGCGGCGGCAGAAGCTGATACTTCAGCGCTTGGCGCGGCTCGCCGGCCGGTTGCAGCACGAGCCGTACGGTGGCGGGCTGGTCTTCCTCGGTCGATTTCCCGGTCCCAGCGGTCCGGCTGAGCGGGGTCTGACCTGCCACAAGGGATGGCCCAAGGAGCGTCGAGATACATAAGGCAGCCGGCAAGATATGTCTCATGAGTCGGTTCTCCGATGGAATAGGAGGTTTGAGCGTAACCAGGAGGGCGCCGGGGCTTCCGGCGGCGGCCCGCCGAGCAGATCGGCGCGCAACTCCCGATAAGATACGGCAGCGGGCGTCTTGCCCGGCGGCCCGGCCGGCGACGCGTATTCAGGCGAGGGCAGTCCCCGCACGAGGATCTCCTCGAACGTGCGAGGATACAGCGGCAGATCGAGCAAACGGCCCCCGGCAGAACCTCGCCAGTCGCCCAGCCCCCACGAGACCAGAAAACGCTCTCGGCTCGGCGGGGAGTCGGGCTCGTGCGGGCCGGCGGGTACCTGCAGTGATTCCGCTTTGACGGGCTCGACTTGGCGTTCCCGGTCGGTTTTCACGTCTTTGGGAACGGGCCGCTCGACGGGCACTTCCACGATGCGCTCGACGACTGGCGGATCGCCTTGCCAGAGCAACGCCACCAACAGACCGGCGGCGGTGGCGGTCATCGTGGCCGTGGCGGCCGGCCAGGCCCATCTTCCAAACGGCCGGCGTTGCGTTGCCGGCGAAGGAGCCACGGAAGCTTGGCCCGCCAGGAACATCAGACGTTCCCGGTCCAATCGATCGGTTCGCGGCACCAGCGACGCCAATCGGGCCTCGATCGCCTTGAGGTCTAGCGCGTGTTGTTCTTCTTGGGACATGCGACACCTAACCTTTCTCGTAGAGCCGACAGGCCGGCGTGGTAATGCCGGTGGGCGGAGCTGGTCGAGGATCCGGTCAACTCGGCAATCTCTTCGAAAGAAAGCCCACCCCAAAGCCGCGCCACGATGGTTTCGCGCTGTTCGATAGGCAACCCTTTCAGCGCCGCGGTCGCCGCATCGGCGTCCAATCGCTCGTCGTGCGCGCCTTCGAACCACGCTTCGTTGCACCCGGCGGCTGCGGTCTCATGGTGCTTGCGACGTCGAGCACCGCGCGAGGCGCTCACGGCACCGTTGCGTACCACCCGATAAAGCCATCCGACGACGTTCTCCGGCACTCTGGTCTGCCGAACCAGGCTCAGCAGCGCCTCCTGCACCACGTCTTCCGGCGTGTCGCACCATTGTCGGGCGTAGAGGACCAGCGCGGCACCATGCCGGTCCAGCAGCCGGGTCAACAGGTGTACACCGATGGCACTCATTCCGCTCTTCTGGTTGGGGCTTCCATGATCAAGACGCCTGCGGGAAGACATTTTCCCACAAGAAGCCACCGATGGCTGAAAAAAACCGCCCAAGACCCCAATGGGGTATCATGCACCACCCTGATCTGTGCCCTTTGCCTTCCGCCAAGCCCGCCGGCGAGGACCGTTTTCCTGACCGGTTTCGGCAGTCTGCACGCGATACGGCGACGTAAGTCGCCATTTTACAGTAGGTTGTGCTGTTCCCGGAGGTTTCCGACCCGGGTCGAATAGCACCCTGGATCCAGGGCAGGGGGTTGAATAATTCCGGCGTTCAGGTTATTAAGGATATTTAGGGAATGGTTAGCGGTCAGCCTGCCGGAGGGATAGCCTGGGGGGTTCTCGGGAGGTTTTCCATTGGAATCGGCGGTTGACTCCAGGTTAAGATAGAAGGTCTGGTATCCCAGGGTCCACTACCGGGGCGCGCCATCGAGGGCGTGCCATCGGATTCGACAGGCGGATTTCCCGAACGTCGATTTGCGGCGGAACAGAGTTAGTATGGATGCTCACTGCGGCAGGACCGTAGCATTTGCCCGTTAAGGCGTGTCCGGCAAGCGGCTGGTGCGCGTTTCGTGCATACGGTCCGGCGACCGTGGGCGCAGGGTGAGGCGATTGAAATGTCGTTTCGACACAAGCTTCAAGCCAGCCGGTTCGAGTTGAAATACCTGGTTGACGAGCGACGCACGGCGGCGATTCGCGATTTCCTTCGGAGTCATCTCGTTCTCGACGAATACCACAGGCCGGAGTGCGCCAATCAGTACCAGATCTCCAGCCTGTACCTGGACAACCCGGGTTTGGAGTTGTACAAGCAAACGGTCCACGGGATCAAGAACCGTTTCAAACTCCGTATCCGTTTCTACGACGACGACCCGAACGGCCCCGCGTTCCTCGAAATCAAGCGCCGGATTACGGACGTGATTCGCAAGGAGCGAGCGATGGTGACGCGGGAAGCCGTTTTGCGGTTGCTTGCCGGGCGTCGACTCGACGAGTCGTGTCTGGTGCAGCGCAACGGCAATCCGAAATCCGGCGCCGCGCTGCAGAACTTCTGCAACCTTTGCGACGAGATCGGCGCCCGCGGCTGCATCTACGTGTCGTATTGGCGCGAGGCTTACGTTTCCGCGTTCAGCGATCAGATCCGGGTGACGTTCGATTTCCAACTGATGGGCACGCCCTACGTCCAGGGCAGCCCGTTGACCCTGCCTGTCGCGGGAGACCGGCCGGATCCGGGAGGAACGATCCTGGAGATAAAGTTCACCGACCGGTTTCCGGGCTGGATGCGCGAGATGGCCCAGGCCTTCGATCTGCAACGGACCTCGGTGCCGAAATACGTCCTGTGTATCGACAAGATGGGGATCAAGCCCGGCCGCCCGTTTCAGACGCAGTTGGGAATGGTGCGATGAACGACTTCGTCAACACGTTGTTCCAGAGCGACTACGGTACCATGCCGGGCGGCGTGGGAACGGCGCTGTTCACGTTGCTATTCGCGTTCGTCGTCGGCCAATTCGTCGGCTGGATCTACATGTGGACCCACAAGGGGCTCTCCTATTCCCAGACCTTCGTCGCCTCGCTGGTGGCCATTCCGGTGATCGTTGCCATGATGATGATGCTGATGGCCGGCAGCATCGCCTTCGCGTTCGGCCTGCTGGCCGTCTTCGCCGTCGTCCGTTTCCGCAACGTGTTGAAGGACACCCGGGATACGACCTTCATCCTCTGGGCCATCATGGAGGGATTGGGGATCGGCACCCTGCGATACTCGACGGCCCTGATCGCCGCCGCCGGAATCGGGCTGGTGCTGGTCTATCTGCGAGTCACCTCGTTCGGCAGCCGGCACCGCTACGACGCCGTGCTCACGCTCCAATTGACCGGCGACCTGGTCAGCGGGGTGGCAAAGCTGAAGGAGATTCTCCGGCGTCACAGTTCCCGGGTGCGGCTGACCAGCGAAAGAAAACTGACCGACGAGGGGCTGGACCTCTCGTACCGCCTGCTGCTGCGCGATCCGGCCCGCTACGACGAATTGCAGTGGGCGCTGAAACAAACCGAGGGTTTCCAGAGCGTGTCGCTCTTTTTGCGTGAAGACGAATCGGAAATCTGACTCATGCCCAGCACCAACCGAATCCGAACGCCGTGGCGGCACAAGCTGCGCCGCTTCTCGCAGAGCGTGATGCCGGTGCTGTGTTTCCTCGTCTGCCTGGCGGTGCTGTTGTGGTTCTGGAATCGACAAGGGCAAGTGTCCAATGCGGTGGGGGCCGTCGAACCTGTGCGCCTTGACATCGCGGCGCTTACCGATGGGACACTGCTGCCGTTGCAGGAGTTGCCCAACGGAGAGTGGCAGCTTCTAGACGTCGTGCGGAAGAACGAAGTGATTGCCCGGTTGGACGACCGGGCCGCTCGGGAGGCGGTACAAGCCCTCCGCCAGGAAGTGGTCAGCCTCGAGAAAGAACTGGACGCCACCGAGGCGCAGGCCATGTCGGACGAATATGACCGCCGGCACGACCATCACCGCCACGCCACGGAGCTGGCCTGCCAGATCGAGCGATACCGTCTGGAAGTGCTCAATCGCAGGGCTCTGATTGAGGAAAATCGCATTGAGGTGCAGCGGATCGGCGCTTTGCTCGAGTATCTCGAACCGCTCGGCGGTACACCCGGCGACGTCGCCTTGCAGATAGCCGACTACCAACTGCAACACGACTTGGCCGCCAAACGGTTCGAGGAAAACACCACGGCCTTCCACGAGGCTCAAGAACAGTGGAAGGCGGCGGTGCAGCGTCAGAAGACGAATCCTCCAGTTGAAACGCCCGACACGGACATGCTGCTTGCGCCAATCCGGGCGTCGATCGGCGCGCAGGAAGCCCTGATTCGCGAACTCGAAGCAGAAATCGACGCACTGGAAATCCGCGCTCCGGTCAACGGCTCGATTTGCGCCATCTACTACCGGCCGGGCCAACACGTTAGGGCCGGAGAGCCGATCCTGACGATCGCCGCCGATACCGACCGGAAGTACGTCATGAGCTACATTCCCCGCGAGCAGTATTTCCGTCCGACTATCGGAATGACGGTGGATGTACGCGTTCGTGCCCCCGGCAGCCTGCCCGTGACGGCAGAGGTCGACCAAGTGGGATCACAAATCGAGCCTCTACCCCTTCATCTGGTCCGCGATCCAACTCGGAGTCCCAATATGCCCGAGTGGGGACTCCCCGTTCGTATCCTCTTACCCAGCGGGTTCGACGTTCGTCCCGGCGAACTGGTCGACATCTCCTTCAAGCCTTCGGCGACCAGCCATCAGGAAAACTGAGAGCCCGTGAGGGATACCACGAATGCCCATCTACGAGTACGTTTGCCAAGCCTGCGGTCGCGAGTTCGAGGAATTGCTCCGCGGCGACGAGAAGCCCGCTTGTCCCTCTTGCGGAAAACGGCGGCTGAAGCAGCAGTTCAGCGTGGCGGCGGCCCATGCCGAGGGGTCTCAGCCCTCCTGTCCCGCGCGGGAAACCGGGGCGTGCGGCGTATCGAACTGCGCGGCCGGCGGCTGCGGGCTGGCCCATCTGACGTAGGTCAGGGCTTGCCCTGACGCACTGAAGCCTCATTCTGAAGCCTCATTCCGTCAGGGCGAGCCCTGACCTACACGCGTTTGGGTGCCGGCACTTGGTTCCGTCAGGGCAAGCCCTGACCTACGGGTCAAACGTGCCGCCGCCCATTGCTCATTGCCTTCCCTGGCGGTAGAATACGCGGTTTTCGGCCATGGAATTCGGGTTGGGTTGAGCTATGAGCGGAATGCGGAATCTCGTCGTGGCCCAAAGTGGTGGGCCGACTCCCGTAATCAACAGCAGCCTGCAAGGCATCATCGAGGCTGCTAGGGACCTGGATTCGATCGGTACCATTTACGGCGCCCGGCACGGTATCGAGGGGGTGTTGAAAGAGGAACTGTTCGACCTTTCGGCCCAGCCGGCCGACGAGGTCGCCCTGCTGAGGTTCACGCCCGGCGCCGGATCGATCGGCACCTGCCGCTACAAGCTCAAGCCGGGCCAGGACGAGGACTTCGAGCGGGTGATCGAGGTCTTCAAGGCCCACGGGGTTGGCTGTTTCCTCTACATCGGCGGCAACGACTCGATGGACACCGCCAACAAGATCGCCCAACTCGCCCAACAGCGGGGCCTGGACCTGGTGGCCGTGGGCGTGCCGAAAACGATCGACAACGACGTCGGCGACAGCCAGTTCAAGCTGATCGACCACACGCCCGGCTACGGCTCGACGGCCCGGTACTGGATGCACGCCGTCCAGAACGCCAACGAAGAGAACAAGGGCTCCTGTCCGGCCGATCCCGTGCTGGTCATGCAGGCGATGGGCCGGAAGATCGGGTTCATTCCGGCCGCCGCCCGGCTGGCCGACCCGGCCCGGGAAATGCCGCTGCAGATCTACCTGGCCGAAAGCCCCTGCTCGCTCGAGAACCTGGCGGATCAGGTCAACGATCGGTTGCGCCAATCCGGCCGTTGCCTGGTCGTCGTCAGCGAAGGGTTCGACGTGGGCGAACTGGGTGAACTGAAAGACGCCTTCGGGCATACGTCGTTCGGCTCCAGCAAGCTGACCGTCGGGCAGGTCGTGGTCAATTATCTCAACCAGGTCGGGCTGCCGGTCAAGGGCGCCGCGCGGGGAAACGTGCCGGGCACCGATCAGCGGCACTCGATGGCCTACGCCTCGCCGGTCGATCTGGACGAGTCGTATCGCGTCGGGCAGATGGCCGCCGAGTTGGCCGCCGCGGGTGAAAGCGGCTACATGTCCACGATCCTGCGCAATCCGGGCCCGATCTACAGCGTCCGCTACGACAAGGTGCCGCTGCCGGAGGTGGCCAACAGCGAGCGGACGTTCCCGGCCGCGTGGATCGACCCGAGCGGCTGCGACGTGACCGACGATTTCGTCCGTTACGCCCGGCCGCTGGTCGGCAACGACATGATCGGCCTGCCGACGCTCGACGGCCGCCAGCGGCTGACGCGGTTCGAGCCGATCTACGCGGCGCAGAAACTGGCCAAGTACGTTCCCCAGGCGGATCGAAAGTGAGCGGCGTCGGATGACCACGTCACCAGAGTTGTTCTCGGTCAAGTGCCTGTTTCGTCATGAGCCCTCAGGCGATGACGCGTGCCAAGCATCTCTATGAAGAACGCAGTACGGACGGACGGCGATTGATCGACCTTGCCGGAACGGGAGTAGGGTGGGCACCGCCCACCACCCGATCGGCCAACAACCAGACATGAATCACGGATCGGTGGGCGGTGCCCACCCTACTGAAAAATGATTGACTTCACACCGAAGCACGAATACCTCGTAGGCATCGACTCCGACGGATGCGCCTTCGACACGATGGAACTGAAGCACAAGGAGTGTTTCATTCCCAACCACGTCAACCACTGGGACCTCCAGGGCGTGAGCAAGTACGCCCGGGAGGCCGCCGAGTTCGTCAATCTCTACTCCAAGAGCCGCGGGATCAACCGTTTCCCCGCCCTGGTCGAGGTGCTCCGGTGGCTCCAGAAGCGGCCCGAGGTGAAAGCCCGGGGGATCAAGATCGACATTCCGCAATCCCTGCTCGACTGGATCGACCGCGAGACGAAGCTGGGCAACCCGGCGCTGGAGAAAGAGGTCGCCAAGACGGGCGATCCGGGATTGAAGCGGGCGTTGGATTGGTCGAAGGGGATCAACCAGTCGGTGGCCGACATGGTCCGCGGCGTGCCACCCTTCCCGTTCGTCCGCGAGAGCATCCGAAGGCTCAGCGAAAAGGCCGACGTGATCGTCGTTTCGGCCACGCCGCAGGAAGCGCTCGAGCGGGAATGGGAAGAGCACGACTTGACGCAATACGTCGTGGCCATCTGCGGCCAGGAGATCGGCACCAAGACCCAATCGCTCGGCGTAGCGGCCAAGTATCTGCCCGGCCACACCCTGATGATCGGCGACGCGCCCGGCGACCACAAGGCGGCGATGGCCAACGCCGCGCTGTTCTTCCCCGTCAACCCCGGCGCGGAAGAGACCAGTTGGAAGCGGTTTTTCGAAGAAGGGATCGATCGGTTCTTCTCCGGCACGTTTGCCGGCGAGTACCAGGACGTCCTGTTGGCCGAGTTCGACAGCTATCTGCCGGAAAAGCCACCGTGGCTGGTGGAGGAGTAGGCTCGGGGCTGGGGACTGGGGGCTGGGGACTGGGGGCTGGGGGCTGGGGGTTCGGGGCTGGGGGTTGGGGGTTCGGGGCCATCGATAGAGTCTTACGTCGCAACTTGTGCGCGCGGGTTTGACGTAATCAACTGCGTTAGCTACGTTTAGCGGGCGGGCTTGCCCGCCGTTTGGCTGCGGCCAAGAGCCGCGTTGGGGCAAGGTGATAGAAATGGGTGGTAGCGTCCGAAGCTATCGTGACTTGGACGTGTGGCAACTCGGCATGGGCATTGCAGAGGCCGCGTGTCGTTTGACCGGGGACTTTCCCCAATATCAGCAGTACGCCCTCGGCAGCCAACTGCAGCGAGCGGCCATATCCGTGCCGGCGAACATCGCGGAAGGACATGGCAGAGATTCCACCAAACAGTACCTTTACCACGTCTCGGTCGCCAGGGGGTCGCTTTGCGAAACGGAAACGCACCTGATGCTCGCCGAGCGCCTCGGCTATGGAGACCGGCGAGAAATCGGTAGAATCCTGGGAGAGTGCGACCGGGTTGGACGAATGCTCAGCAGTTTGCAGAAGTCCCTGAGAGCCAAGTTAAGTCCGCCGTTCCCCTGAGAGCCCCCAGCCCCGAACCCCCAGCCCCGAACCCCCAGCCCCCAGCCCCCAGCAACCAATACACTAACCAGAACCAAGAAACCATGACCACAACCAAATGCGACATCGGACTGATCGGTCTCGCCGTGATGGGCGAGAACCTGGTACTGAATATGGAGAGCCGGGGATACCGCGTCGCCGTGTTCAACCGCACGGTGAGCAAGGTCGACGACTTCCTGGCCGCCGGAGCCAAGGACAAGAACGTCGTCGGCTGTCACTCGATCGAAGAGCTGGTCGAGAGCCTGGCCTCGCCGCGGAAGGTGATGCTGATGGTCAAGGCCGGCCCGGCGGTCGACGCCTTCATCGAAAAGCTCATCCCGCTGCTGGAGCCCGGCGATGTGATCATCGACGGCGGCAACACCCACTTCAGCGAGACCGAACGCCGGACCGAGTACGTCGAGTCGAAAGGGCTGCTCTACATCGGCACGGGCGTATCCGGCGGCGAGGAGGGGGCGCTCAAGGGACCCAGCATGATGCCCGGCGGAAGCGAAAAGGCCTGGCCGCTGGTCAAGCCGATCTTCCAGGCGATCTCGGCCAAGGTGGGCCCCGACGGCGACGTCCCCTGTTGCGACTGGGTCGGCCCCCGCGGCGCCGGCCATTACGTCAAGATGGTCCACAACGGCATCGAGTACGGCGACATGCAGTTGATCTGCGAGGCCTACTGGATGCTGAAAAACGCCCTGGGACTGACCAACGACGAACTCTACGACGTCTTCGCCGAGTGGAACCGGGGCGAGCTGGACAGCTACCTGATCGAGATCACCCGGGACATCTTCAGCGTGAAGGACGAGGAGACCGGCCGGTACCTGGTCGATCTGATCCTGGACACGGCCGGGGCCAAGGGGACCGGCAAGTGGATGAGCCAGTTGGCGTTGGACCTCGGCGTGCCCAGCACGTTGGTCACCCAGGCCGTTTACGCCCGGTCGTTGTCGGCGATCAAGGAGCCGCGCGTGCGGGCGAGCAAGGTGCTCAAGGGTCCGATGGCCAGGTTCCGCGGCGATCGCGGGAAGTTCATCGAGCAGATCCGCCAGGCGCTGTACGCGTCGAAGATCTGCAGTTACGCGCAGGGGTTCGTGCAACTGCAGGCCGCGGCCAAGGAACACGACTGGCCGCTGGATTTCAGCAGCATTCCGCTGCTGTGGCGGGGCGGCTGCATCATCCGGGCGGTGTTCCTCGAGCGGATCAAAGAGGCATTCGACAAGAATCCCGGCCTGGAGAACCTGCTCTTGGCCCCGTACTTCAAGACGGCGGTGCGGAAGGCCCAAACGTCCTGGCGGAACGTGGTCACCACGGCGACCCGGCTGGGGATTCCCGTGCCGGCCTTCTCCACGGCGTTGGCCTACTACGACGGCTACCGCAGCGAGCGGCTGCCGGCCAACCTGTTGCAGGCCCAGCGCGACTACTTCGGTGCCCACACGTACCTCCGCGTCGACAAGCCGGGCGAAGGCCCCTTCCACACCGATTGGCTCCGGCATAGAAAACCGCCCGAGTAGCCACAACGTGTAGCCGGATTCGCAAGAATTCGGCCCATTTCGCGTGAAACCGAGTGACATCCGAATTCTTGCGAATCCGGCTACTACGCAACGAGAAAGAAATCCATCATGTCCGCTGAATACCTGCAAACGCTCTTCGGACTCGAGGGCCAAACGGCCGTCGTCATCGGCGGAGCCGGCGTGCTCGGCGGGGCGCTGTGCCGGGGACTCGTCCAGGCCGGTGCCCGCGTGATCGTCGCCGACGTGACCGAAGAAGGCTGCCAAGCCCGGGTCGAAGAACTCCAAGGGCTCGGCGGCCAGGCCGGCTCCTGCCCGGTCGACGTCACCTCGCGCGCGTCGATCGAGAACCTGCTCGCCGCCGCGCTCGATCAGACCGGACGCGTCGACATCCTGGTCAACTGTGCGGGCGTCAACTTCGGCAGCCCCTTCCTGGAACATCCCGAGGACCAGTGGGACCGCATCCTCACGATCAACCTCAAGGCCGTGTTCCAGGCCTGCCAGGTCTTCGGCCGCCAGATGGTCGCCGCCGGCGGCGGATCGATCGTCAACATCGGCAGCGTCACCTCGCACCTGCCGCTTTCGCGGGTGTTCGCGTATTCGGCCTCGAAGGCGGCCGTGCTGAACCTCACGCGGAACGTCGCCCAGGAGTTCGGCACCCAGGGAGTCCGGGTCAACGCCATCTGCCCCGGCTTCTTCCCGGCCGAGCAGAACCGGCGGCTGTTGGACCAGGAGCGGATCGACAACATCATGGGCGGCACCCCGATGCGGCGGTTCGGCGAGCCCGAGGAATTGATCGGCGCCCTGCTGCTGCTGGTTTCGCCGGCCGCGGGGAGTTTCATCACCGGCACGCACGTCAACGTCGACGGAGGTTTCACGGCCGCGTGGTTTTAGGGGGGGATTGGGGCCTGGGGATTGGGGGCTGGGGATTGGGGATTGGGGATTGGGGATTGGGGATTGGGGATTGGGGGCGAGAGTCTCACGTCGCAACTTGTGCGCATGGTGCGCGCATGTTTGACGTAACCATTTGTGATAATAACGTTTAGCGGGCGGGCTTGCCCGCCGTTTGGTTGCGGCTCTGCCGCGTTGGGGACGCAGGACGCAAGGCACTACGGCTGACCTCCTGGAACGACGCTTGGATTCTCAGATGGCCTGCCCCCAGTCCCGAGCCCCCAACCCCGAGCCCCGAACCCCTAGCCCCGATCCCCGAACCCCCAGCCCCGAGCCCCGCAGTCGGCGTGTATAATTGCTACAGGACTGAAGGTTGCACGACCCGCAGGTTCCCGTCATGGCCCATACTGTCGTTATTTTCGGTGCTTCAGGCGATCTGACCAGCCGGAAGCTGGTGCCGGCACTGTACGAGTTGTACCGCAAGGGGCGGCTGCCGGAGCAGACCCGAATCGTCGGCTTCTCGCGAACGAAGTTTTCCCACGAGGCATGGCGAGAGAAGCTGGCCGAATCGACCGCCCATTTCGCGGCCGAGACGTTCGACCGGGCCCTGTGGGAAACGTTCGCCCCGGCGATCTACTATCATCCCGGCGACATCGGCAATCCGGAGGATTTCGACTTGCTGGGCCGGCTTCTTGACGAACTGGAGGGCAACGGCGAGGCGGTACGGGTTTACTACCTCTCGACCGCGCCGCGATTCTACGAGCCGGCCGTGGCCCAACTCGGTGCCGCCGGGTTGGCCCGGGAGGACCGCGGCAAGCGTCGGGTGGTGATCGAAAAGCCCTTCGGCAGCGATCTGGCCAGCGCCGGAGAACTCAATCAGGCCATCCACAAGGTCTTCAACGAGGAACAGGTCTATCGCATCGACCACTACTTGGGCAAGGAAACGGTGCAGAACCTGCTGGTGTTCCGCTTCGCCAACGGGATCTTCGAGCCCATCTGGAACCGCAACTACGTCGACCACGTGCAGATCACCGCGGCCGAAGAGGTGACCGTGGGCCGCCGGGCCGGTTATTACGACGGCGTGGGCATCCTCCGCGACATGTTCCAGAACCACCTGCTGCAGTTGCTCACGCTGACGGCCATGGAAGCCCCGGCCCGCTTCGAGGCCGACATGGTGCGCGACGAGAAGGTCAAGGTGCTGCGATCGATCCGGCCCATGGAGCACGAGGACGCGATCCGCGACACGATGCGTGGGCAGTACCGCAAGTATCGCGACGAGCCGGACGTGCCGCCCGAGAGCCAAACGGCCACTTTCGCCATCGTCAAGCTGCACGTGGACAATTGGCGGTGGCAGGGCGTGCCCTTCATGCTCCGCAGCGGCAAGGCGATGTCGTGCCGAACCACGCAGATCGTGATCCAGTTCCGCCAGGCGCCGCACATGATGTTCCACACCGGCCCGCGCGCCCCGTACGAGGCCAACCGCCTGGTGATCCAGATCCAGCCGGCCGAGGGCATCCAGTTGCACTTCCACACGAAGGTGCCCGACGAGGGGATGAAGGTGCGGCTGACGGACCTGGAGTTCACGTTCAAGGACAAGTTCAGCGCGACGATGCCCGAGGCGTACCAGCGGCTGCTGCTGGACGTGATGCAGGGGGACGCCAGCCTGTTTTCCCGCGCCGACGAGGTCGAGCTGGCGTGGAAGATCGTCGACCCGATCCAGGCGGCCTGGGACCGCCCCGCCTCGCCGCCGATCGAGCTGTACGAAGCGGGCGGCTGGGGGCCGCCCAATTCGACCCAGTGGATGTACCGGCAGGACCGCGAGTGGTTCGATCGATGTCCGGTGTTGAGGTAGCGCAACAACGCGATGTTGCAGCGGCACCCGTTTAGCGGGCGGGCTTGCCCGCCGTGGACGCGAATGAGAACTTTGGTGAATCACACGGCGGGCAAGCCCGCCCGCTAAACGATATTCGGGTCCCGACACGGTCATTTGTTGACAAGCTTCGGACTCCCACATACCACAAACTGCGATGTTCCGACGAACAACATCGCTTCGAAACACTGGAGTTGCCCATGCCCACGATACTCATCACCTCGACTTCGTTCGGCAAGAAGTACCGACCTCCCCTGGAAACGCTGCTGTCGAAGGGGTACGAGCTGAAATTCAACGACCTGGGCCGGCCGCTGGCGCCGGAAGAACTCGTCGAGCGGCTGGCCGGCTGCGACGGTTGCATCGCCGGGCTGGACCACTTCACCGCCGAGGTCATCAAGCGATCGCCGGGCCTGCGGATCATCGCCCGGTACGGGGCCGGCGTCGATCGGGTCGATATGGCCGTGGCCGCCGCGGCCGGGGTGGTCGTGACCAACACGCCGACGGCCAACAGCGATTCCGTGGCCGATCTGACCGTGGCGCTGATGCTGGCCGTGGCGCGGAAGATCCCCACCGCCCATCGCACCGTCTGCGAAGGCCGCTGGGAGAACATGTACGGCGTGTCGCTGGCGGAGAAGACGGTCGGACTGATCGGTTTCGGGCGGATCGGACGCCGCGTGGCCCGACGCGTGCAAGGGTTCGGCTGCCGCGTGCTGGCGTGCGATCCGCTGCTCGATCCCCCATCGGCCGCGGAAGCCGGGGTGGAAATCGTAGAACTCGACGAACTGCTTGCGTCGGCCGATTTCATCTCGTTGCACCTGCCGGCCAGCCAGCAGAACGAAGGATTCCTCGGGGCCGAGCAGTTCAAGCAAATGAAGTCCTCGGCCATCCTGGTCAACACGGCCCGGGGCGAACTGATCGATCAGCAGGCCTTGATCGAGGCGCTTCGCAGCGGCCGAATTCGCGGCGCCGGGCTCGACGCCCATACGGAAGAACCGCCCGACGTCTCGCTCTTCGACGGTCTGAACAACGTCGTGCTCACCCCGCACATGGGCGCCTACACGGAGGACGCTCTGATCAACATGGCCGAGGGGTCCGTCGAGAATCTCTGCGCGTTCTTCGAGGGAAGGGAACCGCCGAACGTGATGACTTAGCACTTCGTCGTTTCTCGTTTAGCGGGCGGGCTTGCCCGCCGTGGGACGAAACGAGAATTCTCTCATCCCCGCTTAACGGCGAGCAAGCTCGCCCGCTAAACGAAACGGCAACAGTATCGAACTCGTTGCGCCAAACTCATTGCGCCAGCGCCTGCCGCAGATCCTCGATCAGGTCTTCGGCGTTTTCGATCCCGCACGAAATGCGGACCATGTTGTCGGGGATGCCGACGGCCCGGCGTTGCTCGCGGGTGAAATCGTGGTAGCTCATCACGACCGGCTGCTCGATGATCGATTCCACGCCGCCGAGGCTGGGCGCGATCCGCGGCAGCCGGACCGCGTCGACCACGGCGGCCGTCTGATGCTCGTCGGCGTCCTTCACCAGAAAAGTCACCAACCCGCCGTATCCCTGCATGGTCCGCCGGGCCACCTCGAAATACTCGTGGCTGGGCAGCCCGGGATAATAGACCTTCTCCACCCGCGGGTGATCCTCGAGAAACCGGGCCACCGCCAGGCCGTTTTCGTTCTGGCGTCGCATCCGCAGTTCGAAGGTCTTCAGCCCTCGCAGCAGGAGGAAGATGTTGTGCGGCCCGTTGATCATCCCGACGATTCCGCGGTATTTGCGCAGCGGCTCCATCTTCTCTCGCGAACTGACGATCACGCCGCCGAGCATGTCGTTGTGGCCGGCGAGGTACTTCGTCAACGAGTGGAGCACGTAATCGACGCCGTACTCCAACGGCCGCACGTTCAGCGGCGTGGCGAGCGTGGCGTCGATCATCGTTTCGATCCCGTGCTTCTTGCCCAAGGCCGTGAAGCGATCCAGGTCGACGACGCTCAGATGCGGATTGGTGGGCGATTCGCTGATCAGAAGTGCGGTGTTGGAGTTGATCGCCGCCTCCATGGCGTCGTAGTCGCAGGCCGGGATCTGATGGGTGACGACGCCGAACTTGCCGAGGTACTTCGTGCAGAATTCGCGCGTGCGGTGGTAACACTCGTCGAACAGCACGATCTCGTCGCCCGATTCGAGCTTCGCCAGCAGCAGCCCGGCGATGGCCGACATCCCCGACGAGTAAATCAGTCCTTCCTCACCGCCCTCCAACGCGGCCAGCTTGGCTTCGGCCACTTTTTCGCTGGGGTTTCCGTAGCGGCCGTACTCTTCCCGCGGCAGCTTCTGCTCGATGAAATCGAGGACGGCTTGCGTGTCGGGAAACGTGTAGGTGGCGGCACAAAAGATCGGATCGGTCATCGAGTTGCCGGGCTTCTGACGCGCCTCGCCGGCATGGACCGCTCGGGTGGACAATCGCCAGTCGTGCTCGTTGCGGCCCGACGAATCGGCTTTCTCGCTCATCGCATTCCCACGTGTTGACGGGTTGTTGTGGCGTCGTTTCGTGGGCCGCTTTTCGCCGGGACACAAAAAAACCGCGACGGGCGCCTCTTTCGGCGGTCGCGGCTGGCTCGGATCCGTTCTATCGCCCGTGTGACACGGAGTCTCGTTGACGGGCAATGGCACTTTAGCAGATATTGGCTGCAAGCGGCCGCAAATCCCATATCGTGAATATCTTACCACAGCCGCCGTTGCTCGACAAGCGAGGGGTCACAGAAACCAGAAAGTGGCGCCGGGGCAGCCATGGCGCGAAGATTCATCCCCCGACGGCCGGGGAGCCATCCTTGTGCCGACTACTTCAGCAACAGTCTGAATCCCGCCTGTTCGAAATGGTAATCGGTCGTCAGGGCATCCGTAATGCGCAGTTGTTCCATGACCAAGAAGGAAATGCAGTCGGTCAGTGACCACTCTTTGTCAGAACGGCGCGCGTAGAGATCGATACCTCGCCGAAAGGTCTCGCTAGTAGGCGGGACGATGGTGACACGGTCGTCTGTTTCGAGATCCCCCAGAAGTGCCAGGAATGCAGCACGATTTTTGCCGCGGGACAGAGAGTTGGCCAATTCGACCAACACCCACGCGGTGGTCACCAAGGTCGTATCAAGGCTTTCCGTGCATGCATTGGCGGCAGCATGGTGTTCATCGCGCGGGTTTGTCAGCGCAATGTAGTATGAGGTGTCTGCAAAAACAGCCATCATTTCTTGGGCGTTCCGTAGAGATAATGATCGTGATTGCGCGACGCATCAGGCGGCAAGCCCGTGGCCTTCCCGGCATGTTTGAGAAGCTTCTGCCCCAGCGTCCGGCCGTTTTCGTCGAGCACCGGCTCTTTCGGTTCGCAAGCAAGGCATTCCACTTGCACCGGAATCCCTTCCGGCAAGGTCACCGCGTCGTCGAACACGACCACGCCATTTCTCACATGACCACGATAGATCATAGGACCTCCCCTTTCTAGCCCCTTCTGAACCATTATAGCAGGTAGATCCCCGAACGGCCGACCTACCGACGGCTCGGCTTGGCCTCCTTGTTGAGGTGGTCGGTGATCCACTCCTCCAACTCGTTCCAGTCGACCGGGGGGAGTTTGGAAAGGTCGGGACGCAGCGAGGCGGCCTCCTTGATGTAGACGTGGAGGATCTTGTCGGGGGGCTTGTCGGTGTTCCAATGCAAGAGGATGCGGACGCACTGCCGCAGCGAGCCGGGTACGTCCACCTCGTGAACGCAGATCATGCCCACGTGCAGCCAGCCCAACTGTCGGGCGGCCAGGGCGGGGAATTCGGCGTCGAGGTCCGGCGTGGTGCTGAAGATGACGCTGGCCACGTCCTTTTCCTCGATCCCGTTTTGGCGAATCATCAGTGCCAGCAGTTGCCGGGTGGCCTCGAGGATTTCGTCGCCCGTGTTGGCCTCGGCCGTCGTGGCCCCGCGTACTCCCCGACACGGCATGTCACTTATCCCTCTGTGGACTTATTTCCATCGAATCGACGCCATGGATGCAGTACAATTCATATAAGTCTACTCAACAACCCCCGGAAGATCCAGCCGCCACCCTCACGTAAATGCCACGTTGGACGAGGTTTCGGTACGCGCCATGTGCCGCGAGAGAGTCGAATGACACCCCTCATTGGAACCTCTTGGACAGAATGGGGCGATTTGCGATAATAAAGGGTTTCGTGTTCCGGCCACCCAGTGGCGGTAGCGGAGCGTCTGCATATCCCTCAGGAATTCCACGGAGCGTTGCCATGTTCAAAAACCTCAGTCCCAAGGCACTCGGCGTCTCAGGCCACCAGAGTGAAATCATCGAATTGGCCCTCACTTACGGTTTTTCCGGGATGGATTTGGCCCTGGTCGATTTTGCCAATCGGGCGAAGATGCGTGGGATGCCCTATGCGCGACGCCTGATCGACAGCGCCAAGATTCGTTTGGGGACGTTCGAGCTGCCGATTCAATGGGATACGGACGACGAACAGTTCCGAAAGCAGATGGAAGAACTCCCGGAATACGCCCAGGCCGCCGCCGAGATTGGTTGCACGGGCTGCGTGGCGACATTAAGCCCTGCGGGGGACAATAGACCCTACCACGAGAATTTCGAGTTTCACCGCGGCCGGTTCGTGGAGGTCTGTTCGGCGCTGCAGCCGGCGGGCGTGAGGCTGGGCCTGGGGTTCCAGGCGGCCGAATACCTCCGCAAAGGCCAGACCTTCCAATTCATTCACGACTTCGACGCCCTGACGCTGTTGATCAAGATGGTCGACGCCCCGAACATAGGGTTGTCGCTGGACGTCTGGGATCTGGTGGCCGGCGGCGGATCGACCGAGATCATTCGCAGTCTCTCCCCCGAGCAGATCGTCGCCGTGCAAATCGCCGAGATGCCTGCCGACGTACGCATCTCGGAATTGGACAAGGATTCGCGGCTGTTGCCCAATGCCGAAAACGGACGGATCAACATCCCCGCCACCTTGCGTGCTCTGGCCGAACTCGATTACGACGGCCCGGTCTCCGTGAAGGTTTCCCGAAGCGTCTTCGAGAACCCGCGGCGCGACCCGGTCGTCAAACGGGCCAGCGAATCGCTCCAGGCAGTCTGGCGGGCGGCCGGGTTGAACCCTCAAGGCAAGTTGGCCGCCCGGGTCGCCACCGTGCCAAAATAGCCGTGCCCAAATAGCCGTTCCAAAATAGCCGTGCCCAAATAGCCGTTCCATGTTCCACTGGGAGAACGGGCTGAAGCTGACCAGGCCCGATCTGGCAATCGATTTCCGCCGGCGTCAGCCGCGTGCGTTCATTTCCCATGCCCATACCGACCACATGGCGCGACACGAGTACGCGCTTTGCACGCCGGAGACGTCTGCGCTCTACCAGTTCCGCCTGGGATCGCGGCGGACGCTCGAAATGCCCTATCGCGAACCGATCGAATGGGGTGGCCTGCGACTGACCACTTATCCGGCGGGCCACTGTCTTGGGTCCGCCATGTTGTTGGCCGAGGACGAGAAACAGTCCTTGCTCTACACGGGCGATTTCAAGTTAGGCCCTTCGGCAACCGCTCCAGAGGCCGAACTGCCGCACGCCGACATCCTCATCCTGGAAAGCACTTACGGCACGCCCGAGTATCGTCTCCCGCCGCGCGAGCAAGTCGTGGAAGAACTGTGTTCACTGGTCGGGCATATCCTCAGCGAGGGGGCCACGCCGGTCATCGTGGCCTACGCGTTGGGCAAGGCCCAGGAAGTCACTCGGCTATTGACCGACCGGGGGATTCCCGTGTTGCAGCACCGCAAGGTCCACGACGTCAGCCGAGTCTATGAGGCCTGTGGGATGCCGCTGGGACGTTATGAACGTCTTCGAGACCGCGCGGAACCCAACTGGGTCGTGGTGGTGCCGCCCGGCACCCCGCCGCTGGAAAGCCTCGCCCGGGAAGTCCGCATCGCCGTGACCGGTTGGGCGGTCGACGAGCGGGCGAAGTATCGGCTCCGGGTGGATCACGCGCTGCCGCTGTCGGACCACGCCGATTACGACGACCTGTTCACGGCCGTGGAAGCGGTGGCACCGAAGAAGATCTACTGCACGCACGGGCCGGCGTCGTTCGTCGATCGGCTCTGCGAGGCCGGCCACGACGCCCATCCCCTGGACCGGCCGAGCCAGCGGCGGCTGTTCTGACTCACCGCCGTTGCTCCAGCGGGGCATTGCGTTGATAGGGGATCGGCCGGGGTTTGGGCAGCGGGATGATCCGATCGCGGACTTGAACGGCGAAGTGGACGACCGT
>DATLAN010000128.1:0-16754 GCA_035527455.1 Thermoguttaceae bacterium
CGTTGCCCCGGGCTGCCACATTTTGCCCCTTCGGGGCTGAAAGAGCAGCTGCCACCGCCTTCAGTTCGAGTTGCCTTCGACGGCGTCGAGCATCGACCGTGCCGTCTGGTCCTCGTGCTCGGTGGCAAACGCGCGCAAGTATCCGCGATGCTTTAGCAGCACCTCGCGCAACGCCGGGTCGTCGGCCCGGTTGACCGTTTCCAGCGGATCTTCTTCCATGTCGACCAGCGACTCGCGCCGCTGACCTTCGCTGTAAAGGCAGTACTTGTACCGCTTGCTGCGGACCATGCGACCATGGGGCTTGATGCTGACGCCGTCCACCGGCGAGCATTGCACCATGTGGTTCTCCACGACGATGTATTCCCGCCGGTCTTCGGGCACTTTGCCTTCGACGATCGGCCGCAGACTCCGGCCGGGAAAATCGTCGGGAACGGTGATGCCCGCGAAATCGAGCAGGGTCGGCCCGATGTCGATCGCGGTGCTCACCAGGTGGTCGCACGTCCGGCCACGCATCCCGGTTCCCGGCGGGCGGACGATCAACGGCACCCGCGCCGATTCGTCGTAGAACACGGTCTTCTGGTTCCACTTGTGGGCGCCGTGGCAATCGCCGTGGTCGCTGGTGAACACCACGGCGGTGTTCTCATCCAAGCCGGCCTCTTCGAGCGTGTCCAGGAGCCTGCCCACGTGGGCGTCGACCCGTTCGATCAATCGATAGTATCCCCAAACGAGCCTTCGCCAATCGGCCTCGGTATAGTTGCCGACGGGAAAAGTCGAAGTCGCCTGGTACGAGCGCCGCATGAAGGCCATCACGTCGGTTTCGTTCTTCGGCGGCTGGTGATTGGTGGGCAGCGGCGGCAGTTGCTCCAGCGGCGGCACTTCGAGCGGACCGCTGCCCATCGCCTGAAACCGCGACCACTCGCACACGTTGTGCGGATTCATGAACGAGGCCACCACCATCAGCGGCTTGTCGCGCGGCTCTTTGAGAAACGCCACGATGCGGTCGGTGTTGTAGAGGCAGTCACGCTCGCTGACCGTCTCGAAACCGCTTTCTGCCGGGTCCGCAAGCCGGTAGGGCGTGTGCCACTTGCCGAAGTAGGCCGTGTCGTAGCCCGCCTCGCGGAAATAGGTCCCCAGACAAGGCATCTGCTGATAGCCGCCGTTGACGCTCTTGCCGTTGGTGATTACGCCGGTCTGGTGCGGATAGTGCCCGGAAAAAAGCGCGGTGCGGTACGGCATGCAAAGCGGGTTGGTCGAGTAGGCCCGCTCGAACAGCACGCCGCTATCGGCCAGCCGGTCCATGCCGGGCGTATGGAGGTATTGCTTGCCGATCCGGCAGCTCATCCCGTCGCCGAACTGCTGGTCGGTGATGATCAGCAGGATATTGGGCCGCTCGGCCCGCTGGTCGGCCCACGCCCCCGCGGCGGCCGGCCCGGTCAGAACAAGACCCATGATGGATAGCAGAAGAAGACCCGAAACGTTGCGGCGTGTCATGAGCGGAGCCTCCAAAACGATGCGGCGTGAGGGAAATCCAACGGAACGTGTGCCGTCCGACGGCACGCAGATAGTTTAGCCCCCGCCGGCGAGCATGGCAAGCGCCTGTCAGGTGGCGTGCAAGGCGGCGCATGGACTTCAGGGCGAAGCCACGCGATTCGCGGCCGACGGCTACCGGAATCCGCCCCGCTTCTCGCCCCGTGCGCGAACGCTGGTCAGCCGGCACGAGTTCGACGACGGCCGCGGCGGGGGAGGTCGGTCTTCGTCAAACGCCAGTGCATGCACTCCCGCGAGATGCGATGTCCCGACGTCGTTAGGTGTATTCCCACCAACCCGAGTGCGGAGCGACCTTCTCCGGTTCGACCTGGCGGACGGGGATTCCGCGCTCGTCGATCGAATACACCTGGTCGAACACGTGCCGGTTGCCCCGCAGTTCCAGGTAGTCGGTGTGAAAGAGGTTCCAGCAGCAATAGCAGAAGGTTTCCTTCAGCTCGGGCCGCTTCTCGATCAGGCGGGGATTCAACACGAACCGGCGGATCTCCTGGTAGGCCGGCGAGTTCCACACCTCTCGCACGCTCGTCTCGAACACGTTTCCCAGCGTACGGGCCTGGACGCCTTCGGCGTACTGCTCGCCGTATCGGTAATTGCAGCAGGGCAACACGTCGCCGTTGCACTTGATCAGCATGGCCGCGTACGGCCAGATGCAGCGCGGCAGGTACCACCTTCGCTTCTTGGGCCCGAATACGCGATAGTTTCCCGGGTCGCCGTCGATCCAGTTGCCCAGGTTGCCCCAGAACGACGTGAACACGTTCGCCCCGAGTTTCTCGAACAACACTCGGGCAGGCTGGAGTTCGTGGACGTTGTGCTGGTACTTGATGTACTGGACCTCGACGACGGGGAACGGCCGGCCGGCCTTCTTCTTGGCGGCGGTGAGCCGTTTGAGATTCGACATCACCAACTCGATCTGTCCGCCGACGCGCGTCCGCTGATAGATCTCCTGCCTCAGCCCGTCGATGCAGATCCGCAGGTGCGTCACGCCGCTGGCGACCAGCCCCTCGATCTGCTCGTCGGAGAGCCGATAGCTGAAGTTGGAACTGCACTGGATGCAGAGCCCGGCGTCGGCCGCGTAGCGGCACATCTCGACATAGTCGGGGTGCAACAACGGGTCGCCCAGGTAATACACGTTGGCCACACTCGAGCGGCCCCGGACCTGGTCGATGATCTCCCGGAACTTCTCCAGCGGCATGTCCTGGCGCTTGCTGAAGCGCTGTTGGGCGAGGACCGGGTTGCCGTTGGCATGGGCGTGCACGCAGACCGTGCATTTCAGGTTGCAGCGAGGCGTGATGTCGATCTTCATCGCCATCGGAAGGCAGAGGAGCTTCTTGCGGCGGAGGAACATCTCGCCGCCGGCCAGCACCGTGTTGACGAACTTCCTGAAAGTCAGTTTGTGTGCGTACCAGCCTTTGCGATGCCAGGTCAACCGGGCGATGCCGCGTACGGAAGCGGCCGACCGCGGAGGTCCCTCCGCGATCAACGAGGCCCCCTTCTTTTGCGGACGCGGCGGCAGTTTGCGTTGATCGCCCCGTTTGTCCTGATCACTCATCGACCCGCCATACCTCGGAGCGCTCTCTGACAACTCGGACTGCCTCGGGCAACACGTGCTCAGTACCGAACCAAAGGCAGAACCACGGCATAGCCATTCCTAAGATCTATTCTACATAGAACGACCCTCGAGTCATAGTATTTAGGAGGATAGTGAAGGAAAAAGCTTGCAGGAATAACCCTCCTTACCGGAAAATCCTCACCTTGAGGATGCTCGACGAGATGATTCAAGGAAAAACGCCCACGAAGGAGGCCGGCGTCATGCGACAGTCGGGACCGGACGAACGCCGACCAGCACATGGAACCGTTGGCAGAACCCCCTTTAGGGGTGGCGCTCAATAGACCCGTCGTGGCGGTTGAGCTACGCGATCGGGAATGTCCGCGGCCGGCAGTGGCGCGTCTTGAATCGGCTGCCGCCGATCCGTCTCCATCGGGGGAAACGAAGCCCTTGGCGGCAGCGGAGCCGACTGCGGGTCGGATACGTTTCGGCCGGTCACCGGCGGAAGGCGTTGGGGTATGGTGGCATCAGGCGCGTAGGCGCCCGTGCTGGGGGCCAGGGGATGCACTTCCGGCGGCAAGCCGGGTGGCTCGAAGCGCGGACGAGGCGGTACGGGAGGCAACTGACGAACCTGCGGACGCTGGCCGCTATCTGTCGGGGTTTGGACGTGGGTCGGGTTGAATGACCGTGCCGGAAGATGGCCCAGCCGTGGCTCCGCTTCCCGTACGTCGATAGGCCGTTCGGCGGACATTCTGGCGGCGGCCAAGCGCTGGAGGGCCTGTCCGGCCTGGATCAGGGAGGCGTCCTTCTGCAGGGCCATCATGAAATGCTGCGCAGCCGCATCCGATTCCCCCCGCTTCTCCAACAGGTATCCCAGGTTGTAATACGCCACCGCTTCGGGATGTACCAACTGAAGGTGCCCGAACGCATCCTGAACTTGGCCCATTTCGACCAGCACGGTGGCCATGTTGTTGCGATACTTGGGGTTGTTCGGCTCCAATTGGATCGCCCGGCCGATCATCGCTACGGAGCGATCGAGCATCCGTCGTCGGGCGTAGAACAGTGCCAGATTGTTATAGACGGAAGGTTCCTGGGGATGGACCGCGGCGGCACGCTGGTAGAATTTGACGGCCTCTTCCGGCTGTCCCAAGAAGTCCTTCAAGCGAGCGTAACCCAGCAGGGCGCCCAGATAATCCGGCGTGGTGCTCAGCGCCTTCTCGTACTGCTCGGCCGCTTCTTTGAGCTTGCCCGACCCTTCATACAAATGGGCCACTCGGACGTACAGTTCGGCACTCGGCGCGGCCTTGGTTCTCAGGGCGACGGGATCATCGGCCGGTGTGATGGGCGCCTTCGGGGCCACCGTGTCGGCCAGCTTGCCCATTCCCTTCTGGAAGGTCGAGCCGATCGATTCCAGCATCGAGGGTCGACGATCGGACGCCGCCGGGGGCGCGGTTCGGTTCCAAGAGGGCTCGGTATCGGCTGCGGCCGGCGCACCGACCCCTGCGATGCAGAGGGCAACGCAAATCGTCACTGCCGAGATCGTCGAGTTCAGCAAGTCCTTTGCCACGAGATACCTCCGTGTTCCGAATCCGCTTCAGACGACCAGATCCCGAACATGGATCGCCCTGGCGCGCATCCATCCCTCGCAGCCCCGATCCGGCGACTTCAATCTACTGATCGACCAGCGGTCACCGTGTCCTATAACCGATTCGGGAAATCAGGAGGGATTTAACGATTTCGGCGATTGTGCCGGTTAAGGCGGCGCAATCTAGGGAGGGCGGGGTATCTGGCCTGGCGTTGGTGGCTTGCGACTCAGCTCCCACCTTCTCCGCCGCCGGCGCCCGGAAGACGCGGCTCGGGGATCGAACTCTCGAACTTGCGCCCGATGACGTCGACCCGTGAGGCCGGCCATCCTCGCGCCGAAATATCCGTCGTCAGCACAGGCGGCACACCGCCGTCCGGCGCGATATTCACCGCGTACGCTTGGATGTTCAACACGCGGGCGGCCGTGATGTCGGCGTCGAGGGCCTTATGCACGTAGATGGTACGATGCTGCTGGGGGGCCTCGGTCAGGATCGAACGGACCTTCAGTCGGCCGGCCTCCGTCAATTCGGCCTTCTCATCGAAGAAATGGTAATCGCCGAGCATGTTTTGGCGTCGCCAGCCGTTGTCTGCCATGATGGCAAAGGGAACGTGGGCGTCGTAACGGTCGGCAGAAACGAACGGCTCCGGCCAGCAGTTGCGGCGCTTGGTATCGCGGGCCACACTGTGCAGGAATTTGACAACCCAGTCTGCCTCGGCCGGTACGGCATAAGACAGACTGATCAGCGAGAACAAGACGATGGAAACGAACCGGGCCTTCATTATGGGTCCCTCCTGCCGAACGAGTATCCCCTCCTTCGTGGTGTTCGCAAGCCGGCAACATCGCGCGATGCGGCCAGAATACACCAAGTTCCTTATCGGCAGTTGGAAGCCTCGTTCTGCGGCAAGTTCGCACGCCGCGGGCCGATTCGGTCAACCGGACTACTAGCCACCCATCATGGGGAACATTTGCCGGGACATGGTGATTGCGGCCGGACCGACCAGCACGACGAAGATGCCGGGAAAGATGAACAGCACCAGGGGGAAGATGAGTTTGACGGCCGTCTTGGCCGCCTTCTCCTCGGCCATTTGTCGCCGCCGGGTCCGCATCGAGTCGCTTTGCACCCTCAGCGCGTGGGCGACGCTGGAACCGAACTTGTCGGCCTGGATCAGCACGGCCACCAGGCTTCGCATGTCGGATATCCCGGTCCGCACTCCCAGTTCGTGGAGCACTTCGGCCTTGGGCCGACCCATCTGGAGTTGGAAGTTGGCCAGGGCGATTTCTTCGGTCAGCACCCGATAGGTCTTCTTCATCTCGTCGCAGACCTTGCGCATCGCCTGGTCCAGCGCCAATCCGGCTTCCACGCAAACGACCATCAGGTCCAAGGCGTCGGGCAGCGCGAGAAAAATCTGTTGCTTGCGATTCCTGCCGATCAGCGCGACCGCGATGTCGGGCAGGTAGAACATGAATCCGGCGATGACGATGCAACTGACGAGGCTGTTTTGAGAGAATCCCTTGATCAGCAGCACGGTTCCGCCGCCGAGGAACAGTCCCGCCATCAGCCCGGCGAATTTCAGTCCCAGGAAGATGCTTCCGGCCGCTTCGTGCCGGAAGCCGGCGACGGCGAGCTTCGTTTTCAACAGGCCGAGTTCCATCTCGCTCTTCGGCTGTAGTCTCGCCAGAGCGGGTGTGGCTCTTTCGAGCACCTTGGTGACCGTGTCGGCCTTCTTCATGGCGCCTTCATCCGGTCCGCGTCGGGCGCGGGGATTCTTCAACTCGTCGAGTCGTTCGACCGCGCGCGACTTCCCGGCGGCGGCCATCTCCAGCGCCCACCATGCCAGGGCGGCGACCCCCAGAAAGAGCGCCAGCGGGACGATCGTTTCCACCCGAAATAGCTCGTCTGCGAAGATCACGGTATGCACCTACACTTTGATGTTTACGATCTTCCGGATCACCAGCGCCCCGATGACTTGCATGATGATGGCCACGGTCAACATCTTCTTGCCCATCGGATCGGTGAAGAGCATCATGATGTAATCGCGGTTGAGTTGGTAAACGGCCATGAACAGCACGAAGGGCAGGGCCAGGAGGACGACCCCGGAGAGGCGGCCCTCGCCGGTCAGCGCTTGGACCTGTCCCCAGATGCGGAAGCGTTCGCGGATCAGGTCTCCGATCTTGTCGAGGATCTCGGCCAGATCGCCGCCGGTCTGGCGTTGCAGGATGACGGCGGTGGAGAAGAACTTCAGGTCGAGGTTCGGGACCCGGTCGGTCAACGATTCGAGGGTTTCGTCCAGGGGGATACCCAGGTTCTGCTCCTCGAACACCCGGCCGAACTCCTTTGCGATCGGGGGTCCCATTTCCCCGGCCACCATGTGGAATCCGAAGCCGAGACTTTGACCCGCCCGGAGCGATCGGGAGAGCATTTCCAGGGCGTCGGGCAGTTGGGCGGCGAAGGCCTTCAGACGTCGTCGTCGCCGGAAGACCACCCAGAAAATCGGCACGCCGGCCATGAACAGCCCGACCACCGGCATCAAGGCCGGGTGGATTCCGATGGCGACTCCCATCACGATTCCCGCCAGGGCCAGGACCGCCGAAACGCCCATCAGCTTGCCGACCGTCAACGAGGTGTCGGCCTGCTCGAACAACAGGTTGGGGTTGCCGAACTTCTCGAAGAACGTCTCGAAGAACCCCGGCATCTTGTCGAGCGGCTGGGCCAGGACGCTGCTTCCTTTCATCAGGCCTTCCTTGGCGGCCAGGGGTGTATTCGCACCAGTGAGCAGATCCAACCGATCTTCCACCTTGCTGGCCGGCTTGTTGCGCAACGACAACACCGCGCCACCCACCAAGGCGGCCACTCCGAAGAACGCGGCGACGGCAATCACGATCGGGCTCATGGGCTTTTCCCCCTAGTCCTCCAACATCACGCGCTCGCGGAACGCGCTGGACGGCAAACGCACGCCGGCCGCTTCCAGCCGGCTCATGAACGTGGGCCGCACGCCGGTGGCGATGAACCGCCCGTACGCCCGACCCGTTTCGTCGATCCCCACGCGATCGAACTTGTAAATATCCTGCATCACCACCGTGTCCTGCTCCATCCCCACGACTTCGGTGATTTGGGTGATTTTCCGCAGTCCGCCCTGGAGCCGGTTGGACTGCACGATCAGGTCGACGGCACTGGCGATCTGCGCGCGCATCGCCTTCAGCGGCAGATCGAAGCCGGCCATCATGATCATGGTTTCCATCCGTGCGATGCAGTCGCGCGGCGTGTTGGCGTGGGTGGTGGTCAGCGAGCCTTCGTGACCGGTGTTCATCGCCTGGAGCATGTCGAGCGTTTCCGGACCGCGGCATTCGCCGATGATGATGCGTTCCGGCCGCATGCGCAGCGCGTTGCGGACCAGGTCGGTCGCGGTGATGGCCCCTTTGCCTTCGATGTTGGCGGGCCGGGTTTCCAGCCGCACCACGTGGTCTTGTTGCAGTTGGAGTTCGGCCGCGTCCTCGATGGTCACGATCCGGTCCGAGTTGGAAATGAAACTCGACAGCGTATTCAACAGCGTCGTCTTGCCCGATCCGGTACCTCCGGAGATGATGATGTTCAGCCGGGCCTTGATCGCGCCCTCCAGGAGCATCACCATTTCGGGCGTGAACGCCTTGAAGTTCAACAGGTCTTCCAGCTTCAACGGATTGGCCCCGAATCGGCGGATGGAAACGGCCGCTCCATCCAAGGCCAGCGGGGGAATGATGGCGTTGAAACGCGACCCGTCGATCATCCGGGCGTCGACCATCGGGCAGGTTTCGTCGACCCGGCGTCCCACTTTGGAGATGATCCGGTCGATGATCTGCATGAGGTGGTCGTTGTTGCGGAACGTGACGCTCGTCTTTTCCATCTTCCCGCGACGCTCGCAGTAGATGCTCTTCGGACCGTTGATCAGGATGTCGCTGATCGAGGGGTCTTTCAGAAGCATCTCCAGCGGTCCCAAACCGAACGTCTCGTCGAGGACCTCCGAGATCAGCCGCTCCCGTTCGGCTCGGTTCAGCAGGGTGTCTTGCGTATCGCAAAGGTGCTCGACGACCAGGCGGATCTCGTGCCGCAGCTTGTCGCCTTCGAGTTCTCCCACCCTGGTCAGATCGAGCTTGTCGACGAGCTTGCTGTGGATGCGTTGCTTCAGTTGCTCGAAGCTGTCCTCTTTCGACTCCGGCTGCCGTAGAGCGGTGGTTGATTTCGCCATGGGAAGGTGCCGTTCAATGGACTCGGGTTTCTCGCCTGGGCGAGCAGATCGCCGCCGCCGGGGAGCGCGTGCGCCGAGCCCGTCGACCCGCGGCTCGGAAACGCCCAGAAAAGCATAGCTTACGGATGGCGGCAACCGCGGGGACTGGGCGGCGAATACGCCATTCGAGACACGGACCGGCTGCAACGATATTGAGGGCTGACCGGAGCAGGCAAGGAGGTCTGGACAAACTCGTCGGGATAGGGGAATATGAGTGGAGCGTAGTAATGGAAGAAAAATGCAATCGGGCCGCCCATGGACTTCGATATCGACAGTCTGGCCGCTTACCTGCACCTGACCCCCCAGCAGGTCGATCGCCTGGCCAATCGCGGCCGGCTTCCCGGACGACGGGTCGCCGGCAAGTGGAAGTTCGCCAAGGCAGAGATCCACCATTGGCTGGAGGAACAGATCGGATTGTCGGACGAGGGCGAGCTGGTCGAGGTCGAAAGCGTGTTGCAGCGCTCGGCCGGTACCCGCCGGGAAGAGGAGATCTGCCTCGCCAAGATGCTACCCCTGGAAGCCATTGCCGTCCCCCTGAAAGCCAGGACCCGCAACTCGGTC
Organism: Thermoguttaceae bacterium; assembly: GCA_035527455.1. Classification (GTDB taxonomy): domain Bacteria; phylum Planctomycetota; class Planctomycetia; order Pirellulales; family Thermoguttaceae; genus DATLAN01. The sequence goes on from DATLAN010000128.1 coordinate 9,500, forward strand.
ATCACCAGGATGGTCGAACTGGCGGCCGGCACGGGCTGGCTGTGGGACCCGGCGAAGATGATCGAGGCCGTCCGATTGCGCGAAGAGATGCAGCCGACGGCCCTGGAAACCGGTGTGGCCCTGTTGCACCCCCGTCGGCCCATGGCGCGGATCCTCAGCCAGCCGTTCTTGGCCCTGGGGCGGACCACCACCAGCATCCCCTTCGGCGCGGGGGTACCGTTGACCGACGTCTTCTTCCTGATCTGTTCGACCCAAGACCGTGGCCACCTGCGTGCCTTGGCGCGGCTCAGCCGCGTGCTCACCTTGCCGGGTTTCCTCGACGCGATCCGTCAAGTGCCCGACGCCAAGGCCGCACACCAACTGATCGCCGAGAGCGAAACGAAACTGTAGGGTTCAGGGTTCGTGCCGGACATCACCATCCTGCTGCTGGGCGACACCGATCGATCCGAATATTGCCAGGCCCGCGACGCCTTGACTCGCTCGGGTCGCGTGATCGGGTTTCCTCGGCCGGAGGCGGCTGAAGCCGCACTCGAACAACGCCGCCTTGTGCCCGACGTGATTGTCGTCGCCCGGTCGTATCCTGACCAGTTCTCCTACGAGGCGATCGATCGCCTGCGGCGTCTGGCCCCGTTGGCCCGCGTGTTGGTGCTCTTGGGAAGTTGGTGCGAAGGTGAGATGCGAACGGGTCAACCGTGGCCGGGCGTCGTCCGCACGTACTGGCACCAATGGCCCCCGCGAAGCGCACAGCAGTTCGATCGCATGGGTCGGGGTGCTCGCTGCGCGTGGGCGCTGCCGGTGACGGCCACCGAAGAGGAGCGGTTGCTGTTGACGGCCGAAGAACCGGTGGCGGACCGGCAGGGCCTGATCGCCATCCACGCGCGTTCCTTCGAGATGGCCGACTGGCTCTCGGCCGCCTGCCGCAGTTGCGGCCTGTCGACCGTCTGGCTGCGTCCCCCGCGTCCCGCGCGGGTGGAAGGCCCGACGGCCGTGCTCTTCGACGGTTCGGACGGCCGCGACGGGGAAGTCCGAGAGATCGAACGTCTCTCCACTTTATTCGCCCCCGCCCCGGTGATCGCCCTGTTGGACTTCCCCCGCATTGAAACCTACCGCCGCCTACTGGACGCCGGTGCCGCGGCGGTCGTCTCCAAGCCGTTTCACATCGAGGACCTGTTCTGGGAATTGGATCGGGCGACGGGTTGATGCTGCCGCGGAGGATTGAGTTCGCGGGACGTATGGAACGTATTTGTCCGACAACGAGTTGCGTCAGTTTCGGTGCGTTGTGTTTAGCGGGCGGGCTTGCCCGCCGTTGTGGACGCCGCGTTTCTCTGCCCGAGCACCGGCGGGCAAGCCCGCCCGGGCAACGGCGGGCAAGCCCGCCCGCTAAACGTCGACTTCCTGCAACCCTGCACAGTAGTACTCAACGACGATGTCCTCCACCTCCGTCCGCAGGATCTCCCGCTTCCAGCCTTCTTCGTGGACCGGCCAGCCTTGGATGGTCCGGGGACCTTCGTACGCCTGCTGAGGACGATTGGCCGCGTGAACGGCTCGCCAGCACTGTATCTCGACGGACGAGGGCGGCGGAACCCGGCCGGGAAGGTTGCTGCGGCGGAAATACAACTCTTGGTGGTCGAAGATGCTGATGATCACCGGCGGACCACACTCCAACATGCGGCGGGCGATCAGCTCGTGGCTGGCCGTCGCGTAGCGGGACTTCAACTCCACCAGGTCCCAACCGCAATCCACCGCGTCGGCCGCAAACCATTCGGTGGGCAACAGCAGGCGGCCGGCCAGGTGATTGGCCGCCGTTTCTCGGGCGTTGGGTCCGGCCTCGCGAGGATCGACGCCCAAGTGCGCGAACACCCGGCGGGCCGCGTGCTCGCCGATCTCGTGAGCCACGGCCCATTGCCGCCGTTCCGCCCGAGGATCGGGCCGCAACAGGATCGTGGCCCGCGGTCGCCGCCGGCCGCGGCCGGCGAGGCGGACGTAACGCGCCCGGCCCCGCTGCCGGTCGTCCAGGGCCACGGCGATTCCCAGCGCCCGGGCCACTTCGAACGCATCGACCGGCGGGCCCTCCACGCCGGCTTCGGCCAGCACCTGCCAAGCCACGGCGTCCAGGCCGGCGGCCAGTTCCTCCGGAACGATTTCGGCAAGCATGGGATGGGCTCCTGGAAAAGTGTACTAGTGTATAGTATACCACGGAAACCGCCGCTTGCAACCGGTCGAATCGGGCCACTTGGGTTCCGCGCGGAAATACCCCGTACCTTCTTTCAGCGAGGGTGGCACGCCCTGAGGAACGAAGGGCGTGGAAAACCTGCCCAACCACGCCCTTCGTTCCTCAGAGCGTGCCACCCAATTGGGCAAGTCCTTTCTGAGCTGAACCTTACCGTTTCGGCAACATCGGGATAGAATGGGACGATGCCCCCTCGAAAAGCCGCCTACGCCCTGGTCAGTCTCGGCTGCCCCAAGAATCTCGTCGACAGCGAGCGGATGGCCGGCCTGTTGCGCGACAGCGACTACCGCCTTGTGAAGGATCCGGCGGGGGCCGATTTCGTGGTGATCAATACCTGCGGGTTCATAGGCGACGCCCGGGAGGAGTCGTACGAGACGATCCGCGAGATGCTCGATCTGAAGCGACGGGGGCGGTTGCGGGGGGTGATCGTGGCCGGGTGCTTGGCCGAACGAGAAAAGGAATCCCTCCTTCAGAAGTATCCGGCTATCGACCAAGTGGTCGGCGTCTTCGCTCGGGAGGAGATCACCGCGGCGGCCGGTCGCCTGATGGGAGATCTCGGCCAAGAGAGAGCCGTTTTCCGGCCGGCGCCCAGCCGACCCCTGCCGGACGGCAACCGCCTTCGGATTACTCCCCGGCATGTGGCGTTTCTGAAGATCGCCGAAGGCTGCCACCGCCTGTGCAGCTTCTGCACGATCCCCAAGATTAGGGGGCCGTATGCCAGCAAGCCGATCGAAGAGGTCGTCTCCGAGGCCGAGGAGCTGGCGGCCGACGGCGTGCGAGAACTGGTGCTGGTGGCCCAGGACACCAGTTCTTATGGCCAGGATCTTTACGGCCGGCCGCGTCTGGCCGAACTGCTCGCCCGGCTGGAGGAAGTGGGCGGCCTGGCCTGGATCCGTCCGATGTATCTCTACCCGATGCACATCACGGACGAGCTGATCGACGTGATCGCTTCGGCCGGGAAGGTTCTCCCCTACCTGGACATGCCGCTGCAACACGTCAGCGACGAGGTGCTGCGCGGTATGCGGCGGCAGGTCAATCGGCGGCAGACCGAGCGGCTGATCGACCGGCTTCGCCAGCGGATCGCAGGGCTGGTCCTCCGCACGACCCTGATGACCGGTTTCCCCGGCGAAACGGACGTGCATTTCGACGAACTCTTGGATTTCGTGCGCCGGCGGCGTTTCGAGCGGGTGGGGGTTTTTGCCTACTCCGAGGAGCCGGGGACCTCCGCCGTGAATCTGCCGGACAAGGTGCCCGAGGAAGTGAAGGCCGCCCGACGCGATCGGCTGATGGCTGCGCAACAGGAGATCGCCTTCGCCTGGAACGCGTCTCAGGTGGGACGGAGGGCGGACGTGATCGTCGACCGTGATATTCCCGGCGAGGAAAACGCCTGGATAGGCAGGACCTACGCCGACGCTCCCGAGGTGGACGGCGTGGTCTACGTGACCGGTGACGGCCTGGCGGTCGGAGAAATCGTTCCTTGTGAGATTGTCGCCGCCCACGATTATGATCTAATAGGGGCAGCGCAGTAGCCGCTCGCGGCTTCGCAAATAGCCGCTTGCGGCTTCGCAACGAGGACCGACATGGCAACCAATTCCCCCACCACCAACCGCACCTTGGCGACCGTCTTCAATCTGCCCAACCAGTTGTCCGCCGTGCGGCTGATCCTGGCCGTGGTCTTGTTCTGCTTCATCGCCAACGGCTTCTACCTGACCGGCATGGTGCTGTTTCTGATCGCGGCGAGCACGGACTGGCTGGACGGGTTCTTCGCCCGGCGGTACGGCCAGGTCACCACGCTGGGCCGGATTCTCGACCCGTTCGCCGACAAGGTGATCATCTGCGGCACGTTCATCTATCTTGCGGCCGTGCCCACCATGGCGAAAGATCCGCTGGGCGTGAAGGCGTGGATGGTGGTCGTGATCGTGGGGCGGGAGTTGCTGGTGACGGCGCTGCGGAGTTACATCGAGGAGAAAGGGGGCGATTTCTCGGCGAAGATGGCCGGCAAGCTGAAGATGGTGTTGCAGTGCGTGGCCGCCGCCGTGGGTTTGTACTATCTGCACTCGATCGCGATCGTCGACGAAGTGGCCACTCGCCAGCCCGCCGATTGGTGCCGCTGGCTGCTGGCCGGCTCGGTCTGGTCGGCGGTGGCGTTGACGGTCTACTCCGGCATCGTCTACATCGCCGCGGCCGTGAAGCTGCTGCGGTCGCAATCTGAAATCTGAAATCTGAAATCCCAAATCCTCTCCCGTGGCCCAAGCCGCTCCGCAAGACGTTCCTTTTTGGCAGTTTCCGGTGGTCGCGGCGGCCTTTTGCGCGTGCCTGGCCGTCTGGTGGGTGGTGGCGACGCGGCTGCGGCAAGGCCGGGCGGTCTTGCCCCGCGAGCCGCGCAGGGAGGTGCCGTGGGAGGGCATCGATCTGATCCTCGTCATGGCCGTGTACGTGGCCTTGGTGTCGGTCGCCTTGCTGCTTGCCTACGTGTGCCTCGGGCCGGAAGCCGGTTTGCCGCCGGCCGTCCAGGACCTCGACAAGTCCACCAGCGCCCACCTCGTCGAACAACTGATCGAACGGGGCAGCGGCTGGATCATCCTGATATGTGTCTTCTCGGCGGGCGTGGTGGCCCCGATCGTCGAAGAGTTCTTCTTCCGGCTCCTGCTGCAGGGCTGGTTGGAAAAGACCCAACGGCGGATGCGGCGAATGATGCCCACGCTGCGGCGACTCGTGCCGGGAGCCGTCGGCCCGATCGTGCTCACCTCGCTGTTGTTCGCCCGAATGCACTTCCGCGACGATTCCCCCCTGGCCCGACTCGACTATCTCGTGTTCATGCTCGCCGGCGACGCCGTGGCAAGACTGTTGACGATGGCGTTTGCCGTCTGGCTGCTGCGACTCCGCGTGGGGGCGACGGCGGAAGACCTCGGTTGGGTGCCCGAGAAACTCGCCGATGACGTGAAACTGGGGCTGATGGCCTTCGCCGGCCTGGCCGCGCCGGTTTATGCCGCACAAATCACGCTGACGCTCTTGCTGCCGAAGTACCTCGCGCCCGACCCGTTCGTGCTCTTCTTCTTTTCGCTGGCCCTGGGAACCCTCTACTATCGCACCCACCGGCTCGTTCCGGCCATCGTGCTGCACATGGCGCTGAACGTCACGAGCCTGATCCTGCTGTGGATGATGCTTGTCTTCCCGGGCGGGTAGCGGTGGCTGCAATCGGAGCCGTGGGTGAGGGTTTGGGGCTGGCCCGGCTTATTCATGACCCCGGCAATGGCGTGACACACTGTCGTAGCCACGTTCGCCAGAACGTGGTCGTAACCCTTGGGCACGCTCCACGTTCTGGCGAACGTAGCTACAAGCGTACCGTGGGTGAGGGCTGGAGATTCGGGGCTCGGGGCTCGGACTCGGGATTCGGCGCTTTCGGTGCGCCTTCCCCCAGCCCCGAGTCCCCAGCCCCCAATCCCTAATCCCCCCACCCCCACCGTGCATCCCGCCCCGCAACCCGCTATAATCCGGTGTCTTACCAGCAAGCAAACGAAACACCCATACAGGAGACTTCGCATGGCGACCGGTTTTGGAGTTGTCGGCTGTGGCATGATCGCCCACTTTCACGCCAAAGCGCTCGCGGACATTCGCGGGGCGAAACTGGTGGCCGGCTTCGATATGGTGCCCGCGGCGGCCGACAAGCTGGCCGAGGCGACCGGCTGCACGCCATATTACAGGCTCGCGGACATGCTGGCCGACCCGGCCGTCGACGTGGTCACCATCGGCACGCCCAGCGGCGCCCACATGGAACCGGCCGTCGCCGCCGCCCGGGCGGGAAAGCACGTGATCGTCGAAAAGCCCCTGGAAATCACGCTCCGCCGCTGCGACCGGATCATCCGCGAGTGCGAAAAGGCCGGCGTGGTCCTCTCCACGATCTTCCCCTCGCGGTTCCACGAGTCGAGCATCGAGATGAAGCGGGCCCTCGACGCGGGGCGCTTCGGCCGGTTGACCGTCGGCGACGCCATCGTCAAGTGGTACCGCACCCAGGCCTACTACGACAGCGGCGATTGGCGCGGCACCTGGGAACTCGACGGCGGCGGGGCGCTGATGAACCAGGCCATCCACAGCGTCGACCTGCTGACCTGGCTGATGGGCCCGGTCGCCGAGATCCGCGCCCAAACCGCCCTGCTCGCCCACGAGCGGATCGCCGTGGAAGACGTCGCCATGGCCACGCTCCGGTTCGAGAACGGGGCCTTGGGGATCATCGAGGCCAGCACGGCCATTTATCCGGGCTATCTCAAACGGATCGAGATCCACGGTTCCGGCGGCTCGGCGATCATGGAGGAAGAGGACCTGATCAAGTGGGACTTCGCCAAAAAGGCCGCCCGCGACGCGGCGATCCACCAGCGGATGTCCCAACAGATCAGCGGCGGCGGCGGGGCGGCCGACCCCGCGGCCATCGGCCACCACGGCCACACCCGGCAGTTCCAGGACGTCTTGAAGGCCATCAAGAAGGGCACCCGTCCGGCGGTCGACGGCGCCGAGGGCCGCCGTTCGGTCGAGATCATCCTGGCCATCTACAAGGCGGCCGAAACCGGCCGCGCGGTGAAGCTGCCGCTGGCGAGCGATCCGGTGCTCAAAGCCCGAAAGTCGGGCGTGTCGTAGTACACGCAACTTGTGTCTTACAAGCGACTTACAATTCCCGCAGCTTCCCAATCTGAAATCATAAATCCTGAATCCCACTTGACAGCGCGGGGGGGGCGTGGTGGAAGGACAGATTGTGCTGCGGCCCGCATGCACCCGTGCTGAAGCACGGGCCTATGACCGCTGCGCGGCAAGGGGCGTAAACGCCCCAGGCATCCCCGACCTTCGATGGGGACGCTTTCCGACACGGTCGTTGGCAATAACTGCGAAGCAGTTGAACAACATAAACTGCGAAGCAGTTGAACAACAAAGCCCGGGGTCGCGCAGCGCACCCCGGGTTGCGGGACCCAAAGAGCGAGAGAAACCCCGAAGGGGTTTTACAGCGCGTGTGAAACCTCGGACCTTGGCCCTGAT
>DATLAN010000129.1:0-16029 GCA_035527455.1 Thermoguttaceae bacterium
GGACCTCCGTGACCGTGAGCGTCACGGTGACCGGGTCGGAAGTCACCACGCCGTCGCTCAGCGTGTACGTAAAGGAATCGGTGCCGCTGAAATGCGCGTCGGGCGTGTAACCGAACGAACCGTCGGCGTCGAGCGTCACCATGCCGTGGGTGGCCGGTCCGGCAAGCGTCGCCGTCAGCACGTCGCCGTCCGCGTCGGTGTCGTTGGCCAGCACGCCCTGGTCCTGGTCGATCGCCAGGGTGGTGTCTTCCGCCAGCGTGTAAGCGTCGCTCAGCGGCACGGGGGGATCGTTCACTCCGGTCACGGTGATCGTGACGCCGGCGACGCTCGTATTGCCGTCCCCGTCCGACGCCGTGTAGGTGAAACCGTCCGTGCCGAAGAAATCGCCGTCGGGCGTGTACACGAACGATCCGTCGCCGTCGAGCGTCAACGTGCCGTTTGCCGGCAGCGTGTTTGGCGTCGCTGTAATCGTGTCGCTATCGGGATCACTGTCGTTGGCCAGCACGCCGAGCGAGGCGTCCACCGTCAGCGTGCCGTCCTCTTCGACCGAGTACGAATCCGCGACCGCCGTGGGCGGGTCGAGGACTTCCGTAACCGTCAGCGTCACGGTGACCGGATCGGAGTCGTCCGCGCCGTCGTGGGCGATGTACGTGAACGAATCGGTGCCGTGGAACTCCGCGGCCGGTGTGTAGCTGAACGAACCGTCGGCGCTGAGGACGACCACGCCGTAGCCGGCCTGCCCGGCGAGCGTGGCCGTCAAGGTCTCGGTGTCCGGATCGCTGTCGTTGGCCAGCACGCCCTGGACCGCGCCGACCGTCAGCACGGCGTCTTCCGCCAGCGTGTACGCGTCGTCGAGGGCGACCGTGGGATCGTTGACTCCGACCACGTCGATCGTGACTTGCGTGACGGCGGAGTCTTCGTCCTGATCCGACGCGATGTACGTGAAACCGTCGGTGCCGAAGAAATCGCCGTCGGGCGTGTAGGTGAACGAGCCGTCGGCGCCCAGTGTCAGCGAGCCGTGGGCCGGCAGATCGACGACCGCCGCCGACAGCACGCCGGAATTCTCGTCGCCGTCGTTGGCCAGCACGCCGGCGGCCGCATCGACCACCAGCGGCGAGTCTTCGTCGGTCGAATAGGCGTCCGGCCACGTGGGAATTACCCCCAGCACCGTCAAGTCGACCGTTTGCGACGTTACGTTGCCCGCCGCGTCGGTAATGTGGATCTCGAAGGAGTGCGGCCCGGCTTGATCTTGGCCGGGCGTCCAGTCGATCACACCGGTTTGCGGAACGATCGTCATGGCGGCCGGCTGACCGACGAGCGAATAGGTCACGCCGGCTTGGCCTTCGTCGGGGCTGTCGGCGTCGAACGCGTAAAGTTGGCCGACCTGGGCCACGTCGGGAGCCGTATTGGTGATCGCCCCCGGCGGCGTCGTGTCGATGGTAACGGCCAACGCGGCGGATGGATCGCTCTGGTCGGCGTCGAGCACCTGCGTGGCCGTGATATTGCGGGCTCCATCGGAGAGGGACGTCGAACCGTCGGTAGTGATGATCGCGGTTCCGCCCGCCGCCGTGCCCGAGCCGATCTGGATGCCGTCGCTGTAGATTCGCACTTCGGCCCCGTCGGCGACTCCGCTGACTTGGAATTGCAGCACGGCGGCCGGCGTGGCGTTATTGAGATTCGTCAGATCGTCGTCGTCGGCCACGCCGCTGTCGGTGGCGGCCAACAAGTCGACGCCGCCGGGCGGGCCAAGCGTCGTTTCACCGAAGGTCAGCCCGGCGGTCTCGCGACCGATTTCCACGACGACCGTATAGCTATCCGGCGAGACGGGCACGGTCGGCGAGCTTGTGGCCGAGACTTCGGCGCGGACCGTGTAAGTCCCCGGCTCGACTTGAAGCAGGAACCGCCCGTCGGCGTCGGTGGCCGTGGAGGCTTCGCCCGCGTCGAGCACGCCGTTGTTGTTGGCGTCGAGAAAGACGGAAAGTCCGGCAAGTCCCGGTTCCCCGGCGTCGCGCAGGCCGTTCTCGTTGACATCGGCGAACTTCACGCCGGTCAAGGTGCCCTGTCCCTCGATGGACTGGATCACCGCCAGTTGATCGCCGGTGGTCAGCGGCAGTTGGCCGTACGGCGAGGGGTTGCTGAAGTCGATCGGCAGCGCGGCGATGATGTCGACCGTCCTCATGTCGAGCACTTGGGCAAAAACGGTGAAGCTGTCGTTCTCCGGCAGATCGAGGAAGGTGTTCGTGTCGCTTAGGTTGACGAAGAATTGGCTGGTGGCGCTGTTCGGATCGCCGCCGACCTTCGCCATGGCCACGGTGCCGCGGACGTTCGAGATGCCCGGTTCGTTGAGAATCGGCGGGTCGGTGGGCACGCCGGAGAACTGGGCCGTGCTGGTGAACGTGGTGGAAGTGGTGGTGAAGCCGCCGCCCTGGATGACGAAGTTCGTCTCTGAGCGGTGGAAGAACGAGTTGATATAGTCGCCGTCGCTGACGTAATTGAGGAAGTTGTCGACCGTTCCCGGCGTTTGCCCTTCGAACAGCTCGATCACCAGCGGGCCGAAGTTGGTCTTCAGCGACACCACCGGATTGGCGCCGTAGACCAGCACGATCCGGTCGCCGTCCTGGGGGACGTAGCCGTCGAACTCGGTCGAGACGTCGCCGTTGACGAACATCCGGACCGTGCTGGTCACGTCGGCGACGTTGTCGAGCAACTGATGGTCGCTGAAGACGGCGTTGGGATTGTTGCCGGCAAGGCCCGCGTCGGTACGCCAGACGTCGAAGAACGCGCCCAGCGCCGCCGGGTTGTCCGGATCGATGAACAGCTCGCCGGAGTTGTCCGTCGTGAACAACGAAGCCGTCGTGTCGTCCGAGTACACGCCGACGTTCGCGGGGATGGTGACCTGCTGGGTGTCGACGAACACGGTCAGCCGGGCACTGAAAGTGTCCTCTGCCAGGGTATCGAGCGTCCAGAACTCGAGCCCGGAGCCGCCGTCGCCGGAGAAGAGCAGGATACCGTTGACGCTTTCCAGCGAGCTGGGGTACAAGCCGATGGCACCCGGCACGGCGTCGGCCACCAGGACCGTTCCGCCGGTGGTGCCGTCGCTTCGCCACAGTTCGCGTCCCGAGTTCGTCGAATAGGCCGAGAAGTAGAGCGTGCCGTTGACGCTATCCATGTAATACGGATAGGAGTTGTTGGCCGCACCGGAAGTGTCCGTGCCCGGATTGATGTCTTTGATCAAGACCGTTCCCGCCGCGGTGCCGTCGGATTTCCACAGTTCCCTGCCGGCCGAGCCGTCGGTGGCGGAGAAGAACAACGTGCCGTCGACGTCGGTGAATCCGGCGTACTGGGAGAGAATCCCCTCGCTGCCGGGCTGGATGTCCTTGACCAAGACGGTGCCGGCGCTGGTGCCGTCCGATTTCCACAATTCGTCGCCGTGAACGCCGTCATTGGCGGCAAAGAACAATGTGCCGTCCACGGCGATCACCGGGCTATTGCTCGTGAAAGCGTGGTCGGTCCCCGAACGGATATCCTTGACCATCACCGTGCCCGCCGCGGTGCCGTCGGACTTCCACAGTTCCGCGCCGTGGGCCTCGTCCTGGGCCAAGAAGAGCAACGTGCCGTCGACGGCGGTCAGTTTGCCGGGGTTGGACGCGTTGGGATACTCTCCGTAGGGGGAGGAATCAGTGCCCGGAAAGATGTCCTTGACCATCACCGTGCCGGCCGCGGTGCCGTCGGATTTCCAGAGTTCCCGGCCGTTTTCGCCGTCGTCCGCGGAGAAGAACAACGTGCCGTCGACGTCGACCAGGCCCAGCGGGTTCGACGCGTTGGGATACGTGCCGTAGGAGTCCGTGTAGGTCCCCGGAAAGATGTCTCGGACCATCACCGTGCCCGCGGAGGTCCCGTCGGTCATCCACAGTTCGGCGCCGCCTGCGGAATTCTCGGCGCTGAAGAACAACCGCCCGTCGACGACGGTCATATCGCGTGGGAACGACTGCAGCGGCCCGTCGCCGTACGGATATTGGTAACCTTCGCCGGGGTTGATGTCGCGAACCATCACCGTGCCGGCGGCCGTACCGTTGCTTTTCCACAGTTCCTGGCCGTTCTGGCCGTCGTCGGCCGCGAAGAACAGCGTGCCGTTGAAGTCGGTAAGACCGGACGGGGCGGACGAACCGGAGCCGGGGCGAATGTCCTTGACCAGCGTGGTGCCTGCCGGCGTGCCGTCGGTCTTCCAGAGTTCGCGGCCGTGGGTCCCGTCCTCGGCGACGAAGAAGGCCACGTCGCCGATTTGCAGGAAATCATCCGGCGCAGAAGTGCCGAGAGGGTTCAAGTCGATCAACTGCGGATTGACCGAAAGCAGGATTCTCGTTTCCAGGGGCTCCAGGAGGAGACTCTTGCGGTCATGCCATCCCGCCTGGAAACCGTTGCGTCGTCGTGCTTGCCGCCTGCCACGATGGGCTCGTTTGGATTTCGCCTTGCGCATGGAAATTCACCACCTGGTTGCTGGTCTTCTGTTGTGTTGTTCGTCCCGCTTAACCGTCCCCCAACGCATCTCGGCAGCTCGCTTCCCCGGGCGCCGGCACGGTCCAGATCGTCTGGGCGCCGTCTTCGCCGGCAAAGGGGCCTCGCATGGCCGTCAGCCTCGCGCCGGGCAGGATGGTCACGTCGAAGATCTCGTCCACGCCCGAAGTGAATTCGAACTGCCCGGCAAGCTCGCCCGTTTGCAGATCGACGATCCCCACGCCGCATTTCAGCCGCTCTCGATTCTCCGCGATGGGAACGCCGCCGAAGGTCGAGGTCTCGCGGATCTTGGACAGTCCGACAAAGGCCAGTGTCCCGATCAAGGCCAGCCCGCGCGTGTAGCCGGGGAACCGCGCCACGGTGTCGACGGTCCCGTCGGCGGGATCCACGCGCACCAGCTCGCCGCGTCCCGAATCCAACAGCCAGACGTGGCCGGCGTGTACGCGCGGCGAGTGCGGCATGGCAAAGCCGCGAGCAACCGTCTCGCCGGATTCCACGTCGATCAAACAGCCGGTTTCGGCCTTCTTGGGCCGCCATCCGCCGGGCGTGTCCGATTCGGCCATCGCCGTGACGTACTTCGGCTTCCCGTCGAGCAAGGCCAGCCCGTTGAGATGACAGCGGTCTTCCGGCGCCAGTGCACTGATGAAGGGCGGCTGCCACCGGGGAAGGAAGCTGAAGTCGGGGTGCAACCTGCAAAGACAGGAGAAGAGCGTGTTGACGATCCACAACTCGTCGCCGGCCCAGGCCATCTCGTGGGCTTGAATCTCGCCGGTCACTTGCGCCGATCGCGTGAGGAAGCAGGCCCCGTGGCCGCCTTCCGGCTTCAGTTTCTGCGCGACGTCGCGGGCGTTCTTCAAGAACCAAACCTTGTTGCGCGCCGCCACGGCCATCCTGTTTGCCCGTGGGTCGATGGCCACGCCCATCGGGCGGTCGAAATTGTGGAACGACAAGGCCAATTGCTGCCGGTGCGAACCGATCACCACCAGCTTGCCGGCCTGGTAGGTGGAAATCAGCAACGAGGCGTCCAGCCCCTCCAACAGCCCGGCCAGATCCAGCGAATGCTCGTATCGGACTTCTCGCTGGGTGGTTGATGAATGAACGGTTTGCCCCGATCCTGAGGATCGATCCTCATTGGCCGATGCCGGCAATTCTGCCGCAGCGTTCATGGTTGTTTTCCTCTCGCTTGGTTGACGGCCGAAGAACCGATGACGCAACTCCCCTCATATTCTCTGGGGACGATTACCGGCACAAGATGGCTGCGGATTTGGTGCGGGAGAAGAGTCGCGAACGGCGGGTGGGGAGTGACCCCTAGATTTGAGCGATCGCCGTGTATCCCACCCCATTCCCTTCAGCATAAACGGGACGGCGCTTCGAGTCAAATGTTTCCCGCAAGAAAATCAGGCAATCGATGATCCCTCAGCCGGAACCCTTGCCCGAGGAAAAAAAGGGGACATTCTACTTTTTCGTCTCCTTCCTTGGTCTCCCTCGGGAACGCAGGGAGAACTCCAGGCCCAAGCGTTGGGCCGTTTGGTCTTGCCATGATTCCGAGCCGAAAGGACGGCCGCGACTGATGCATTCCCGCAACGCTTCCAACTCCGCCTCCGTTTGTGGTTCGTTGACCCATCGCAGCCAATCATCGCCACGCGGAACCGGCCCGGGGTGGAGCCTCGGGCGCTTCACGTCCGTGGGCGGATCGCCGTCTTCAAGCGTCCAAACGACCAGATGAAAATGATTCGGCATCAGGCAGTATGCCAGCAGACGCATCGGGACGCGCTCGCCCGCCTGGCACAACAGTTTCAAGAACGCGCCGTAGTCGTCGTCCTTATGAAACACCTCCGCGCAACCGTTACCACGGTTCAGAACATGATAACACATCCCGCCAACCGACGCTCTTGCTGTTCTTGGCATGATCGAACCCTATTCAACAGGGTCAAAAAAGTAGAATGTCCCCTTTTCCGTACACCGCGGCGGCCGCTTCGAGGGCGCCGGGGTGGATGGAGATGCCTTCGGCCTTCAGCACGGTTTCCAGCGCGGCCAGCAGGAGCATGACGTTTCTGCGTCGGGCGGTGTGACCCATCAGTCCGACGCGCCAGGCCTTGCCGGCGAAGTCGCCCAGCCCGCCGCCGATCTCGATCCCGTAATCCGTCAACAGGGCCGCCCGGACCTTCCCGTCGTCGGCCCCGTCGGGAATGTGGATCGTGTTGAGCATCGGCAGCCGCTCCCCTTCGGCGACGACCATGCCCAGGCCCATCGTTTCGATGCCGGCCACCAGGGCGCGGTGGTTGAGCAGATGGCGCTGGTGGCGTGCTTCCAAGCCCTCCTCGGCGATGATCCGCAGCGCCTCGCGCAGGGCGAAGATCATGTTGATCGGGGCCGTGTGGTGGTACTTCCGCTGGCCGCCCCAATAGTTGCGGACCAGGGTCATGTCGAGATACCAACTCACCACCGGCGTCTTGCGCTTCTCCATCGCCTCGACCGCGGCCGGGCTGAAGGAGACCGGCGAGAGGCCCGGCGGACACGACAGGCACTTCTGCGTGCCGCTGTAGACGGCGTCGATCCCCGCGGCGTCGATCGCCACTTCCATTCCGCCCAACGACGTGACCGTGTCGACCAGAAACAGCGCCCCGGCCTCTCGGGCGATCGCGGCCAGATCCCCCAGCGGCTGGCAGACGCCCGTCGAGGTCTCGGCGTGGACCACGGCCAGGACCTTGGGGCTTTTCCCGTTGACGGCGTTGCGGACGTCCTGGGGATCGATCGTGCGGCCCCAGGGGGCGTCCACGCGGGTCAACCGTCCGCCGATCCGCTGCACGATGTCCGCCATCCGGGTGCCGAACACGCCGTTGACACAGACCACGACCTCGTCGCCCGGCTCGACCAGATTGACGAAACAGGTCTCCATGCCGGAACTTCCGGTTCCGGAGACGGGAATCGTCAGGGGGTTGTCGGTCTGGAAGAGATACCGCAACAGTTGCTGGGTTTCGTCCATGGCGAAGAGGAAATAGGGATCGAGATGGCCGATGCACGGGGCGGCCATGGCCTGCAACACCCGCGGCGGCACGTCGCTGGGGCCCGGTCCCATCAACGTCCGCTGGCCCGGATCGATGTCCCTGAACTGCTGCGGATCGATCTTCATGCCAAGAGTCTCCCAGTGTGTCGGAACGATGGATTTGCCGCTGGACGGTCCCCACGAGCGGGGAAACGTCGCGGGGAAACGTCGCGGGGAAACGTCGTCGAAGCAGAAAGATGCCATCATATCAATCCGGCTTTGGGCTGGCAACCGGCCGGGACTTCGCTCTTTCCGCCCTATCGAGGAGGCTGACGGGCGGGAACCGCCTCAGGTCGACAGGTCCGGTCCACCCGAACGGTTTTGCCGTACGACTTCCCCGCGTTGCACACCGCATCGTGCGGACATGATCGTTTCCTCGGCAACTGCAAGAATTTCAGGCTCTTGCGGAAGAAGTCTTTTCTTTGGACTTCTTCGAATCGCGCACCTAGACTTCAGCGGAAAACAGAACACGCGGCGACTCGGCCGCGCGGCTCGGGGCATTCGACCGCGACTTCGTTTCGGGGCAGTCCATGACATCGGCCGGGGCAGTCGATTCTCTCGCCTTTCTCCCCCCGCGGCTACCGGTCCGCTGCCTGCCCGCGCAACGGCCGGTCGAATTCCCCCGTTCCGCGTTGCTGCATTTCCGGGTACCAACGACCTTCCCTCCAACCCAAGGAGCAATCCGATGAGTACTGTATCTCCAGGTACGATGAAGACCGAAACCGCCTTCGGCCGCGCCGCGACGTCGGGGCACGAACTGAAGGCCCTGCAGCCGGACTGGATCTGGTTTCTCGTGTTGGGCGTCGCCCTGATGTCGCTGGGCGTCTTGGCGATCGCCTCGGCCTTCTTCGTGTCGGTCTTCACCGTCGTCATGTTCGGCCTGCTGTTGCTGATGGGCGGCATCGGGCTGGTCGTGAGTTCGTTCTGGACGGGACAATGGAGCGGGTTCCTGCTGCACCTGCTGCAGGGACTTCTCTACCTGATCGTGGGCATCCTGATCGTGGACACGCCCGTGGAGAGCACACTGGCCCTGTCGTTGATGATGGCCGTGTTCTTCATGGTCGCCGGCGTGTTCCGGATCATCGCGTCGCTGGTGCTGCGATTTCCCAACTGGGGATGGCCGCTGCTGAGCGGCTTCGTCGCGCTGCTGCTGGGCATCCTCATCTACCGGCAATGGCCCGCCTCGGGACTCTGGGTGATCGGGCTGTTCGTCGGAATCGAAATGATCTTCTACGGATGGTCCTGGGTGATGCTGGCGTTCAACGTCCGCGACATCGACAAAGTCAGGACGAAAGGCACACCGACGGCGGGAGCGGCCGTGGGCGGCGGTATTTGATCGAGAGGCGGCGACTTTCCGCTCGTCTTGCGGTCCTTCCGCCGCAGCATGACGTCCGGAAAAGCGTGGGTGGCACGCCCTGAGGAACGAAGGGCGTGGAAACAGTTGCCAGACCACGCCCTTCGTTCCTCAGGGCGTGCCACCCCATGGAACAGGTCGTTTCTCCAGAGAGCCGAGAGTCGAACACTGAGGTAATTCTTTTCGTTTGACATCGATGTTTCCCGATCTTTTCATCTCATTGAAGGAGACGATGGCATGAACGCTCGTAGAGTCATGTCTGGACTAGCGCTCCTCGGCCTGTTGATTTCCGTCGCGGTGAGCGCCCCGCGGTCGGATGAAGTGTCCGAGGAGTTTCGGGGCAAGATCGCCAAATCCTATGAGGACTCGCAGGAGTGGTGGCCCAAGCCCGTCGAGGCGCCCGAGGGCGCGCCGAACATCCTCATCGTGCTGCTGGACGACGTGGGATTCGCCCACATCGGCAGCTACGGCGGATTGATCGAGACGCCGAACATCGACGCCCTGGCCGCCGGAGGGCTGCGCTACAACAATTTCCATACCACGGCGCTCTGCTCACCCTCCCGCGCGTCGCTGATGGCCGGCCGCAATCCCCACTCGATCGGACTGGGCTCCCACGCGCTGACGGCCATGGGCTTCCCCGGCTACAACGCCATGATCCCCAAGAGCGCCCAATCGGTGGCCAAGGTCCTGCAAGGCAACGGCTACACGAACTACGCCCTGGGCAAGTGGGACCACACGCCGCTGTACGAGGTCTCCGTCGCCGGGCCGTTCGACCACTGGCCGACCCGCGAGGGCTTCGACCACTATTACGGCTTCATGGCGGCCGACGCGCACAACTTCTTCCCCGTGATGTGGTCCGACCATGCGCCGATCGAACCGTGGGAGGGCAGGCCGAATTACCACCTCAGCACGGACATGGCCGACAAGGCCATCGAGTTCATGACCGCGCACAAGTCGATCTATCCCGAGCGGCCGCTGATGATGTTCTGGGCGCCCGGGGCCATGCACTCGCCGCACCACGCCCCGAGGCAATTCATCGAGAAGTATCGCGGCCGGTTCGACATGGGCTGGGACGAGGCCCGGCAACTGATCATCACCCGGCAGAAGCAGTTGGGCGTCATTCCCATCGACGCCGACCTGACCGAGCGGCCGCGCGACATTCCCGCCTGGAATGAGCTATCCGCCGAAGAAAGGATGCTCTTCGCCCGGCAGATGGAGGCGTTCGCCGGCCAGATGGAGCACGTGGACCACGAGGTCGGCCGCATCGTGGAGTGCCTGCGAAGGATCGGGCAGCTCGACAACACGCTGATTCTCGTCACCTCCGACAACGGCGCCAGCGGCGAAGGCGGGTTGAGCGGCTCGTTCAACGAGACCTATATCCTCAACGGGCTGCAAACGCCTTTCGACGCCAACATGCAGCACTACGCCCAGTGGGGTGGACCGACGACGTATCCCCACTTCCACGCCGGCTGGGCGATGGCCGGCAACACGCCCTTCAAGTACTTCAAGCAGATCGTCCACCGCGGCGGCATCCAGGACCCGCTGATCGTCCACTGGCCCAACGGGATCGAAGGCCAAGGGGAGATCCGCTCGCAATACCACCATATCATCGACGTGGCGCCGACGCTGCTGGAGGTCGCGGGCCTGAAGCCGCCGGAACAGATCGACGGCGTGCCGCAGACGCCGTACGACGGCGTCAGCTTCGCCTACACCTTCAACGATCCCGAGGCGTCGAACCGAAAGCGGATCCAATACTACGAGATGTTCGGCAACCGGGCGATCTGGGCCGACGGCTGGAAAGCGGTCACCATCCACGGCCACCGCATGCCTTGGGATATCAACGTGGTGATCCCCTTCGACGAAGACGTGTGGGAACTCTACCACGTGGACGAGGATTTCAGCGAGGCCCACAACCTGGCCGCCGAGCATCCCGAGAAGCTCGAAGAACTCAAGAAGCTCTTTGACGAGCAGGCATGGAAGTACAACGTCTACCCGCTCTACGACGACATGATCATGCGGCTCGCCCGGCAGCAGGACCGGTTGTTCGGCGATCGCAAGGTCTTCACCTACTTCGCGCCGGGCGCCGTGCGGATCGCGGAAAAGGCGTCGGCACCGGTGAAGAACCGCTCACACTCGATCACCACGGAGCTGGAACTGACCGGCGGGGAAGAGGGCGTGATCGTCGCCTGCGGCGGTTTCACGGGCGGGTACACGATGTTCATCAAGGACAACAAGCTCTACTTCGACTACAACTACTACAACGGCGTCTACTACACGCTCGAGTCGCCGCCGCTGCCGGCCGGACCGGTCGAGTTGAAGTTCCACTTCACCAAGACCGGGGAGTACCAGGGCACCGGCGAACTGTTCGTCGACGGCGAGAAGGTGGACGAGGTGGACATGCCGGCGATGCACGTCTCGACGTTCTCGCTCTCCGAGACGTTCGACGTGGGGCAGGATACCGGAACGCCCGTTTCCACACTCTACGAAGGTCATTTTCCGTTCCAGGGAGGGCTGGACAAGGTGGTGATCGAACTGGAATAAACGAAAGCAGGTCGCACGAGGGCTGCGGGGAGCAACCCGAACGCTATCGAAGGGTACGTAGCCCCGTGCGACCGCATCTCGACACGCTTGGCGAAAGGGGCAAACCTGATGTCACGGTTCATCACGGCGGCGATGCTGCTTGCTTTGTTCTTGTGGTACCTGCCCGGCAGTGACCCGGCACGCGCCGCCGACCGGCGCCCGAACATCCTGCTGATCGTCGGCGACGACCTGGGCTACTCGGACCCGGGCGTCTACGGCAGCGAGATCCCCACGCCGCATCTGGACGGCCTGGCCCGGTCGGGCGTCCAGTTCACCAACTTCCACATGGGGCCCATCGGCACGGCCTCCCGCGCGATGTTCCTCACCGGGATCGACCACCATCGCATCGGGCTGGGAACGCCCCCGGAATTCGCGACTCCGGCCTTTCAAGGAAGTCCCGGCTACGAGGGCTATCTGCTGCAGAACAACGTCACCATCGCCCGGCTGCTCAACGACGCCGGCTACCACACGTTCATGGTGGGCACTTGGGGTCTGGGTCAGCAGGACGACAACTCGCCCCACGCCCGAGGCTTCGAGGAAACCTACGCGCTGATGCAAGGCGCGGGAAACCACTTCAACGGCCGGGGCGTTTCGCCTTCGCAGCCGATTTCCACGTATCGCCGCAACGGCGAAATCATCCAGCGTCCCGACGGCGTGTATTCGACGCAGTTGTGGACCGACCAGATGCTGGCGATGATCGGCAAGCACCACGGCGACGGCAAGCCCTTCTTCGCCTACGTGGCCTACACCGCGTGTCACTGGCCGCTGCAAGCGCCCCCGGACGACGTCGACCTGTTCACTCAAGTGTACGTGGCGGGCTGGGACCAGCTTCGTCTGGGGAGGTTTTTGCGAATGAAACGGATGGGGCTGATCGACGCCGACGCGGAACTCCCGCCGGAGAACCGGCTGGTCGCCCAGTGGCCGTCCGTATCGCACGAACGACAGGCGTACGAGGTCAGGAAAATGGCCGTCTACGCCGCGATGGTCCACAACCAGGACCGCCACGTCGGGCGGCTGCTCGATTATCTCGACGAAATCGGCGAGTACGACAATACGGTCATCATCTACGCCTCCGACAACGGCGCCGCGCCGGTCGATCCCTCGGGCGAACTGTCGAACCCGCTGATGCGCGAGTGGGTCGCGGAGAATTTCGACAACTCGTACGAGAATCTCGGCGGCCCGACGTCCTTCGTCAGTTACGGTCCGCATTGGGCCAGCGCCAGCGTCTCGCCGCTGGCATGGTTCAAGGGATACGTGGCAGAAGGCGGTACGCGGGTGCCGTTTATCATCCGCCACCCGGACGTGACCAGGCCGGGGGAACGGGCCCATGCCTTCGCCCACGCCAAGGACCTGGCGGCCACGATCCTCGACGTTGCCGGCGTGAAACATCCCGGCACGTCGTTCCAGCACCGCGAGATCCTGCCCATGGACGACGACGCGACGTCGCTGCTGCCCTATTTGCAGGGCAAGGCGGGGCAAGTACACGAGGATTCGCAGGCGATCGGTTTCGAGCTGTTCGGCAACCGGGCCCTGGTCGTCGACAACTGGAAAATCACGCTGATCAATCTGGGCATGTACGGCCCGGGCCGATGGCATCTGTACAACCTGCGGCAGGACCCCGCGGAGCAGTATCCGCTGGAGTACGAACATCCCGAGTTCTTCAAGGAGATGATGCGGGCGTACAACGCGTATGAGAAGCTAAACGGGATCGTAACGCTTCCGCCGGATTTCAATCCCTGGGAAGCGCTGCGCTGACACGGCCGCGGCTGTTGGTAGGTCGGGGCGTCGCGTGTCCGGCCCCGTCGCCGGGCACGCGACGCCGGGGGGACCTCAAGGGACCTTGTCTCCTGCCCGGATAGGGTCGAAAACGATTCGGATTCTCTGTTTCAGCGCGCCGGCAATGCGGTTGAGCATCGAGAGCGAATGTCCCTCGTAGTCGCTGTCCTCCAGCCGGCTGATCACCGACTGCGTGGTTCCCACAAGTTCGGCAAGCTCCGCTTGAGTCAAGCCGGCTTCCAGGCGCAGGTCGTGGATCATCTGAGCTACTTGAGCGTTCACCCGCTCGGCCTCGACCGAAGCCTTGCGGTCCGCGTCGTCCTTCACGTACCGATTGCGAAGGATCGTGACGGCATCGCTGGTCTTCTCCTTCTTAATCATCGGTTTACTCCCGGTGGGTGTGCGTCGAGCCACACCAACAAAGAAGCGGTGCCGTCTTCCTCGGCGAAAATGATTACGGTAATCTCGGGCATCGGTGAATCCTTCTTTCCCGATCAGGTCCTTCACTGCATTATCGCATTTTTGCGATCCAAAGCCAACGCAATTTTGCGATATTTGTTGCCCGATTTCCAAGAAACTCGTCCCGTTGTTGAATGTGAGAGCTGTAAGTGGCTGTCTGCAAATCAGTTGCGCTATTCGCTATGGGGACACGCCTTGATTGCACGTCGCCTTCCCTATCCCCCGTATAGCCCCCGCTTTCACGGCGCCGTGCCTTGCGGCGGTGGACGCGAGGCACGGGCCACGGTGTCGGAAGAGCCAAAATCTGGCCAGCGACACCACCCTGGACTTTCATGCCGGCCGAGACCGTACGGACCCGGAAAGAGAAAGGGGCTCACCGTGGAGTGAACGCCCACCAGCCGGATCACGGATCATCCGCCGGGTCGTCCCCACCCGGCGGCAGCGTGAAGCAGAAGGTCGAGCCGCGTCCGGCGCCTTCGGATTCGACCCAGATCCGCCCGCCGTGGACGTCGATGATCCGCTTCACCAGTGCCAGACCCACCCCGGTGCCTTCGCTGGTGGAGTCGAGCTTCTCGAACAGACCGAAGATCTTCTCGTGGAATCGGGAATCGATGCCGACGCCGTTGTCGCGGACGTAACAGACGACTTCATCGCCTTCCTTGCGGGCGCCGATCTCGATCAGCGGATCGGGCTGATCTCCCATCCATTTGACGGCGTTTTCGACCAGGTTCTGCAGCACCTGCCGCAGCCGCGGCCGATCGCCGTAGAGCACCGGCAGATCGGGGGCGATCCGGACCTCGACCTCCCGCTGGGCGATCTTGCCGGCCACCAGTTCCAGGGCCTCGCGGGCAAGTTCGCCCAGCGGCACGTTCTCCGGCGGATTGACCTTGCGTCCGATCCGGGATAGCTCCAGCACCTCGTCCAGAAGCTGATACATCTTTCCGGCGGCATCGGCGATGCGTGCCATGTCGCCGTCGATCTGCGGGGTATCTCCCGCGGCGATATCGCGGCGCAACAGACCCATGTGCCCTCGGATGGTGACCAGCGGACTCTTCAGATCGTGGGAGACCGTGTACGCGAATTGTTCCAACTCGGTGTTCTTCCGTTCCAGTTCGGCAATCAGGTTTTCGCGTTCCTGCTCCGCCCCTTTTCGCGCCGTGGTATCGCGAATGATGGCCAAACCACCGATGATCTCACCGGTCCCGCTGCGCAGCGGGGAATAGGAGCCTTCGTAGAAACCTTCCGCTCCGGTTTCCGGGATGATGTAGGATCTGTCCCGTGCCATGACGGTTTTCCCGGCCAGGGCTGCCTCGAAATACTCGTCCTCGCCGATCCGCTTGAGGAACGGAAAGACGTCGAACGCGTACTTGCCGATGCACGCTTCTCTATTCATGCCCGAGAGACGTTCCATGCCCGGATTCCAGATCGTGTAACGACATTCGCGGTCGAACGCCAGGATGCCTTCGAAGCTGCTGTCGATGAGCATTTCAGAGAATCGTTCGCTGCGGCGGATTCGCTCTTCCGCCTGCTTGTGAAGCGTGATATCCAGCGCGTAGACATTCACGTAGTTGGCGTCGACAATCGGGGCAAGCGTCAGGGAGAAGACTCGATCTTCAATTTCAACTTCACTCTGGCAACTCCGGCCGCTGCCGAGCGTTTCGAGCACCGTTTTTCGCGGCCCCTCAGGCAGCAACCGGCCCTCCTCCGACCGCCAGGTCTTCAGCAACGGGGAGCTGGCCCGGTTGGCGTAGAGGAGGGTGCCGTTGCCGGAAATCCGCAGGACGGGATTCGGGTTTTCATCGGGAAACCTGGCCAACTTGGCGATTTCTTCTTCCGCCCGTTTGCGTTCGGTGATGTCGCGCACGACCGCCAGGATCCGTTCCTCCTCGTCGATGAGTGCACGTTTGAGGCTGACTTCGACCCAGAAGAGTTCGCCGCTCTTTTTCTTGCACAGCCACGGGAAGAGCTGGGGACCTTCCTCCATGGCCTTGCGGAGCCGCCGCGCCGCCTCCTCTTGAGTGAAGGGACGCTCACCGAGACTGATTTCACCTACCGACCGTCGCCGCATTTCCGTCAAGGAATACCCGAACGTCTCGCAGCTCATCGAGTTGACGTCCAGGATGGCCCCGGACTCGAGGTCGTGGACGATGATCATGTCATTGACGGCGTTGAAGATCTCGCGATAGTTTCTCTCCGAGGCCTTCAACGCCTCCTCGACCTGTTTGCGTTCGGTCACGTCGCGGATCGCCGCCAGCACGAACCGCTCGCCGCCGATCTCTCCGGCGGAAAGCGAAAGTTC
>DATLAN010000130.1:0-4296 GCA_035527455.1 Thermoguttaceae bacterium
GTGGAGCGGGGTCAATATGCTATAAAGTATACAAAAGGCGGGGACGGACAAGGCTGGAGGCCGGAGACTGGAGGCTGGAGGCACCCGAGATTGTTAGAACTCTAACAATCGCGGGAGGCGAAAAACGGCCTTGGCGCTATCGAAAAGGTCGCTTTTGGCCATCGGGCCGCGCAGGACGGGATTCGACGTATGGGCCGAATGGAATATGACGGGGCAAAATCGGGCGATTTGTGTAAGGCCTTGTGCGAAAAGGACTTATGGCTCGGATAGGGCGGCGGAGATTGTTAGAACTCTAACAAAAAACGGCAACCCGCCGTCGCCAAGGCTATGGCGGGCAAGCGGCGACAGATCTTAACGCAGAGGGCGCAGAGGGCAAAGAGAGAACGCCGAGAACGGCGACAGATTGGGTAACGGCAAACAGCGAACGGTAACAGGGCCTCACGCGAAGCCGCAAGGGCGCCAGGAACGGCTGAGCGGCGGCAAACGCCGGCCGTAGGGGCGAGGCATGCCTCGCCCGCCCCGTCCCCAAAGGTGCCCCGGCCCGTTGCAGTTACGATGTGAATCGGCTAAGCCCAAAACATGGGTACCGTCCCCAAGGGCCGGAGCCCCGTCAGGGGCGACTGAGGTTCAAACGCCCCTCCGGGGCTACATGGACGCGGGGGGGCGTTCGCCTCACCACGGGCTTGCGCCGCGTGGCTAGAGTGCAACCGTGCCTGACGGCACGGGAGCGGGGTTGCGGGGGCACGCCCCGGCCTACAACAACGGCGAACGCTGAACAAGGAACGCTCAATGTCCAACGCCGAACGAACGGCAACGGCAACGACCACGGCGAGATTCTTCGTCCCGGCAAGCCGGGACTCAGAATGACAACCTGAGCCCTGCGACGGAGTCGTTGCGGGTCGGGAAGGCTGCCGAGGCGGCCTGAGCGGCTCCACATCGGGAGACGCGTGGGTGCGGAGCACCCACCCTACAACTGCGCTCGGGGTGACAGATGATTGCCGCCGGCCACGGCACGGGCCGTACCCGTCGGCGAGGGCCGCCCTGGCGGACCCGTGCCAGGGTGCCAGGGCGGCGGGCCGCGGGAACTCATGGCGGCGATTGTGACTGCAGCAACTCGAGATTCGCTCGGGCTGTTTTGTTGTCGGGATCGATCTGGAGCGAACGGCGCAGTTGCCGAACGGCCTCTTCTTTGCGTCCTTGACGTGCCAGGACCAACGCCAGGCCGTTGCTGGCCTTGACGTTGTTGGGCGCCAATTCTGCCGCTTGGCGCAGATGGACGTGGGCCTCGTCGAGTTGGTTCCCTTGGACCAGCAGAAGCCCCAGCCGGTAATGCAGTTCGGCGTTCTTGCCGTCGGCGGCCAGGCCGTTGCGATAAGCGAGCAGCGCTTTTTCATCATGCTGAAGTTTGTCGAGCGACGTTCCAAGGTCCAGATGGTTCTGTGCGCGTTGGGGTTCGAGCCGGACGAGTCGCTCGAATTGGACCGCCGCCCGTTGATAATGGCCTTGATTGGCACAGGCACAACCCAGTTGCCGCGCGGCCGACGCGCTGTCGGGGTTTAACTCCACGGCTTTGCCAAGGTGCGGCTCGGCCTCTTTCCAACGGCCGAGTTGGGCAAGGGTGAGTCCCAAGAGGTATTGGGCATCGTAGATATTCGGTCTCAGCGCCACCGCGCGTCGCAGGTGTTCGATGGCCTCTTCGTGGGCTTGCTCGGCGTTCAACAGGCTGCCCAGGAGCATGTGTGCGTGAAAATGATCCGGCTCCGCTTCGAGCAATTCCTGCAGGCGGCGTTTCGCATGATCGGGTTTGCCTTGCCGGTTCAGGATCGACGCCGCCATCACGATCGCATCGCCGTAACTCATCGAATCCGACGGGCTGACCTTCTCCAGATGCGCCAGCGCTTCGTCGGGCTTGCCCTCTTCCAACGAGGTGACCGCCCTGTTGATGTGCAACAACCCGTAGTCGGCCTTCTCGGTTCCCAGGGCCATGGCGGCCCGGACGGCTGCGTCGTCTTCGTCGGATCGACGCGCCACGCGCGATGCCCGGCGTGGGGCCGGTTCGAGAAGGCGATGTTCTTCGACAATGCGACGAAGGATCTCGGCCGTGACGCGATGTCCGACGACCGATGCGTGCATTTCGTCGCCCACGGTGTAGTACTGTCGGGGAACAGGCCGCGGAGTCTGTGACTGCCAATGCCGGCGGAAGGCCTCCCGCAAACCCACGACCGGCAGGTCATAGTCGCGGGCAAGCCGTTCGACGATCAATTCTTTGGAGCCGGGTATGAACATCTTTTCGGGATATTCGATCGCGTCGTGCGTGAAACCTGGCCAGACGGCCACGAGCGGCTTGAAGCCGTGCCGATCGGCCAGGTCGCGAAGCAGCGCCAAACCCTCGACGACGTTATTGTGGCCGATGGCCTTCGCGTTCCAGCGTGCCGGATCCGCATCGAGGCCGAAGCCGAACCAGTTCAACTGCAGGCACGCCAGGCGGAAGAGATGGGACGTGTGGAACAACCAACTGACCCACGCGGGCCGGTTCGCGATGCCGTCTGCCCCGACCGATTCGGGATTGAAATTGCGGAAATCGTTTTCGACGAAGAACAGGATCACGGCGTCCGGATCGTATTTCACCGCCTTCACTCGCAGCAACTCGACTTCGGCTCGCGTGCAATAGCCGGTCACCGCCACGTTGAGGACTTCGACGTTCTGGTTGCCGTAGAGCATCTCGAGTTGCCGCGACATGAGTTGGTCGATCTTCCTGATTCGGTAACCGACGACCACGGAATCACCCAGGAGGATGATTCGTCTGGTTCGGGGCGGTTTCGCGTATTGACGTTCGACGTCGCGGAACCCGTGCGAATTGATGGCGCGATAGTCGAAGGGAAGGTCTTCGTCGTCGCTGCGAAAGCCCGGCTTGAATTCGTAGCTGAGTATCGGATTCGTCGAGCGTTGGTAGACGTGCCTCTCCGAACTGACGCCAATCGGGATGATTTCCGGTGCCAGACCGATCAGGCGTAATGCCAATTCGCCGATGACCAGGCTGGCCGCGATCGAACCGACCAGCAGCAGCAACTTGACCGGCAGCCGCCTGCGCGGACCAGGGCCGACCTTGCCCTCGGGCGGCGGCTCCGACCGGCTGTCGCAGGGCGCCGTCGATCGGCCGGCCGGCTCCTTCCCCGCCTTCTCGTCGGCCTGCTTTCCTGGAGCCATGGCAGGTTGACCGCCTAGCGTTTTCAGGCAGACTCGCGCACAAACTCAAGAGGGCGAAAGACAAACCTCTCGCCGCGCAGAGGCAATGGGTGCACTTGCCCTGATGCCAAGGCTCTCAGCCGGGATTTCCCGGATGGCCTGCGGCCGGCGACCGACGTGGACCTCTCTGACAATTCTATCACGTCCCGCGAGATCAGCAAGCGTCTTCTCTGGTCGACGGCGAGAAGGTCCGCCCGTTTCCCGGCCATGATGTCGCCCAAAGCGGGCTGTGTAGAGGCGTTCATTGCCGATCCGCGCAGAGCATCCGCGTCGCCTCCGCCCTCTCCGGCGGTACAACCCCCGGCCTGCACCCCTTCGGGGCCGAGCCCGCCGAGGCGGGCTCCGGCCATCATCGAGGCGGGCTGACCATGCCACCCGTCTGGAATTCGCCACGCGTCATAAAAAACAGTATTGTGTCCCCAGAATGTCGTCCCCAGAATGTTCTCCCAGAATGTTCTGGCCGCCGCATTGAGGACGAGGCTTGTCAACGCCAGTGCTGTGAGGGCAATTAGAGTTTTGATATGTTGTTCAGTGTTGTCTCGTTTCATCTTTTGTTCTGTTAACCGGCCTTTGGGTCCTTCTTGCCCAGCATCTCGCGCTGTTTAAGGATTTCGACCGCTCGCTTGGCCTCCTCCATGCTCCTGTACTCACAGCGCTCGGCGGCCTCCTGCTGCATCGCCCGACTCTTGCCGCGGTCCACGAGGCTCTCGGCCGGATCCTCACTCTCAGGCCAATCCCAGTCGTCCGTGCGGAAACTATGCAGCGGAAGCCAAGGCTTGCCGTTGACCTTCAGGTTGCCCATCGGACTTGTCGCCCAGGCGTAGCGCACGGCCACCGGTTCCTTGACCAGCGGGCTCCACACGATGACCTTCGTCGCATCGAAGTTCTTGTTGGCGACGTTCCAGGTGCCGGCGTCCTTTCCGAGCGGGTACGCGGCGTGGGCCATGTAGAACTTGCCGGACTCGTCGGCGATTGAAAAACCCTCGGGAGCCGTTGACATGTCATCCGGCATGACCTTCTTGTCGAAGGTCAGCACCATGCAATCGCCAT
>DATLAN010000131.1:0-5362 GCA_035527455.1 Thermoguttaceae bacterium
TTTGCCGAGGCAAAAGAGAACTTCGGGCTGAAGTTCACCGGGTATGTCCATGTCCCGAAGGATGGCGAATACACCTTCTTCACCAACTCAGACGATGGCACCAGACTGTTCATCGGCAATATCGAGGTCGTGAACAACGACGGCATGCATGCCCCCAAGGAGGAGTCGGGCAGCATCCACCTCAAGGCTGGGAAGCACCCCATTCGCGTTTACTTCATGCAAGGCGGAGGCGGCAGCGCGCTGTCGGTGAGCTACGAAGGGCCGGGCATTGCCAAGTCCCAGATCCCTTCCCAGGCGCTCTTTCGAGATGCGGACTGAGAAGATGGAGGGGCGGCAACGCGATTTCTATGGCCTGCGCGAAGAAACATTTTGCTCCCCGCAAGTGCGGCACCATTTTGGTGAAGTGAGAGATTCCCGTCAGGCTTGATGCCCGGTTCGCGGCGAACTGGCGGTCTGGCGGAAATGTTCGTGCAACATGCACTTACAACATGACATGGGGAAAACGAATCATGAAAACGCAACGCTTTGTTGAACACTCCTGCCTGGGGCTGCTGCTGCTACTCACGAGTGCCGGTATGACGCAGGCCATGGAGGAGGGCATCGCAGGTCAGAAACAGCTCGCCGCGCGCGAAGGAGAGGCGACCTGGATCGGCCAGGCCAATCCGCATGCGCGGCACGGGGCCGAGACGACGATAGCCGTCGGGGCGAACGACGGGGCCTCACGCGGGTTGATCCGCTTTGACCTGACAACGCGCGTGGCCAGTTACGACAAGATCACGCAAGCCGTGCTCGAATTGACGCTGGCCGATGTGAAGGGGACGTGGGAGAACCAGACCTTCGAACTCTATCAGGTCAACGACGGCCGTTGGGGCGCCGGAAGCGCCACCTGGGCCAGCGCCAACGATTCCGACATCATCATGCTGGGCAGCGGAGAGCCGATCCGCACCGCCTGGAATCAGCCGGGATGCGAGGGCTGGTCGCGCGGCGCGAAGGTGTCCGAGGCGAAGATCAGTTCCACGGACAAGGGAAAGACGATTCGCTTTGCGATCACCGACGCCACGTTCCTCGCCGCGCTGCGCAAGCTGGCTCATCATCCCGATCCCCAGGCCAATGGCGGTTTCCAGATCACCGCGCCGGGCTTGGCGGCCAAACCCGGAGAGGCCGCGTTGTTCGCCACGTGGAAGGCGGCGATCCCTCAGCGACCGGTCCTGAAACTGGACGTGGAAGGATACGCGCCGCCGCGGACCGTGCTCCGCCATGAACTGGAGAAGGCCGGGCAGGTATCGATTGTCATCCACGCCCCGGGAGGCAAGCTCGTGCGCGAGCTCCTGCACGGGGTCGAGCGGAACGCCGGCGAGAACGAAGAGGGCTGGGACGGCAAGGACGAGCAGGGCAACGTGCTGCCAGCGGGGGTGTACTCATGGAAGCTCCTGCGGACGCCCGGATTGCAGGCGGAGTATCTGTTGACGCTCGGCACGAACCCGAAGACGCCGTGGGAAGTCTGGCCCGGCAACCACAATCCGGTGACCACTGTGGCCTCGGACGAGAGCGGCCTGTACTTCGCCTCCGGAAGTAACGAAGGGCCTCCCATGATGGTGAAGCAGTCCCATGACGAGAAGCTCCTGTGGACCGCGGCTCACTTCACCGCGTTCGGCGGTGCGCAGAGTCTGTGCGCCGATGGCGGGAAGGTCTTTATGTTCGAAACCGGAAGCAAGCGGCCGAACCGCCTGGATGCGGCGACCGGCAAGCGTGAGTCGACCCTCGACTCCATCCCGGCAGGGAACAATCCAACGACGTACATGGACATGGCAGCCCGGAAGGGGCGCTTGCTGGTGAGCTACTATGACCAGAACACGATCCGCTGGTTCGACTTTGACGCTAAGTCGCTGGGCGAGTGCACGATTGCGGAGCCCACGGGTGTGGCTTTGCTCGAGAACGGCGACGCGTTGGTCATCTCGCAAGGGGCGGTGTTCCGCGTGGCGCTGGGCGGCAACAAGCCCGAGCCGCTGATCGATGCCAAGCTGATGACGGCACCGTGGCGTCTGGACGTGGCGGCCAATGGCGATATACTGGTGGCCGAGTCGGACGGAATGTTGCACTGGGCCCAACGCGAGCTTAAGCAGCCGGAATCCACGTTTCCACCCGACCAGGGCCGGCAGGTAAAACGGTTTGGTTCCGATGGCAAACTCAAGGCCGCCTATGGCCGTCCCGGGGGGCGGGCTTCGTACGGCCCTTACAAACCCGAAGACGGCTTCGGCTTCCTGATGGACATCGCCGCGCGGGACGGCGGTTTCCTGGTCGTGGATCTCCAGAACCCAAACCGTACCGTGGCCTACGACGCCAAGGGCACGATCGCGAGGGAATGGTACGGCGGACAGACCTATGCGCCGACGGCAATTGCCGATCCGGAGGATCCCTCCATGATCTACATGGTCTATGGCTGGGGCGGCATAACCCGGTACAAGGTCGACTACGGGAACCGGACCTGGAAGGTCGATGCCGTGTTTGATACCGACGCGCCGATGTGGAGCCCCTTCGTGGCCAACCACCACCTCTTCCTGCGGCGTCGGGAAGGCAAGCTGCTTCTGATGAGCAGTACCACGCCGGCGGTGTTCGAACTCGACGAAAAGAACGGCACACTCACGCCGATGAGCGTGCTCAGCTTCCCGGTGGGTGGCGGACCGCAGCCGCCGCCGGAAACGATTCAGGAGCAGATGAAACCCGACGGCACACATTACGTCTACTGCTGGGTCGATACGAACGGCAACGGCCGGCCGGAAGACGACGAGTTCACCTTCCCCGGTGGTAATTTCTGCGCCGGCGGCATGTATGTCGACAACGACCTCAACTGGTATCTGGCGCTGTCGCAAAACCTTCGCCAATGGAGCAAACTGAACGTCGGCTATGTCCGGCTGGCGCCCCAGGGATTCACGAAGCACGGCGCGCCGATCTACGATAACACCAAGCAGGAGCGACTGGGCGAGCCGCCCATGGACGAGTACGGCTTCGGCCAGTACGGCGATGTCGCCATCTGGCGGGACGCCGACGGCAGCGTTTACTGCATCTACAATACGAACGACGAAAAGAAATTCGGCCAGGGTTTCTGGTCGCCCCGCACCGGCGGGAACCGCGTGGCCCGTTGGAATGCGGCCGGCAAGCTGCAGTGGGTCGTGGGGCGACACAGCGCCACGGGCGGCGCCGCGCCAGGCGAGGGCCGCTACTTCTGGCGCATCATGGGAACAACCCATGACTGCATCGTGGTCGGCGACATGGAAAACAGCCTGCAACATGTCTGGGATCGCGACGGGCTCTGGGTCGGCAGGCTGCTGGAATCGCCGTTGTTCAGCAAAGGGGTGCCGCCCGAGGCCTACGGGCTGTGCGGCGAGCAGTTCGGCGGTTCGCTCTACACCAATCCCAGGACCGGAGAAGTACTCTTCTTTGGCGCCGGCCAGAACAACGTCCCGGTCTTCCGTATCACGGGCTGGGACGGCTGGACCCGACAGACCGGAACCGTGGCGCTCAAACCGTGAAGAAGTCTCAGCCCCCTACAGGAAAAGGAATTGGAGAAGAAAACATGCGGACAGTGAACCGTAACTCCACCATGCTGGCGCTCGTCGCGCTGCTGGCGGCCCTGTGTTGGGACGCCCCAGCCGCTGCTGCTGACCTTGCCACGCAGATCCGCCAGCTCACCGGCGCCGAGACGCGGATCGTCTGGCTCCGGCACAAGCAATGGGAGACTTACAAGGGCAGTCTCGACGGCGGCCCCGGCTATTCGATCATGGCGTTCGACACCGGCGGGAAAGGCGAGCGCGAATTGGTGCCCGAGGGCGAGATCTACAATCCGCTCATTTCCCCGAGCGGCCGCCGCGTGATCTACAGCGCGACGACGGACGGGAAGCTCCATATCCATTGCGTGGACTGGGACGGCGCGAACAGCCGCATCCTGACCGATGGCTTTGCGCAGTGGACATGGCGCGACCCGGCGACAGGCATCGAATGGGTGTATGCGAGCAATGCGGGCGGCAACGACGCCTCTTTCGTCGATCGCTTCCAGCTCGACAAGCCCGAAAGCAGGGAGAGGATGTACACGGGCCGCCTGGCGAACCGCTTTTCCCTTTCAGCCGACGGCACCCGCGCAGTGGGTGAGTTTCCCTGGCCCGCTGCCGGCATGCTCTACTTCCGCACAGGCCAAGTGAACCGCAAGGACTATCGCAACGGCTGCAACACGTACATCTCCCCCGACAATTCGTATATGGTGACGGGAATGGCCGGCTCGCACGAACAAGTGACGCTCTACAAGGCGGACGGCAGCAGCCGTGACTTCAGCGTGGTGCCCCCTGGCCTCAAGCCTCTCAAGGATGGCGGCAGGGGCGTCATGTGGAACCCCAAGTGGGCATCCGATGCCCGCCACATGGTGGTTGCAGGTCCATTCAATAACCTGGGCCCCAACCGCGCCGACATCTGGCTGGGCCAGTTCGCCGACGATTTCAACTCGATCGCGAAATGGGTGCAGGTGACCGACAACGACTATATGGATGTCTATGCCTATGTCTGGGTCGATCCGGGGCTGGGCCAGTATGCGGGCGAGGCGCCGTACACGCCGGCGGTGCCGTCGTTCGTTACCGGCCCGGGCAACTGGCAGTGGACCTTTGGCGACGGTTCCAAGGGAACGGAAGGCAAGCACACTTACAGCGAGGCCGGCACCTACGCGATCACGGCCACGCAAGGCGACCGCACGCTCAAGGGAACGGTCCGCGTGGCCGAGCGGGCGGCGCCGAAGCTGCTCTCCGCGGTGGCGTTCGATGACCGGCGCGTGCTCCTTACATGCAGTGAACCGATCCAGGTGGCCGCGGCCAAGGTGACGCTGCAAAGCGGCACGGCCGCCACGAAGCTCTCCCTCGACAGCGAAGGCTGCGGGATCATCGCCGAGTTTGCCAATTCTCTGGGAGCGAAGGAAAACCTGACGGTGACGGGCGTGACTGATTGTGCCCAGGTGCCCAACGAGATGGCGGCGGCGAAGGCGCAGGTCGTCCGGCCCGACTGGCCAAGCAATCGTACCGGCGTGCCCTATCTGTGGAAGAACGCGCGGACGCGCAACATGATCTTCGACGAGCGCCTCGGGCTTCCGATCACCACCGCGCTCAGTGGGTGGGTTGCTCATCACCCCACGATGCCGGCGCGATTCAATCGCTTCGGAGCCGTCTTGGCTACGGGCGACATAGCGTTCGAACTCAACCCCGGATCCGGTGAACGTATCAGTGAAGCCATCTTCAGAGGCAAAACCAGTCCCGACCTTCTGAAGACGCAGCAGTTCAGCATCGAGATCGTCATAACCTCCGCCGATCTCGAGCAGACCAGGGGC
>DATLAN010000132.1:0-7013 GCA_035527455.1 Thermoguttaceae bacterium
CTTGTTTTGCCACCCGTCCCATTCCTTGGCTGTTTTTTCGACCTCCTGGAAGCCGTACTTGTACCGCGCGCCAGTTTCCCACGTCGCCGACGTGATCTTGGCCGCAAAATGGACCGGCGGCGGGTTGCTGAGGCGCACCAGACACATCTGCGAGCCGGTTTCTTCCGGAGGCGAGAGGATGTAGGCGCCGCCCGGATCGGCCCGGCTCTCAAGGTGCTCGCATTCGTCCCCCTTGAGGTCCGCCCAGCGGTGCCATTTTTCCTTGAAGTCCACGCGCGCAAGTGTCACGCCGGAGACACGGGAGCGGACGATCGCCCCGGACTTCGCCGGCTCAAGGAAAATGGCGATCTTGCCCGGCGTGGTCCCGTCCGGCAACGTCCCGATCGCCGTCGGGCGCTCTTGCCCGGCGTCCTCGGCCACGTCGAGGATCGGGGAATTGGTCTGCGCCACGTCGAACCGCTCGCGGTCGGCGCCGGTCATGTTTTTCAGGGGTATGATCGTCCGCTGCGGGCCGAGTCCTTTCGGCTCGCGACCGAGACCGGCCTGGCGGTCCTGCTCTGCCTTGGCCGCCGCCAGGATCGCGTTCCACGTCGGCGCCGCGATTTCCAGGGGCTGCCCCGATCTGACCGTGCTGAACTCGTCTCCCGGCATGGCCCGGAAACCTCCTCAGATCGCGTGGACGCGGAACCGTTAGATCCCCAGACTGCTAAAGCTGCCGTACTCGCATACCCGCTCGACGTGGGCCGAGATCGGCCACTTGACCAGCACCTTGGCCTCCGCGTCGTCCACGTCGCAGTGGCGGACCCACAAGTAGTGGGCCTTGCCTTCCTTCGCCGGGACCGTGAAATCCGGCCCGATGGGGATGTCCGTCGCGTTCGGCTCCGCGTCGAAGTAAAAGCCGATCTCCCAGAGGTCGTCCGGCGCGTCGCCCCGCAGCGAGCCGGACGCTCCCAGAAACAGCACTTCCCCCTTGGCGAACATCCGCCAGGTCGCGTTGTTCACCTTCCCGGTCAGGCCGTACAGGATCATCTTGTACGCATCGCTGATCTGGGCCTGCGTGAAAAAGTGCGTCTCGTGGAACGCGAACTTGGGGAGGACGATGTCCATGCCCTCCACGGCGTCGAGCGTGACATTGATGGCGCCGTGGAAGTTGGGGGCCGTCTGGCCGGCCGGGGCGTAGTTGCCGATCGTCTCCAACGACTGGACGATGTGCTGGGTCGCGCCCCGGGTGTCGAAGCTGTACGACGAGTCGCCCGGCTCCTTTTTCTTCCGCTTCCCGTAGCGGACGGCCCCGTTCCAAGAGTCGAAGCCGAGCGGCGTCGCCCCGTAATTCTGCCTGACCAGGCCGTCCAGCACCGCCGGCGTGCCGCTGGCCAGCGCGATGCGGGCGAGGGAGTGGATGTCCGTTCCGCGGACGATCCAAAGCGTGTCGATCGACGGATTCTCCCCCTCTTGAAAGCTCGGGCTCCGCCATTTCTGTTTGACCGTTATGGCCATCGCATCACTACTTGAACACCAGTTGAGAGTTCTTCGCCTCCGTCAAGAGCTGCTGGACGCCGTCCGCCGTCCGCTCGCTGGATCGAGCGATCCGGGTCTGGATGTCGTAGCCGCCGACACCCCGGGCTACGCCGTAGGCGGAGAAGCCGCCCGTCACGCTCGCCTTGGCCTGGGCGAGGCCCTGCTGACGCTCCGCGCCCATCCGCAGCAGGTCGTATTTGCGCATGACCAGCTCGGGGTCGACGCCGAGCCTATCAGCCTCGGCCAGCTCTCGGCGGCGGTCGAGGCTGAGCAGGGCCTGCCGCTTCTTCGCCGCCGACATTCCGCTGCCCTCGATCTCCGCCCGCGCAATCTCGTCCCGCAAGGCCGCCTCGCGATCGGCCACCGCCTCGGCCTGGCGCTGGCGGGCAGCGGTCAATTCCAACTGCCGCGTCTGCTCGATGCCGGCGATGGTGTTCCCGGCGAGCTTCGCCATCTTGATCTCGTGATCGTACTTGTCGTTGATCAACTCGATCTCGCGCTTGTGCTCGTCCTCGATCATCCCCAGGCGGATTGCTTGCTGGCGATGAAACAGCTCCGCGGAGAAACGCAGCGAATCTTTCAACCGCTTTTCCGGATCGTCCTTGCCTGCACCGGGAGTCCCCGCTGCACCGGGCGCCGGGCCCGCGCCGGGCGCCCCTTTCCAGGCGGGTACAGGCAAACCTTCCTGCAAGGCCCTTCTTCGGAGCTCCAGCGCGGCACGCTGTTCCGTCAGATCGTGCAGCTCCTTCTGCTTCGCCGCCATTCCGCCGGCCATGCTGGCTGCCAAGCCCTTCGGGGTGAAACTGAACCCCCAGCGGATCTTCTCGCCGACTTTGATGGCCTTTTGGCCCAGATCGTCCATCTGCTGGGTGATTTGTCGAATCTCGATGCGATCCTGCGCGGCGCGGGCCAGTCCCCAGGCTTCCGTTACGCCCTGAATCCGACCCGTTGTCTCATCCAGCACGACGCCCAAGCTACCATAGCGCCCTTCCAGCGATTGGATGATGCGCTCTGCCTCCGACATTTCCTGGTTGTTCAGGCGTTCCTTCTCCGCGAGCTGTTCCAGCCGGCCGAACTGCTTGTCCATTTCCGCCCGCCTGGCATCCTGCTTTACGATCAGCGCGTCGGTTTCGTCGAGGTATTCCCGCGTCGATTTTGCTGCCGTCGAAAAGGCCATGCCCAAAGCGATCACGGCCCCAGCCGCCAGCGTGAAGGTCAAGACGAGCGGGTGCGCCGTCAGGAGCACGAAAGCCGCATAAAGACCTTTGGCTGCCGCGGTCACTGCCGCGATCCCCTTGGCCACGCCGCCCAAGGCGATCAGGCCCACCGCCAAGGCGGCCAGGAGCGCTAGGATCTTGCCGAGCGTTACGATCAGTTCCTTGTTCTCCCTCGCCCACTGGGCCACCGTCTTGGCGGTCCCGGCCAGGTCCGTCACGATGGCGGTCACGGCCGGCAGAAGGACATTGCCGATTTCCACGGCGGCGTCGCTCACGTTCGCGTAGAGGGCCTTCATCTGGTTCGCAAAGCTGCCGGCCGACCGCGCCGCGTCCCCCTGGGCGGCCGTCGTGCCGGCCAGAATGATGTTCAGCCGGGCCTGCACCTTCTCCTGGTCGGTGGCCACCTTGGGGTCCATCCCCTGATTCAAAAGCTCCTGCTTCACCGCCGCCTCGGAGACGATCACGCCGTACTTCTTCATCACCTCGCCGCTGCCGGTGAGGGCCGCGTGCAGGTCGCGCAGGACGTCCGCGTCAGCCTTGTTGTTGAAGCTGGCCAGGTCCACCGCAAGCTGCGTCACCTGCTTGCTCATATCGGTGGCGGCGTCGGCCGCAAATCCCAAGGGCACGAACAGGTCTTGCGAGCCAGCCATGAAACTGGCGACCTGCTCCTTGGACCGCCCCATGCTGGCGCCGAAGTCGTCGCTCCAGCCCTTGACCACGGCCGCGTTGCCGCCGAAGACGACGTTGAACTTGTTCATCGTCTCTTCCATGGCGCTGGCCTGCTTGATAGACCAGGCCAGCGGCGCGGCAGCGACCGCGGTCACGGCAAGCAGCCTTTTGCCCATATCCGTGGCGCTTCGGCCCCACGCCTGGAGGCGGCGCTGGCTGCGCTCCAGCCCCTGGTAGAGCTTGTCGTCCTTCAGGTAGGCCTCGACGAAGGCGCCGCCGGCCCGGATGTCGCTTCCGCTTGCCATCCTTTACGCCTCCGACTCGAGTCCGCCGGGGAATTGCTGGTGGAGTGCTTCGCCCAGCTCGTGCATGGTCATTTTCGCGTCAGGCTCGCGCGGTCCATCGTCGAGGATCGGATGCACGTCGCCCGGCCCGATCGTATCGGTGCAGTGGCAGTTGTGGATCTCGCAGACGATTGCCGCGGCCCGGGCCCACTCCGAGCGTTCCTTGGCCTCCGCCATCGGGATCAGCTCGCGGAGGGTTCGCCCGTCGGGGGCGATCTGGAGGATTCCGCAGAGTTCGAGTCCGAACTCGTAAGGGTCGACAGGGCGTTCTTCAACTGCCGCTCGATCCTCGCTTGGATCGCCGGCGATTCCAACGCCGTCCTCGCCGTCTCCATCCAGTGGTTGACCATCGCCAGGCCCTTCTGCATCCGCGTCCGGTCCCGCTGGTTCGGGAAAAAATCGACGACGGCCCCCAGGACCGCCGTCGTTGCGTCGTCGATGGGGTCGCCGGCCATCGCCGCGCCGAAGTCCTCCGGCTCGATTCCCTTCGCCTCCATCTGGGGCATCAGCAAGGCATGGAGCACGTTGAACTGGAGCAGCGGGTCATCCAGCAACCGGAAGACGAGGGAATCGGTCGGCGACTTGACGTCGGCCAGGTCCGTCAGCTTGACGCCGCAGAGGTCATGCACCCGCGCGATCGACGTCAGATTCACGTCGATCATCCACTCCCGGCCCTTGCGGTCCTTGAACGTTTTCATGGAAGCTCCAAACGGGGGTCCGCGAATCCGCGCGAATAACGCGAATTAAATTCGCGCCATTCGCACCATTCGCGGGCCGGTTCCTACGCCGAGCTGCTTAGCCGGACTCGCCGATCAGGATGATCTCGTAGCACGCCTCGTCGGCGCCGTCCTCGTTGGTGATCTCCAGGAGGTCCGATATGCCCCCGACAACTGGCCAGCCGGTCGCCCAGTTGCCGGCGATCACGAAGACGCCGCCGGCCGGGATCTTGATCGCGTCCAGCGCCGCCTTGAACGGGCCCAGCCACTCCGTAGCCGCAGCGCCGCCGACGGAGATTTCGGCATCGGTGGGCGCGTGGACCGGCGTCGTGAACGTCTCATCGGAGCGGTTGAAAACGATCAGCGCTTTCACGTTGGCGAAATTCACGGTTTCGCCGTAGGCGTTCTTGAGAACGCCGGCGAGGTCCATCAGCGCGCCTTCGGCCGCCGACGCGGCCAGCAGGCGGCGATCGTGCCATGCCTGGTTGCCCTTGCCCGCGCCGGTGCCAAAGGCGAAGGCAAGCGCCTTCGACAGGTTGAGATTGTCCTGGGGCGTCGAGAGATCGAGGCCCTTCTGGGTCGAGCCAGCCACCGATACGGCCACGGCCAGGTCGAGTGCCGTCAAGTCAGTTGCCATGATTCGTTCCTTGTTGTGTGGAGTGGGATGGTCGTTAGCGGCTGCCTGGCGGTCAGCTCTTCCACTTCGGGGCGCGGCTGACGAAGACAGGCTTGGCGAGGCAGCTCACCGTGACGA
Source organism: Thermoguttaceae bacterium (assembly GCA_035527455.1). Classification (GTDB taxonomy): domain Bacteria; phylum Planctomycetota; class Planctomycetia; order Pirellulales; family Thermoguttaceae; genus DATLAN01. The sequence continues at coordinate 5,219 of DATLAN010000132.1, forward strand.
TTCCCTTGGGCTCGGCCCGCGTGAAGCGGAACATCTTGTAGTCGGCGTCCAGGCCCTCGCCGCCGGGACCGTCCAGCGCAGCCAGGGCGATGGCCGCCTTGGCGAAGAACGCCGTCTTGAACGCCGCGAAGTTGGTGTCGGACGGCTTCCAGTTCATGGTCCATTCCAGGCTGGAGCGGAAGAGGATGGGCTCGGTCATTTCCCAGCCCTCCGCCTCCCGGGTGGTCGCCTCCTCTTCGGTCAGCTCCAGGACCAGCGTCAGCTCCTTGACGTTCTTGACCTCCAAGCTCGCGAGGGCACCAGCGGGCCCGCGGTAGAACTTGCAATCGAGGCCAATTCGGACGGTGTAAAGCGCCATCGCGTGTTCTCCTCATTTGATCGAGTCAGCCCACATCGGGCTCATTTTGGGTTCGACCTGCTCCAACGCCGGCCCCATGAACGGCCGCGGCGCGAACTCCTCGTCCTTGTACCGGCCGCCGTGCTCGTGCGCGCCGCCGACTGTGCCCGCCTTGCTGGCCGCCGGTCCCATGACCGCGCGGCGGTAGGGCATTTCCACTGCGTAAAGGATCGCGTTGGGTAGGATTCGCTTGTGCGTGTGGGGCGGAGTGCCGGCCGGTGACGGGCCCTCGGCCGGATGGATGGACTGGCGGGCGATCTTGCGGACCAGGGCCCCGACCCAGCCCAGCCACTTGCGCGCGGCCCGGGCCTCCGGTCGCAAGACCGTCTGCGGATCGAACTCGGTCGTGGCGCGGTAGCCGATCATGGGATTGCGATGAAACGCAAGTGGAGGACGCTGAAAAATATCCCTTGGTTGTCGAGGTGCTCCGGCGAGAAGACCGGGGCGATCCGGGCCTCGACGCACACCGCCTCTTGGTAGCCGACCGCCCGCTCCCCGAGCAGGTTGCGCTGGATCTCCTCCATCAGGTCCACCAGGGGGTCGATCTCCTCGTTGGTCTTCGTCTTGAGCTTCCGCCTCACCCCGACGTCGACCTGGTACTCGTCGGCGGGGCCTTCGCGGGTTGCCGCGTCGGCATCCAAGGCGCGGTCCAGCTCGGCCGGCATCACCAGCACGTCGGGCTCCTTGGCGGCCTCCAGGTCGGGGAGCTTCACGTTCACGTCGTAGCCCCGCCGCGGCGTGAAAGCGATCGAGTAGTTGGCGCCGTCCAAATGGTCGCGCACCGCCTTGCACAATTTGATGATCAGCGAACTCATGGCCGCTTCCCCTGTTCCATCGTCGCGCGGATCCACCGCACGTCGGCGGCGACCTGGCCGAGCTGTCTTTCCACCGCGCGCAGCCGCAGCTCCTGGTCGACGATCGCCGCCCGGTTCGCCGTCGCCTGGGCAGCCGTGGCCGCCCGGTCCGCCGACGCGCTCCAGACCGCGCCGGCCATCGCCACGATCGCCGCCAGCACCGCCGCGCCGGCGCCGGCGATCGCCACGGCCCGGCGGACGCCATTTCGTGGTTTCGGTTGTGGGGTCATTGGCTCACCCGGTCGCGACCAGTTTCGTGTGGATGCGCCAGGAAACGCCGTAGGGATCGGCCGGCTCGCAGTGCCCCTGGTCGCCGAACGTCGTCACCTCGTAGGTGTCCCACCGCCCCTTGCGGTCGACGCGGACCCGGTCGCCCGGCTCCGGCTCGATCGGCTTCCCGTCCATCACGAGCCGCTGCGTCTCGACCAGGAAGTCCGTTGCCCGGCTCGTGACCGGCCAGCCGAACGGCCCGGTCACCTCGATCTCCACGTCGGCGATGACGGCCGCGGCGGGGATCGTCTGCGGGCCGCGGACGTACTGGACG
>DATLAN010000133.1:0-4523 GCA_035527455.1 Thermoguttaceae bacterium
GGCCAGTTGCTCTTCTTCACCTGTGGCGACAAAGAGGTCCGCTGCTGGCTGCTGCGAAAAGGAGGAACCGCCGTCGAGGCTGCCGGGAACATCCACACCGATCTGGCCCGAGGGTTCATCCGCGCCGAAGTGATGACCGTCGCGGACCTGCTCCGCGTGGGCAGCGAGCGCGAAATCAAGGCCCAGCACCTTCTGCGGCAGGAACCCAAGGACTACGTCGTCCAGGACGACGACATCCTCCTGATCCGCTTCAGCGTCTGACTAGCGGCTGGCGGTTGAGCGATGAGGGGGCGTCTCCCAACGAAGGGCGACCAGCTCATCCGTGTCTACCAGGTAGAGTCTTCCTTCGACTGCCTTTGGCGCAACCGTGTCGTCGAAATACCCTTCTTCGGTCTCGTTCCGGTCAGCGTCCAGGCGGCGCTTGGTGACCTTGGCAATCAGCCGTCCGTCCGGCGCGTAGACGCGCAATTCCGTGACGGCCACATGGCCGGTCAGACCTTCCGAAAGCCGCCGACAGAGAAACACGGTGTTCTCTCCCCAGGCGGTCGGCGCTCCGTAGGAGACCGTCCCCGTCTGGGCCGACCAGACCACGTTCCCGGCGGGAAAGGCCTGCGCCGCCAGAGTAAACCCCTCCAGTTGCGTCGAGGTGTAGTAGACTCGGTCCCCGTGACCGCAGAACTTGGGCGCCATGCGCTGTCCCTTCGGGCGCGGCAGGGCGTGCAGGCTCGCACCGTTGCGGGGATCCAGGAATTCGAGTCCTTCGGTCTTGGGGACGCAGACCAGCCCCACGACGTTCTTCGGCCGTGGAGTGCCTCGCTCGGGAACCGCCGGAAAGCGTCCCCAACGGCGCCGCCACAGCGACTCGCCGGTGAGCGGATCCAGCCCGGCCACGAAACGCTCCTCGCCCGACGTGGAGCCGATCACCACCGCGGGACCGTCCAGGCAGAAGCCCGTCAGTTCGGAGACCGGCTCCCGGTGTACCCAGGCCGGCGTCCCGTCCATCCGGTATGCCCGCACTTCCATCCAGGTCTTCTCGTCGATGACCGTCAGTCGCCGCTGGGGATAAAGGACCATGACCAGCGACTCCGAGCGTACATTGAAAGCCAGTTTGGCCGGCCGGCCGGGCAACGACACGCGACGAATCTCGCGGCCGGCGGTCGGATCGACCCAGATCAAACCCCGTGCCGAATCCGAACCGCCCCCGTCGTAGGCCAGCACCACCTGGTTCCCGGCCGGGACCAGGTGGTAAGCCGGCGGCAGGTCGATCTTCCAGAGTTCGTTTCCCTGTAAGTCCCAAGCCGCCAAGGCACTCTTGATTACCGGCGCGTTCCTCTCGCCGAAAGGCCGGCGGTAAGGCGATTCGGTGACTTCGACCTCCCCGGCGCGGTACTGCACCGAAGCGATCACCTTCTGCTCGGTCACCAGGAACTTGAACACTTGAACTTGTCCGGGGATCCGGAACCGAGCTTCTCGAACGAATTCCCTCTCAGACACCTCAGTGGGCGCCTCCGACACGCTCGACTGAGCATTCTCGGCTGCCTCCAACTTCTTGACCAAATCCCGTTTCCAGAACAACCATGCCTTCCCGCCGTGGTCGAATTCCTCGCCATAGATCTTCCGCAGCGTCGCGGCCGCTGCTTCGGCGACGTTCGGGTTTTCGTCCTCCAGCGCGTCGGTCAACGCCGGGACCGCCGGTTCGCCCACCTTGGACAGCTCGTCGATGGCCATCCTGCGCGAGTAGTCGTAAGGGGCTTCGCACGCGAACAGTCCGGTAATGGCGACGTAAGCGCGATGCCCTGCCTCCATCTGGATCAATGCCCGCACGGCAGTCGACCTGGCGGACTGGTGGGGATAGTCCAACTGTTTGATCAAGGGTTCAATGGCCCGCGGGTCTCCAATCTCTCCCAACGCCGCAGCGAACGGCCATGGCGGGCCAACCGTGCCGCCGGTCAACGCGGCAATCAGCGGCTCTACCGCTCGGCGGTCTTTCAGCACGCCCAGCACTCGAGCGACGCCGTCCTTCGCGGGGTAGCGCGGGTCTTCGAACAAGGCCAGCAGTGGCTCGACCGCGCGCGGATCCTCCGCAATTCCCGGACAAAGCGCCAGACCCGCCAAGGCATGCCCGCGAACCAGCGAATGCGGGTCCTCGGCGGCGGCCAAGAGTGGCTCGAGCGTATCCGGGCCACCGATCTTCCCTAATGAGAGTGCGGCCTGCGCGCGGATTTGCGGACTTTCGTCGTCGAGCATTGCCAGCAGTTTCTTCTTCGCCCGGCCGTCGCCGATTTGCCCCAGGACGTCAGCGGCTCTCGTGCGGATTGCCGTGTCCTCGTGATCCAGTGCGGCGGTCAAGTCGGGTATCGCCGGCTTGCCGATCCGAACCAGCGACTCCAATGCCTCATAGGCCGGAGAATACATGGGGATCGAACCCTCGTACCGCGGCGGAGGATGGTCCGTCAGCAACTTGATCAAATGGGGAACCGCGGGCGCGGCCTCCCCACCGAAGGAGCCCAGACGGCGGGCCGCCGCCGCTCGGGTTTTCTCGTCTGCGGACGAGAGCAGCGCGATCTGGGCGCGAACCTCTTGCGAAGTTCGATCCGAGGAGTCTTCCTCGCATGCGCCCCAGGGCGGTTCGAGGAACAGCACTCCGATGGTCAGCAGGACCCCAAAGTGCCGCCACGTCAAAGCAGTTGCGCTCTTGCCCTCCATACTGTCCCCTCAATAGCCGCTCGCGGCTTCGCAACAACAGCATTTCACGCGCCGCTCCGCCGATCAATACCGCCGGAACTTGCGGAGCACCGTGATGTACAGGTCGTACTTCTTCTCGATCGTCGTCGGCGGGAGCTGCACCTCGAACTCCACGTTGTCCACGTCGATCCGCTTCGTGACGAACATCTCCGCGTGAGGGATCTCCTTCTCCACCAGCTCGTTCCGCTCGCCTTCCAGTTCCTTCAACACCACCTTCTCGATGATCCATTCGCCGTCGACGTGCTCCTGGACCGTCAAGGGCACCGTGATCGGGTCGCCCTTCTCGGTCTTGAAGTTCTGCAGGCGATAACGGAATCGTATGCGCTCGTGGCGGAACTGCGGCTTCGTGACGCTCTGCTTGCCGTCCATCGTGTAGCGCGGGCAGGTCACCTCGTCGAAGTTCTTCGCGGGGCCTTCCTCCGGCTGCATCTGGAATCGCTCGACCTTCACGTCCTGCGCCACGCCCACGTACAGGTCCAGCGGGGCGAACAGCGGCGTGTATTTCGCCCAGTCTTCGCCCAGGAATGCCTGGCTGCGGATCTCGTCGTTGTCGCTGGCCGGCTCCTTGATGAACAACCGCACCTTGCCGTACGGCAGCGGGAAGTCGCCCATGTTGTTGTCTTTGTCGTTCTCCATCCGGTAGTACATCCGCGTGCGCTCCTGGTCGATCGCGGCGTCGAAGACGTAGCGTTTCTGGATCGGCACCTCGGCGAACTTGGCGGCCAGCATCCGCTTCCGCTCGCCGTCGTTGAAGTAGCCGACCGTGGTCTTGCCCACGCCCGGCTGCACGGAACACTGGCCGAAGCTCTCGCCGGAGGTGTTGGTCACCGTCATGTAGACCTGCATCAGCAGCTTCTTTTCGTCGTTTTCGACGATGCCCTGGTAGCTCGGCTCGGCGGCCATGTTGCCGATCAGGTACGAGATGCGGATCACCGCCGGCCCGGCGTTCTGGGCGCTGACGGTCCAGTAGAGGGCATTTTCGTTGGGCGGGTAGTTCGTGTTGAGCACGTTCACCTCGCCGTCGGCCTTGATCACGCGGAAGACGATCGAGTCCTTGTCGATGCTGATGTTCGCCCAGGAGAAGTCGACCTGGTTGCGGCCCGCCTGGAGGTTGACGGTCCGCTCCTCCTCGACCAGCGTGAAGCGGCCGTTCTGGATGTCGATGCGGACGGTCTGCCGCTCGGGCAGGGTGGTCAGCTTGATCCGGGCCCGGGCCGTGGCGGCGATCGCCAGGGTCAGTGCCGCGGCCGCCGCGACTTGCGTCAGAATTCTCATTGCGTTTCCCTTTCGCTCTCAAGTAGGAAGGTTGGCAGGGTGTCTCCGAAGATGCCGGCCTTTCGAGGCCGGACCGACGTTCCGTGTTACAAGGGCTCCCGTTTCTTCTCCGTGTTGAGTTCCGGCCCCACTTTGCGGCGCTTGTACGTTACCTGGTAGGTCACGAACCGCTTTTCGCCGGGTTTCAGGTCCAGGAAGTACTTCACGTGGTTCTGGTCCACTCGTTCCTTGCGGCCCGCCACGTTGTGCAGGTCGACGTACGCCCCCGGTTCGTTCGATCCCCAGTCCTTCGGCGGCTCGTCGTCGGCCCAAAGCACCACCTTGGCGTCGAATCGACGCTCCAACTCGGCCTTCACGTCGACCGGCTTGCCCGAGACGATCTCCTCTTCGTAGACGGACGTTTCGTCGAAGTCGACCAGGTCGTAGTAGAGGACAAACTCGTCGTTGAGGCGTCGCTTGTACTGGCGGGTGACGATGTTCGTGATCTGGTGGTCCTTGAACCG
>DATLAN010000134.1:0-4262 GCA_035527455.1 Thermoguttaceae bacterium
CGCTGCATGGTTGTATAGGACGGTGTCGTGGGCAGGCGTCGGCGGGCCTCAGCGAACGTGACCACGGTTTCCCTGGCGATTTTTGCATTCTGCATAGCCTCGGCTCCTGTGTGGGGTCTGTTGTCTCGGAGCCAAATTATACCAATTCTAACCGATTTCGCCCAATTCGTTTTGGTTCGGGTCTCTGGGTGTTTCCGGCGTGACAAGTAAGTGTATATGTATCAGTGTACAGGCGGTCCATTTCTCCCCGATATGGCCTTGAGGTGCGTAATGAGCGTTGGATTTCCACTACCTAGCGACCCTTCCCCCCCCGAGCCTGCCCGTTCGGATGTCGAGAGCCTGGAGATGGCGTTCGGCTCCCCGTCGCCGCCAGAGCCCAGCCTCCCGGTTCCCGTGGAGCTGCCGCCCCAGCCTGATCCGGTCCCGCCGGTTCCGGTCCCGCCGGTTCCGTCCGCGACGCCGGTTTTGGATTCACTCCGCCAGCGGGGCTATGACACGGCCCGCTTCGCCAGCGACTCCGACGCGGTCAGTGCCTTGGTGGCCACGGCCCAAGAGTACCATAACGCCCAGCCGATGATCCAGACCGGACAACGGTTGGCTCCCTACGCCGATCGAATTGACGGGTGGCTCCGGCAGGAATCGCAGTCTGCCTCGCCGCCTGTCACGCCCGCCCCGCAACCGGTGGGGCTTGCGTGGGACTTCCCCGAATACAACCCCGAGTGGGAACGTAATCTACGGCTGGACCCCGAGACGGGGCGATTTGCGGCCCCGGGCACGATGCCCGAGTTGGCGCCCTACGCCCAGAAGGTCAACGAATACCACGATGCCGTTCGCCAGAAGGGGCAGCGGATTGTGAACGAGTTCCCCGGTCTCGTCCAAGAGGTGGTCCGATCTTCCCTGCCCGATATCCGCAAGGAGCTTGGCTTGGGGGATTCATTGGAGGAGGCGGTCGCCACTCACGTGGCGAGAGAGCTTTCCAGAAACCGGGCCGAGCAAGAGGCCCAGCAGTGGCGGACGCAGCGGCGTGAAGTCTTCTTCGAGCTGGACCCGGTGGGCAATCATCGCCTGGACCAGACCGGTCAGCCCATGCTCACGCCTCGCGGCCAAGCCATGCTGGCACACCTGACGCAAGCCGAACAGCAGTTCGGATGGGACCACCGCGACCCGATCGGCGCCCAGCGGATTCGGCAATACGCCGACTCGATGCTGGCGGCCGACGAGGCCACGGGCAAGTTCGGCCCGCCGTCTCCCGCTTCGCCCTCTGACCCGGCGTCGCCCCCCGCGGGAACGCCCCTTAGTCCGGCGACCGTTCCGGCGGCCTCCGGCCCGGCTTTCCCGCACCAACCGGCTCCCCTGTCTCCCGCCCAGGTGGGCGAAGTCAAGCGGGGCGAGTTCTTGGAGAAAGTGGCCCAAGCCCAATATCAGGCGAGCCGCGACGGCACGATCCCTCCCGACACGCTGCCCGAGCGGGTCGAGCAAAACCCCGATGCGACACTTGACCAGATTTTCGACGACGAGGCGAGGAAGGCGGGTATCGCCGTCCCTTCCGACTAATCGGGGTTTTTTGACCAGCCATTAAGGCCGGCGGAGAAATGACAGATGTCCGACGCGTGGATCGGAACCGTGACTGCGGCGGCTCCCAGGTACTTCAAAGGCGCGATGGATGCAACGATTCGCAAGCGCCTGATTCTTGCCATGCTGCTAAAGCGGGGCAATATCATCATGAACTACCGGGGTAGCCACGAATCGAAGTTCGACGTGGACTACAAAGAGCCGCCGGTGGAGCAGTTCGGCGACGGCGGGCAGGTGACCTACGAGAGGAACGACTACCTCAAGCAGGGCACGATCGACTGGCGGGGCTACAAAGCCAGCGACGAGATGACCATCAAGGAGCGAGAAGAGACTCGCGGCGGCGACTACGTGTTGGTCGACCGCTACAAGCGGATCTTCCCCAAGCTTCGCAAGGCGATCAAAAATCAGATCGGCCTGGAGTTCTACGTTGACGGCTATGCCAGCGGAAACGAAAATCGCTTCTGCGGTATCGAGAGTTTCTGCGGCGCCGGCACTTGCTTGGTCGGCGACATGGTGGCCCAACCCAGCGACACCTATTTCGGGCTGTCGACCGCGTTGAACCAGAGCGGTCGCTGGAGTGCGGACGCGGTCGACTCCCCCAACGCGACCGTAGCCACGGATTGGCCGCTAGGAGAAGGGTCGACGGATTACGACTACTGGTCGCCGAAACTGGCCAACGTGGTCACCACGGACGCCCGATGGAGCACGACCGCCACATGGGCGGCCAACTGCAAGCTGGCTCTTCGGGACGTGATCCAGTGGTTGGCCCTGACCGCCGGCGTGGAGTCGACGAGCCTGATGGCCATGCTGTCGGGCGACTACATGTCGACCTTCAAGGCGTCCTTCGACTCGTCTTCGCGGGTTTGGGTGCCCCACAAAGAGTCGGAGATGCTGGGCTTCCCCACGGTCTTGAACTTTGAGGGGTGTGGCGTGCATACCGAGTTCGGCATTTCGACGGCCCGCGGCTACGTGCTCAACGTGGACGAGGTCGAGTTGTGCATGCTGGGCAAGGATATCGTCAGTACCGTGGGGCCCACTTGGGACCCGAATTCGGCGAGCTGGAAATTCCTCGCCTACTGCTTCGGCAACTTCAAGTTCATGCCGAGGCACGTGGCCAAGCTGTATCCCTACGCCGCCGCCTAATCCGGGCGGATCGTGGCATGGGGCGGATCACCAACCAACTCATTCGGATATAAGGAAGACGGATCATGAGTGCGGGAATTTTCGGCCGGGGGGAAACCTATCACGGCACCACGGAGACCATCTCCAGCACGTACGGCGAGAGCGTGATCCTGGAGGGTCAAATCAAGATCTTCCGCGACACGGACCCGACAGATCGCAAAAAGCCCCGCAGCCAGCGGGACGTGAAGGCGATTTGCGTGCGGAACACGAGCGGGTTCACGATTTACGCGGGCCGGCTCATGCTGTGGGAAGCGGACTATCGCGGAAAACGCGTGGCAGGCTATACCTACACGCTGAACTGCGAGGTGGCCGGCGTCGTCGACGACCACGTGGGCTCGGGGGGGGTTCGCGACAACGATCTCTTCTGGCTGATCGTGGAGGGCCCCTGCACGGCGTTACTGTCCAGCGTGGCGGCCGACGCGGTGATTGTCGCCGGCAACCAGCTCGTTGCCGTTACCGGGGCGTCCAGCGGAGGCTCGGCGTCGGGGCGGTTCACCCAAGCCCTGGGGACGTGCACCGTGACGGCTGCCACAGATGGCGGACAGTTCGACAAGATTTGCAACCGCTTCGGCCGAGCCATTTCGGCGGCCACGACCGCCGACACGGCAACCACGCGATTGGTTGACGTGCGGCTCGGCGTATAGCATCGACCTGAATTCCCGGTCGCAAGGTTATTTGATCGCAAGGTCACTGTCGCGGCAGATCGGGGTCGCGGCGCTCGGGGTGCAACCTCGGCGCCGCGATTATTTTCTTTCGAGAGTTGACGTCTATCCCCGCCCCGTTGACCTGGGGCGTATCCCCGATTTCGACCTTTAAGGACTGCTCAGATGACTCCCCGAAAGCTGAATGTTCTGATCGCCGCTTTTTCTTACGGCGGCAACGGCGGCATGTCTAGCGAACACCCCGATGTGCGGGACTGGTTGCTGGAGACGGTTCCCAAGATCGAAAACGACGAGCGGTGCGAACTGCTTCGCCCGGCCCCTCGCAAGCGGCTTCTGGATATTGCCGACACCCCGATCACGATGACTCGCAACCAGGCGGTTTTACGAGCTCGCGAAATGGGGGCCGACTGTCTCTTGATGATCGATTCGGATATGTGCCCGGATCTTTATCTCGGCAGCGATGACGCGGTGCCTTTTTGGGACACGGCCTTCGATTTCCTGTACCGACACTTCGACAGGGGGCCGGTGCTTGTCGCCGCCCCGTACAGCGGCCCGCCACCCCACGAGAACATCTATTGCTTTCGGTGGGAGAATCACGAGTCGGACTGTCCCGAAGGCGGGTTCGTGCTTCAGCAATACACCCGCCGCGAGGCGTTTTCGCTGGCCGGTATTCAGCCGGCGGCTGCCTTGCCCACGGGGCTGGTGCTGTTCGATATGCGGGTTTTCGATTTGACCGAGCCCAAGGAAGAGGGCGACAAGCCTTGGTTCTATTACGAATTCCCCGGGTTGTATCAGGCCCAGAAAGATTCCACCGAGGATGTGACGGCGACTCGAGACCTCTCTTTG
>DATLAN010000135.1:0-14953 GCA_035527455.1 Thermoguttaceae bacterium
GGGAGAACCGTCTTCAAGGCCCAAGACCAAGGTTTGGTTCAATTGGTGGCGCCCCTCGCGTAGCTTGATCACCACCGGCTCTGCATTACCCGCTTTGCGCAAGGCTCGCACCGCCTCTACCGCATCGGGAAGGGACCCGTAGGGGTTCGTTAGGCTGCCATCTGCCTGGGCGTCTCCGTCGACCGACACGTAGATGTCCAAAGCAAAGCTCGTACCCGGCGGGGCGAAGACAAGCAGCATGAGAAGCCAAGGAAGAACGACCCATTTTGCCCGCGAGCAAGTACGTTGTGTTTTCATAGTGGATCGTTCCATCTCGTTCTCCATCAGGCGATAAACGCATGCTCGTTACTTCTGGTCAGACCGCAAGCCGACCGTGGATAGATCGATCGGGATAATACCCAACTTCAGCGCCGGTGAGTTGGGCCCTAAACGGAAGTCGCCATTCTCCGGATCGACGAAGAGCGGATCGACGGCCAGGCTATGCGCGTCGACGCCGCTGCGCCGGAGTCTTGCCAGCGTCTCTTCACCGAGGCTGCGATCCGCTTTGCAATAGTAGATGTTGTGGTCGGACTCGATGTCCTTCATGCGGGCGGCAACCCAACCTCTGCGATCCTCGCCGACTTTTCCACTTCCACCTTCCGGTTCAGAAATGAAGGTGCAGTCCGCCAACGATGAATAGAAGATGTTCCGCTTATTGCTGGCGCCGGTCATGGGGCCTTCGACGATCTTCAGGTAGATACCCCGTGGCGCGATGACGTCGGCGATAATGTTGTTCTCAAAGCGGTTGTTCAACTTCAACGTCATGCCCTGCGACTTGCATTTGTAGAGCAGGTTTCCGGTGAAGAGTGTGTCCATCTGTCCACCATCTGTCCGCATCCCGCTCTGTCCATCTATTGGGGAGACCAAATGATGGATGTAGTTACCGCGAATCACATTGCCCGGGCCGCAGCCGCGCACGTAGATCCCATTGCCGTCCCCCAGGATTTGCATGACGTTGTGAATCTCATTGTTTTCAATCAGATTATTACGCGTATGCAGATAAGGTTGAACATCGACCAGCGACGGGTTGGCCGGGGGGTCCCCGATTTCATGCCATCGAATCGCACGGCTCGATTCGCGTTTGTTCTGCTTCACGAAAAAGCGGGTAACCATACCGGAAATGATCATCCCTGAATAATTCGAGTGATGGATCAGATTGTTCGCCACACGGTTGTTCCCGCTCTGGCATAGGAAAATCCCAGGTGACTGCCAGTAGATTTCCCCGACATGATGAATGTTGTTGTTGTAAACCAGGTTGTTTTTGTTCACGTCCTTGGTGCCGGGACCGTACCCGCACAGCAGAATGCCGCCGCCGCCCATGTATTCGATGTGGTTGCCGGTAATTCTGTTTCTCTGTCCATGCAGGTCTACTCGGATCGCGCCGCTGCCGCTGTGAAGGAAATGACAATCTTCAATCACGCAGTTCTCAGCCCCGCGCAGGCGGACGAGGGCGTTTTCCTTGTCGAACATATCCCAGTCGTGTTGCGTCCCGGCATCATCAAGAGTCAGGGTATAGCGATCACCGTGCTTGAAGGTCAGACCCCGGAAGCAGAGGTTACGCGCCGGAATATCTTTGGGCCCTTGCTTATCGATTTGACCTTCGACTCGGATAGACTCTATCAACTGAGGAGCGATCACCGGCGAGTCGCCCCGGGGCCAGAGATAAACCTTGCCTTCCTTCGTATTGAGCACCCACTGGCCCGGCTTGTCGAGTTGCTCCAACACATTCTCAACCCAGCAGCCGATTCTATTCATCCCATACGTTGCAGGAATGGCCGTGCGGGCAACCCCAGCCTTTTCATCAACCGATACCAATGGCAGCACATTCATGGTCCAAAGCCGGGTGGGACGGACCAAAATCTCCACATCAGTAACATTCGGCCAGTTTTTCAGGAGCCCCTTCGGGAATTTGAGTTCGGTCACGCTGCCACTCGGAACAAAACGCTCCGACCGCGCGCGGGGCAGCATGCCCTCGGCATCGTAGAGGGTCAGGAACCGGCCAGAGACATTCGCGACCATTAGCTTACCCTGCGCGACCTCAGGCAAACCCGGCAGTTCAGCGGTGACCTTTTGCCAGCCCTCGATTTCCCGTCCGGAACTGAACACGGGCGTCTCGCCGGGATAGGCCGCATACGTGATGGTCGAGTCGCCTTCTCCCGAATCCTCCAAACCGAACACCACCGTGCTCTTCAGTTGATACGTCCCCTCGCGGACCAGAACAACGATATCGGTAGCCTTTTGCTGCTTCAAATCCCGTACCGCATCGCGCGCACGCTCCAGTGTCGCGAATGGGCCATTGCTTCTCTGCGCGTTGGGGGTAGCCAGCCTGCCCGACCAACTGTCGGAGCCACTGGTGGAAACATAGAAGTCAGCCTGCGTCTCTGCAGCACGGCACACAGTCCCGGTCATCAGGACTAGCACCACAATCATTAGGTGTTTCATCTTATCCCCTTGCTCATTTCTTCTTCTGCGGAGGCACGCGGCCATAAGTCGGATCGTAGACCGGGCTGTCGCTGCAATGGAACACGCGACGATAGCAACTTGAATGAAACGTCTTTGTTGCATGGGACTCTCTTTCTGACTTTCCAACACTTACCGTGTCTCTGGAAGTGTATTGGTCACGCCGATACCTTTGCTTCTATCTGCGATTCCAGGTGAAACTATCGCCCTTGGCGAGGCGTTCCTCTCGGGTTTCCGTTCCGTAACGAATCTTGAGCGGATTTCCATTCAACGAACGAATGGTTGCCTGAGTCAATTCGCCGTCCTGCCAATGAATGTCCACTTCGAACCCGCCCCGCGCCCGCAAGCCTCGTACCGAGCCAGTCGACCAGGCCTTCGGCAATGCTGGCAACAGATGGACTTCGTCACCATGGCTCTGCAGGAGCATTTCGGCGATGCCGGCCGTTGCGCCGAAGTTGGCGTCGATCTGGAATCGGCTACCATTGAAGAGGTTGCCGGTCAGGCCGCGTATGACGTTATTGAGGTTCTTCTGGGCACGATCACCATCGCCCGCGCGGGCCCACAGGGAGATTCGCCAGGCACCGGGCCATCCACCCGCATCACCGCGTTGAATCAACGAGGTCCGGGCAGCATTGAAGAGTTCGGGCGTATCAAAGCGATTGATCTGAGCGCTGGGATAGAGCCCGTAGAGATGAGAGACATGGCTGTGCGGTCTATCGGGATTGTCCCAATCCTCTTGCCATTCTTGCAGTTGACCGTGACGACCGATCTTCATGGGTGCGAGCTGCGCTCGGGTCTTGGCCACCTGCGACCGGAAGTCTTCGTCGATATCCAGAATCTCCGACGCCGCAATGCAGTTGGCGAAGAGATCGCGCAGGATCTGTCCGTCGATAGTGGGCCCAGCACAAAGTGAGGCACCTGAGCGATTCGAACTGAGTCCGTCCCTGCTCTCCCCACCGTGACTGTGCTCGGGTGAGATCGACGGTGACGTAATCAGGTGCCCCTCTTTATCTTTGACCAGCACACCATCCGACAGGAAGAACTCAGCGGCCCCCTTCATGACGGGATAGGCCTTTTTGAGGTAGGCAATGTCACCGGTGTAGAGATAGTGCTCCCAAAGATGCTGGCAGAGCCAGGCCCCACCGCTGGGCCACATGCCCCAATGGGCACCGTCGACCGGTGCGGAGCCGCGCCAGAGGTCGGTGTTGTGATGAGTCACCCAGCCATCAGCGCGGTAATGCGTCTTGGCGGTCTTGCTGCCTGGAGCGACCAACTCACCGGCCATGCGCAAGAGGGGCTCGTGGCATTCGCTGAGGTTGCAGACCTCAGCCACCCAGTAGTTCATCTCAATGTTGATATTGATGGTGTATTTGCTGCACCAGGGAGGATTGATCTTGTCGTTCCAGATGCCCTGCAGGTTCAAGGGTTGGGTGCCGGGCCGTGAGCCGGCAATCATCAGATAACGGCCGTACTGAAAGATCTGTTCGGCCAATAGGGGATCAACCTCACCGTCGGCCACACGCCGAAGCCGTTCGTCGGTGGGTAAATCTGACACTTCTTGCCTGCCTAGATTGATGGCCACGCGATTAAAAAGGGCCGCATAGTCCTCGACGTGACGTTGGTAGAGCTGTTCATAGGATTGTTTGCTCGCACCAGCGAGATAGGCCTTAGCCCGAGCCACTGCGTTGGCGCTCATGTCCTTGGCGTTGACAAAGCTGGTGGCCGCCACACAGACCAAGGTGACCGTATCGGCATCGCGCACCGAGATCTTGTCACCCTTGGCCACGAGCGTTCCGCCTTCGGCCTTGACCTTGACCTGGGCGGCAAACTTCATGCCTTCGCCTTCCCAGGGGCCGATCAATCCACGCTCGGGACGCGGGGCTATTTGGCCGGTCAGGGCGAGGGTATCACTGCCAATCACCTGGGATTGGGTTGGGTGCGGACTGGCCATAAAGAGATCAAAGGTGATCTGGCCGCCTCTGCTGCTGTCAAGCCGCATGACGATGGCCTGGTCCGGTTCGGAGGAAAAGGTCTTACGAGTCATGCGGGTACCAGCAATGGTATAGCTGACCGTACTGACGGCAGTTCGCAAATCCAGCTCGCGACGATAGTCTCTCGACATCTCGCCCTGCGGAAATTGCAGGAAGAGGTCCCCCAAGGGCTGATAGGACATCTGCTTGACGGGCTTGCCCATCATCTTCTCAGCTTCTGTCTCTGCCTTGTCGTACTCGCCGTCTTCCAGCAACTGGCGGACCGTGGCCAGATGTGAATAGGCCTCCGGGTTGGAGTAGTCGTGAGGCCCACCGTGCCAAAGCGTGTCCTCATTGATTTGCAATTGCTCCTGTTGGACGCCGCCATAGATCATGGCACCGAGACGACCATTACCAATGGGCAGGGCCTGAGTCCACTCCGCAGCCGGTTGTTTGTACCAGAGCTTCAGCGCATCGGGCGACTCAGCCCAGACCTGCACCGACACGGTCAAGAGACATAGGGCTACAACGAGTCTGAGTTTTGTCATAGGATTTCTCTCCTATTCTCGGGTCCCAATGCTCTTTCTGAATCCGACTTTGACCACCGAGTCATATTCATTCAGCGGCTTGGCGGGCAGCGTGATTCTCAGGGCAGCACCCTCTTGAACAAAGTCCGCTCTTTCACCGTTCGCCAGATACACGGCTGAGGCCGCCGCGGCAGGCAGATCGTTGACGGTGATCGTCCCGGATTCGGGCCACTGGAGAATATGCAGGTAGAGCGTCTTGCCGTCCTTGCTGACGGAAATGTCGCCCCACTGCGGGCGCGTGGGCAAGGGATTGCGGCGGGTTCCGTAGATCGATTCCCCATTGACCTTGAGCCAGTCGCCGATCACTCCGTAGAGCCGGACGGCTTCAGGATCGAGCTTGCCGTTGCCCATGGGGCCGTTGTTGAGCAAATAGTTCCCGCCAACGCAGACCGTACGCACGAAGCGGTCGATCATTTCCTTTTCTGAATGGTAGTAGCATTCGCCTTTGGTCTTGTAGCCGAAGGAGGAGCTGACACTATCGGGCGACTCGACATAAAGTGGGAGTTTTCGGGTGGGGACTTCCTTGTCACCAATCGAGACGTAGTCGTAGTACGGCAGGTATTGTGCCTCGATCTTCCCTTTTCCCTTATGGATGATGCGGGAGTTGATCAGACAGTCCGGACGGTGCTTCCGAACCATATCGCTAAAGAGCTTCACGCGTTCCATGTTCATCCCCGACGGGGTGTCGAACCAGATCAAATCGATCTCATAGTTCTTCATCAGCTCTTCGACTTGGGGAAGACTCTTCTTCGCGATATAGCGATCCATATCGGGTTCGAAATCCGCCGGGAGGTCGGGATGGATCAGCGCGCGGGTTCCTTCAAGCTGCGGAGCGATATAGGGCGCGTCCGGCTCGTCCCAATCTTGAGCCTGCGAATAGTAGACACCGAACTTCAGGCCGTTGCGGTGGCACGCCTCGCTCAGTTCCTTGATGATGTCCCGCTTGAACGGCGTGTAATCGACGATGTTGTAATCGCTGACCATCGACTTGAAGAGCGCGAAGCCGTCGTGGTGCTTCGACGTAATCACGACATAGCGGATGCCGGACTCCTTGAATGCCTTCGCCCATGCTTCGGCGTCGAACTCCGCGGGATTAAACTTGGCGGCCACCTGATGGTACTCATCGGCAGGGATCTTGCCGGATACCTGAATCCACTCAGAATAGCGGTGCTGCGAACCGCGGCCTTTGTATTCGCCTTCCAGCGCCGAATACACGCCGAAATGAATGAACGCGCCGAACTTGGCGTCGCAGAACCATTTGTCCAACCGCGCTTCCGAGTCAGCGGTCTGCTTCAGGTCGTCGGAAAAGCGATGTTCGAAAGTTGTGTTAGGCGCCGCCTTCCTGGCCCGTGTCTTTTTCGGTTCGGCCGCATGGACCACTTGCACACACAGGATGACGATCAGGGCTCGCATTACATGGTTCATTGGTTTTCCACTTTCGGCATTTTCCCTATCACGCAGGCGCGAGATGGAACAGATTGAGAATCAGCCTTGTGCAAGAGTGCCTCCATTCCCTACTTTGCGGGACGCAAAATCATGGCGTGTCCGCCACCGACGGCCATCTTGGCTGAAACCACGTTGCCGCGTTTTACGGTCGCGGTGGTGATTTCATAGGCTTCCGGATTCTCTACCCCGTGCGCATCCGGTGCATCCTGATAGAGAGTGGCTTCATAGCCTCTTCCCGGCTCAAGGAAATCTAACGGAATATCCAGAGTCTGCACGGTTTGATCGCTGACCGAACCGACAAACCAGACATCGCCGGTCCGACGAGCGACGGTGATGTATTTCCCGATCTTCGAATTCAGCACTCGGGTCTCATCCCACGTCGCGGGCATGACCTTAAGGAATTCGAACAGGTCGGCTTTCTTCAGATACTCCTCCGGCGCATCGGGAAGCGTGACGAGCCCGGTATAGATCACCAAGGTCCGGGCTACTTCGCTGACCACCGTTGAGACATAGCTGTTCTTCTTTCTTGGCCCCTTCTCGCGCTCACCCGCATTAATGCTCTTGATCCCGAAATTCCCGTTGGCCATATCGAGCGGGCCGGTCAACGCGCTGACCATCGCCATGTTAAGGAAGGTCTCGGGCGTGAAGGCACTTCGACTGTCCTGCTGCGCATGGCAGTATTCGCGGGTGATCAGGTTGGGCATCGTCCGCTCCACACCCGTCATGGGCACCGGGCCGTCATGAAAGTTGATGAGCAGCGTGTTTTCTGCGGCCGCATCCATCGCACTGCGGGTGAAGGCGGATCTGTTTCCCATGAAGCCGTACTTCATGCCGGCGGCGCCCAGACCGGCGTAGTGGTTGAAGAGTGTCTCGTCGCCAAAGTCGCCCTTCTTACGATCGTAGTAGAGCATAATCATGACGCCCTTTTCCCTGGCGTAGGCCATCACCTTGGCAATGTCGACTTCCGGGGCGACGGTCATCTTTCCATTCCCCGCTGACTTAAACCAATGGTCGTCAACGGTGAAGTATTCAAGCCCCTGCTCGGCGCAGAAATCGATCAGGTGCAGGTAGCTGCGGGTATCGATTCCATAGACAAACTCCCCGTTGTTGTAGCCGTGAATCCGCCAGTCCCAGAGTCCCTTGCCGGGCTTAATCCAGTGAGTATTCGCCAGCCTGCAAGGTGCGGCTAGATTCAACGCCACGGTGTTAACGGTCAAATCACCGGCCGTCTCACCGATCAGAATCACCCGCCAAGGGGTGAGTTGTCTTTCGCCGATCGACACAGCGGAAGTGGCGGCCGTGAGCCCTTTCTCAGCCGCAGAAAAGCGAATCTGCATGCTCTCGAATCCCGCTGCGGAATAGAGATCTGACTCAAGCAGCGCGACATGCACGCCGTCTTTACGCTCGGTCACCAGGGGCACGGAGACCCCTACTGCTTTCGCCAGAGAGTCCACTTTTGCGCCGCGCTGCCCCGAATAGGTAGCCGCGTTGTTGAGCACGTTGTAGCCCGTGGAAAACGATAGCTCTTTACCCTGAGACTCCTTCGAGAGCACGAAACGGAACCCAATCCCCGTGTCGAATGCGCGGCAAAGCAATGTGACCGGCGCGCCGTCCGCCGTCAGCGTAAGGGTCAGCTCGCGATGGTGATCGCGGATGGAGCTAAACTGGCCATAGACCGGAGACCAGACTGTGTCGTTCTCCCGGATCGAGTGCTCGACGATGGACATCTTCGCGCCGGCAAAGATCTCCACCTTGGAGGAGCCAACAATAGGTGTGTCCCCCTTAGAAACGGAATAGAACAATTCCCCGTTTTCCACCTCAAACGATGTGACAACTTGCCCGTCCGGGGATTGAACATCCACTGGGGCCGCAAACAGATTTGTCGCAGCCAGGGCGCTTACAGCAACCGCTACCATGTACTTCTGCATCTACTCTGCCTCCACAAGGTCGAACCGCTGGATGAAAGGGAGCGATTCGTTCTGTTTCCCAATGTGCACGCCCCAGTCAATCCGTTCGCCCGTACCGCTGTCCGTAAACGCCTCCGGACGATACGCGCCCGCCGCCGTAGGAACATTGAGAATGTTGTGCGTTTTCGAGAAATGAAGCCCGTCCTCGGCGTACATGATGGAACGAGTGATCTCATTCGGCCCGGTGGTTCCGATCATCGCGGCCACGCCCGTGCCCTGCGGCCAGACCATCACTTCGTGGTTTCCCTGGACGATAGGGTTGCCTTCATATTTTACATAAGGCCCCTGCGGCTGGTCGGCAATCGCGACCCCCATCTTGGTTTGCCCGGGGCTTTTTCCCAACTGCCGGCCCTTGTAGTAGAACCAGTACTTTCCGCCACGCACGATCAGGCAGGCGTCATCAACCAAGTGACTGTCGAAATCCGCCGGATTATCGCTATTCTTCAAAGCTGCGTTGGTGGCAAGACGCTCCCAGGGACCATCGGGCGAATCCGATACGGCGATACCAATTGTGGAATCTGGATTGAAGGGCTTGCCGAACTTCCTGGATGTTCCTGTGTAGAATAGCCAGTAGCGTCCTTCGGCAACGAGAATGTTGGGCGTGAAGACGCTGGCCCCTTCCCAGCTTCCAGGTTCGCCCTTTGCAAGAGCCATCCCCTGTTCGGTCCATGTGTGACCATCCGGCGAGGTCGCGTACCAGACGGTCGCGTCATATCCCGGGGCAATCTTACCCTTCGAATACCAAACATAATACAGATCACCGACTTTGATGATATCGCTCGGATCCCGCCGCATGACGCCCTTTTGCGGATCGAGCCCGATTGCTGGAGTGTAGATTGCCTTCAGTGAAGGAATGGGTTTCTCCTGAGGTTTTTTGCGTGCGTCCGGTACGGGTGGCTTGTCCGGACGCGGGCCGGTCAGATCAAAGAATCGCATGTTTTTGCCGACACGATCGTAATCACCCAGATCATTACGCATCGATTCCGCCAGCGCGAGTAAACGTGTGACAATATCGGGATGCTGCCCGCTGACGTCAGTTGTTTCGCCGATGTCGGCGTCCAAATCCACGAGGAACGGCTTGGCGAACCCAACGTGATCCGTGGGGGCAATGTGCGTGTTCCGGCTGAAGGGCGCCACACCGATGGGTTCCTTGTCGCGGGGCAGTAGCAGTTTCCACTTCCCCTGACGGACCGCCTGCAAATGAACACGCAGGTAGTAGAAGAACACTTTGTCGGCGTTGGCTTTGTCAAACTCGCCGTGGATCAGGTGCCGGATGTCTTCGCCGTCGATGACGCGGTCCGATGGCACGTCCGCACCGGCCAACGCGGCGAGCGTCGGCAGTACGTCCAGCGTGCTGGCGATCGACGTGCACACCTTCCCGGAAGGAACGCGTCCCGGTCCCCAAACGATACACGGCACGCGAACGCCGCCTTCGAACGTGGAAACCTTGCCGCTTCGCAGGGAACCCGCCGAGCCGCCGTGGTCACTGGGCAAATGCCCGTCCGCGAAGTCCTTGTTCTTGATAAGCCACGGCCCGTTGTCGCTGGTGAAGATAACGTATGTGTTGTCTGCCAACTGCAACTCTTTGATGGCGTCAAGCACGCGACCGACGTTGAAATCAAGCTCTTCGATCACGTCGCCGTATAGACCTCGCTTGCTCTTGCCTTTGAATTGCGGCGATGCGTCCAGTCGGGTGTGCGGCATCGTATGGGGGATGTAAACGAAGAACGGTTGATCCTTGTGCTTCCGCATAAATCCGATCGCTTCGTCGGTGTATCGTTTGGTCAGCGTCGCCATGTCCGATTTCGGTTCGATCAGTTCTTCATTGCGGTACAGATTCGCGACCCCGTCGTTGCTTGTCGGCGTGCCAAAGAAATAGTCGAAGCCTTGTCGTGTGGGGAACAGGTCCATGAAGAACCCTTGCTGAGCATGCTTGGCGAGGTCCCATTTGCCGAAGCAGGCGGTGGCGTAGCCTTGCGTTTTCAGGATCTCCGCGACCGTGATTTCCTTGCTATGGAGAATCGGGTGAACCTGCTTCGTGTTCCCCCGTTCGGCGACCCGCATCGGATAGCAGCCGGTCATGATCGCCGCGCGGGATGGGCCGCACAGCGGCTGCGCGTAGAAACTGGTGAACTTCATGCCCTCGGCCGCCATCGCGTCCAGTCGCGGCGTGCGAATGTCGGGGGAACCAAAGCAGCCCACGTCGCCGTAACCCTGATCGTCGGTGAAGATGACGACGAAGTTCGGTTTCGCCGCGTCAGCACTTGCCTGCAGGGCGCCCGTCGCAGTCACGCAAACAATCGCCAGTGTCGTTAGAATTCGATTGAGTGACTTCATTTCTCGGTCTTCCTCCCCGTCGCCTCGGCGGGCGCATAGCGAGCAAGCAGCGCACTCAATTCCCGCACCACTTCGGGATATTCAGCATACAAGTTCTTCGTCTGATTGACGTCAGCCTCAAGGTCGTAGAGCTGAGCAGGTGGCGCGCCCTTCCTGATCTTTCCGTTCTCGATGTCGCTATTGACGCCTCCGACCAGAGCAACCGCGGCGGGACCACCCCATGCATGATCACTCGGTCTGGACCCGCGGAATCCACCGCTGCCACGGGCGGGGATGTACATCCATCGTCCTTTGCGGATGGATAAGTGCGGCTCGCTCCTCGGGGCCAGAAGTAGCTCTTTCCGTATCGAGTCTTCGGGGTCTTTCAGCAAGGCGGGCAAGATATTGATGGAATCTTTGCCCTGGAGCGAATCAGGGTCTTGACCCGTGAGCGCCATGAAGGTAGCCAGCATATCAACATTGCAGATCAGTTGGTCGGATTGACTACCGGCTTCGATCCTGCCGGGCCATTTGGCAATGAAAGGCACGCGATGCCCGCCTTCCCAAACGCCGAACTTGAAGCCCAGCAGATCGCCATTCATCCGATGCCCGGCCTTTACCGCGTTACGGCCGCCAAGATTCATCATGCCGCCGTTGTCGCTGGTGAATATAACCAGCGTATTTTCGCTCAAGCCCTGCTTCTCGAGGCACCC
The DNA here is from genome assembly GCA_035527455.1 of Thermoguttaceae bacterium. Classification (GTDB taxonomy): domain Bacteria; phylum Planctomycetota; class Planctomycetia; order Pirellulales; family Thermoguttaceae; genus DATLAN01. The sequence continues at coordinate 11,499 of DATLAN010000135.1, forward strand.
GGTCACTTCGCCCACCATCCAGTCCAACTCTTGAATGAAGTCGCCATAGAGCTCCGCCTGACTCGTTCCCTGAAATCGTTTCCCGGGCGTAAAGGGGTGGTGAATATGGGTCGTGGCCAGGTAGAGGAAGAACGGCTGCTGCTTGTTGGCCGTGATCCAGTCGACTGCCTTTCCCGCCAAAACAGTTCCCACCGTGTAGTCATTGTATATCTTGTGGGCTTCCACCGCCCCTTTGAACATGTTCGCCGTGTGCTGAGAGGCCTCAGACGGGATGGGGGTGATCGGGGTTGCATCTGGATGAGTCCCCCTGCCGAGGTAGACCAACGGGTCCGAAGGGTCTCCGCCCACAATGCGATCGTTCTCTACATAGACATAAGGAGGAGCGCTGTTCACGACCGGTACGCCAAAGTAGTAATCAAAACCGAGATCCTGCGGCCCAGGGCGCAGCGGTTCTTGCCAGTTGTTTGCCCCCTCTTTGAATCCCAGATGCCACTTGCCCAGCGCCGCTGTTGCGTAGCCTCTGCTCTTGAACATATCCGCTATGGTAAGCTTATCGGTGTTGATAATGAGCCCGGAAGTAACTGGCAGGGGCCCCCAAACGCCTTTGCCGCCGTTTGCCCGAAGCGGATACTCCCCCGTCAACAATGCATACCGCGAGGGCGTACAGACAGCCGACGCCGAATGGGCATCGGTGAAGCGCCGCCCCTCTTTCGCCAACCGGTCGATGTTCGGCGTCTGCACCTTCGTCGCGCCGTAACATCCGAGATCGCCATATCCCAAATCGTCCGCGAAGATAAGGACCACATTCGGTGGAGAAGATGCCTCCGCATCAGCCGCCAGACCGTGTCCTGCAAGAGCGGAAACAACGGCTGCTACAGCGATTATTCGGTTATGGTGTTTCATTCTTGGTTTTCTGTTTTCGATAAGGGTCTCGGTTTGTCGACGAAGGCGGTGGAAACCGCGCGCCGTCATGGCCGCCCGACTTCATAAATGCGGCGAACTTCCTGGTCGTCCAATGCCTGACCGAAGACGATCAGTTCGTCCATGCATCCATTGAGATTGCGCACGCGCGACCCGCGATGCCGCGGCGTTGGATCACTCCAATTGCCGATGGTTGCCTTGCCAATCTCCAGCAAACCGGATGCAGACTCCTCCAACGGCAGACGCGAGGCGAGCTTTCCGTTGACGTAGTGCGTCACGCACGCCTGATCGGCGTCGTAAACTGTCGCCAAATGCACCCACTGCCCCAGTCGAAACAGGTTGAAGATCGAATCCGTTCGATAGGCATGCAAGACGGCTTCGTGACGCCATATCCCGAGAACCAGAGTTCCATCCTGGCGAATCTGCCAGTGAGGGCGGTTTTCGTCGAATCCATCCGTCAGCAACAGCGAATTGTATTCTCGGTCGAGTCCGTCCACTCGCAGCCAAGTCGAATACGTCAGCGATTCGAATTCCCCCGGCACGGTGATCCGCACGCGATCGCCCGGTCGTTTGAACTGCAAAGATGTCTTGCCTGGCCATCGTCCTTCCGACCACTCGCAACCAACGATCGCACCTTCAATCGTCGTGCCGTCCTTGCCATAGCCGACAAGGAGGCGGTCTTCCGAGTCGTCTCGGTCAAACGGGAAGTAAGCAATAACCCGCGGATCGTCCTTTAGCGAGTCACGAAATGACCGCCATTGGCGAAGCTGTTCCTGTCGCCGCACATTGGTCATCGTGCTCAGCCGAGCCGGTGTCACGAAATCGAAATCGCGTGTTTCGATGTTCCTCGCTTCTCCGTTGCGATCCAACGCGACAGCATCTCCGGCGCTGAGTTCGCGTCGCGTCGTGACATTGCGATTGGACTTCCCATCGTACAGTTCCACCGCGCCGTCAAAGACGTGAATTTCGGTGACGCCATCGGTCGCCACACTGATGCCGAACTCCGTGCCGAGATCCACCAGTTCAACGGTCGGCGCCAGTACGGAGAATCCCCGAGCCGGCCGCGGAACGTACGCTCTCAGGCGCCCCGACCGGCAAATGACGCGAGAATCATTGAGGATTTCAAGCGACGCCGGTCCTTCCGCGACAACCGTTGCTCCACAATAGAATTCCAGTTGCAGCAGTCCGCCGTCCCACTCGAGCGTCCCCGGTGGAATCGTTTTGCCCGTCACCCAATCCGCCGTGTGTTCTCCTTGCAAACCGGACACTCGTGTCAGCACGGCAACGCCCAGGTCGCTCGCTTCTTCCTGACCACGATCGGCCACCGGCACACTGGATGCATCCGTGTCCCGTTGGGCGTTGCGCTGAAACACGACGCCCCCCAGCACTATCAAGGCAATCGCCGCCGTGACCCAACCTGCCAGGCCGCGCGCGCTCCGCCAACCGCTTTCACTTGATGAGGATGCCGGCTTTGTCTGCCAACCGCTTTTACTTCCTGAGGATGCCGGCTTCGATTGCCCCGAGGCCTCTTGATGCGCCGACGCTACCACTTGCGCAACAAACCTGCTCGAGTCTTCGGCGGCGCGGACACGGACCTGAACTGCATCCATGAAGCGATCGTCGCTTCGCAGGTCGTCTTCATATTGAGACAATCGGTCGCTCATCAACAGATGCTGGCGGAGCTGCGTCAGCAACTCCTCATCAGCAGACACGAGTTGCGTCAATTCATCCATCTGCTCTGCCGAGACATCGTCATCCAGCAGCAAACTCAGTAATTCCTCAAAACGACTTTGTGACATCGATCAACCCTCCGCCGCCCGTAGTTCGATGCAGCGTTTCAGTTGCAGCCGAATTCGCACGAGCGCCTGACGCACAGCAGTCGGCGTCATGTTGAAGTGATCTGCAAGATCCGGAGCCTTCCAACCATCGCCGTAGCGACCGGACACCAGCTCCCGGCTTTTTGTAGCCAGTTGCTCAACGCAATCGCGTAACACCGGAACACGGCACTCCGCCGACGATTCGGGTTGCGGTTCCACCTCAGCCACGCGGACCAGCAATTCCGCCAGGCCTTGGTGAAGGAGTCGCTCTTGACGTTTCCGCTTGCGAAGCTCGTTCCGCACCAGATTTCGAGCAATCCCACGCAACCATTTTCCAAGGTCCCGCTGGTGATCAAACGAATCTCGTTCACGCCACGCGACCAGAAACGATTCCTGGGCCAAATCGTCTACCCAATCGGGGGCAACTCCCAGCGTACGGACAAACGAACGTAACTGCTGATGCTGTTGGGCAACCAACTGCGTGAATTCGGTTGAAATTGCTGAATCGTGCCTCCCCATACTGTTACCTTGTCGCGAAATCCCGAAGTGTGACGCGGAATCCAAATTATATCTGGACTTTTGCAATCTTTCAAACGGCATTGGAAAAATAGGCAATTTCGTGTCTAATCTCTGCGATTTCGGATGGCGCACAACGACCAGGGAGGGTCGGACCATGCCGGCTATCGTGGAGTTTCCCAAGGTGGTGCAAGACGCAGA
>DATLAN010000136.1:0-10455 GCA_035527455.1 Thermoguttaceae bacterium
CTTGAAGGCTGCGAAGTCGTTGTTGTAGTCGGCGGCATCATTGGCGATCGTGATGATCGGAGAATCCGGATTCAACAGCCTGACGAAACTCTTCGGCCGCAAGCTATCACGGTGCTCCCAGGGCGTGACCCACTGGTAGCCGCCCACGACCTTGACCGCGGCGAATGCATCGCCGGATTTGACGAAGAGCCACCCATCCTCTTCTTCCACGAGATCCAGCGCGTAGCTGAAGTAGATCCACAGATTGGGATCGACTCCTCGGTCCGTGCTCGGCCCCCACTTCATGGTGACCATGATGTTGCGGTCCTGGATGGTCTTGAACGGGTTGCTGATATACCCGTCCTTCTCAGGGTTTCCGGGAACACCCTTGACGCTTACGCCATCCATGCTGATGCGCGCCATCGGATCGTTCGCGAAAACAACGCCCTGCCACCGCTGCTGCCTGGCGTTGCTGTTGATCTCTGCGGTTCCGTCGACCCCGTGAGAGCCCATATGAAAACGTGGCGTTGCGAAGCCGTTGCGTAGGATCGAGTTGGCACTGTCGAAGACATTCCACTTCGGTGGATCCGTTGGCCCGGGCTGTTTCTTGAAACCCGGACAGCGTTTGGACCAGTAGTACGCGCCACGGCTGCTTGCACCTTTGCCGAGGCTGACGATTGCCGGAGGAGGATAATAACTGCTGGTGGGGAGCAGGTAACTTCCGGATTCCCGAAATCTCTCGCCCTGTGCGAAGAGCAAACCGTAGTAGTTGGCTTCGAAGCCTTCTTCCTTGGTGCGAGTTTTCGGTCCGCCACGAACTGAACCCAGCGTTTCTTCGGCAAAGTTGGCGAAAACGAGGTCAAGAAACATGTCGGCTTTCCGGCGCAGGACCGGATCCTCGGCAAAGTCGCGGAGATTAAACAGGGCTTCGATGGTGTAGTTCTCATAGCTTGAACCGTCTTCATAAAAAAGCCCGCGCCTGGTACGCTGATCCAGCCATTTGCTCCAGTAGCCCAGGCGAGCTTCATATTGCTGTGGGAGCGTTGATCCGTCATCGTATTTCAGCTTGGCATATTCGGGGATGTCCTTAAGGAACTGGGCGACGAGAAAGTCGGACACTCGGCTCGTGACGTGGTGGTTTTCGGAACCGTCCGATTCCCAGACGTCGATCTTCGCTTCGGCGAGCTTGCTGTAAGCCCTGGCGCACTCCCAAAACGATTTTTCCAGATTCGCCTGAGCCTTGGGAGAAAGTCGTCCTTTCATCACGCCGGTGCGGTCGTTATACAGGGCATAGAGACGTAAGTAGGATGCCGAGAAAAGGCTGAACCCCCATTGTTCGCTTGGCGTCCATCCAAAACCATCGGCCTCGAAGTACGCGTTCAACTCATCAACATGTTGCCCCAGCGCCAAGCCGGCAATCCCAATGCGCACTTTGATGACGGGGTTCTTACCCTCCGTCTTGGGATCGTCAAATCTGTCTGACTGCAACTGCAGGGCATGGCGCAAGCGCTGCAGGTAGTCGGTCGGCAGGTTCTTCATCTCCGGCGGCGGCCATGCAACCTGTTTCATGTCGGCTGCTTGAAGCTGGGTAGAAATGAGGCACAGGCCTATCAGAGCGTAAAGCACGACGTGGTTCTTCATGTTATCCCTCGTTCACAGCGTCGCCATATCCAGATTGTTGAAGTTGCGTTGATAGAAGGTCATGTACTGGACCTTCCGTTCCAGCGCGATAATCACGGCCAGGGCGAAGTTGACGTTCTCGAAGCTCTGCGCGCTGCCGAGTCCGCCGGGGCTGAAGACGTTGATTTCCATCAGTTTGTCGCCGACGATGTCCAACCCCACCAGGAACATGCCGTCCAGCACGAGTTTCGGGCGGACGATCTCGGCGATCCTCAGCATCGCGTCGTCGACGACGGCCCGGTCCTTCTTGCCGCCGGCGTGGATGTTGCTGCGGATGTCGTCTCCGGAGCGGAGCCGTCGAAACGCCGCGTACTTGCCCTTGTAGCGCAACGGCGCGCCGTTCATCATGAACAGGCGGGTGTCGCCTTCGGCGGCCGCGCGCAGGTACTCCTGGGCGACGACGTAGCCGTCGCGGCTGACCGCCTCGACCATCTGGTTGAGGTTCCCCAGGTCGTCGAGGCGAACGCGGAAGACGCCCTGGCCGCCGGAACCTTGCAGGGGCTTGATCACGATATCCCCGCCGAATTCCTTGGCGAACGACCTGATTTCCTCGCGATCTCGCGTGATCAGCGTGGCCGGCCGTACTTCCTCGGGAAAGAGTTGGAAATACATCTTGTTCATCGCGTTGGCCAGCCCGTGGGGGTCGTTCAGCACGATCACGCCTCTGCGCATGGCGGCCCTGCCGAACATGACGCCGGCGGTCTGGGCCCAGCCGCGCCGCCCACGGTCTTCGGCGGGGTCGTTGCGGAGCATCAGGACGTCCAGGTCGTCCACCGTAATGCGTTGCACTTTGCCTCGCGGCCCGCGCAATTCGTCCAGGAAGGATTGGAGCGACTTGTATTTGGTTTTCGGCGCGGCCCTCGCACGTGCCCGCACGAAGTCGTCGGGGTCGAAGGCGAAATCCCCGGTTCCGATCAACCACGCTTCGTGGCCGCGGTTGACGGCGGCCATCGCCAGCCGGGTCGTGGTGTAGTTGGGCAGCTCCGTATTGATGTCGTTGACGACGAATCCGATTCTCATTTGAGTGATACCTTGACGAGTTGGGAAATAGTGATTCCGTTGCGAAGTCGAGCCAGTGCGTCGGCCACGCCGGGCCGCTCGAAGTAGCGCGGTCTCAGCGGCGGGCAGTGGAGCACTCGGCGAAAAGTCAATTCTCGGACGATCGGCACGTGATCCGCGCCGAGTTTGCCGACGGTCAGCGGTTCGATCTCGCCGCCGTTGCGCATGTAGCCGAGAATCGTGATGAGTCCCTGCAAATAGACCAGGTCCTTGGTCAGGCCGCCCGCCCGGTAAACGCGCATGGCGATGGTGTACGCCTGCCGCTGGGGAAACCCATACTCGCGCGTGAGAGCGCGGTAGGTGTCCACGAAAGAAGCGCCGTCGAGCAGGCTTTGTGCGGCGATCACTCTGGCGGCGAGCGTCCGCAGGCGCGGCCCGTCGAGTCCCCCCACGAGATACTCGGCCAAGACGGCCAGCCCCTCTTGCACCTCGTCGAAACCGGCCAGCCCGCACTCGAGCTGCCTAAGCGGCTGTGATTGTCCGTTGTAGAACGTGACCAGGTGCGTGCCGACTTCGTGCTGCAACAGGGCGTCCACGCGCGCGGCGGGGATCTTGGTGCCTTGGCCCACCAGCAAATGGCCCCTTGAAACGAGCAGACCGGAGTAGATGTCCTTGCGGACGGTCACGGTCGCCGTGAAACCCTCGTACCTGCGCCGATAGAAGTCGATTTCCTCTTGTGCCTTGGCGGCGAACGTCCGGGCGTCCACCTGCCTTCTTCGCGAGTTCCGCTTCCGCGCGGATTGGAGCAACTGTCTGGCCGCGTCGAGCAACTCGGGCGTGACCCGCCCATACACCTGCAAGCTCCCCGCCAGGAAATGGGGCGTCCCGATGTCCGAGAGCATCGTGATCCTTCGGCCCAGTTCGTCCTGCTTTTCGAGAAACAGATGCGCGAGCGTCGGGTCTTCGATCCGCTCGGCCGGCACGTCGTAGAGGGACCGCTTCAGCAGGGACGGTTCGACGGCCAGCGGGCGATAATGGAAAACGGGGTCCGCCTGAAACCGGCGGCGCCGGAACTCTCGCCACGCCCCCTCGGCGTTGACGGGCGTTGCCTGCAACAGGAGGTCGAAGGAATTGTCGATCTCCGCCAACCGGCGATCGATTTCCCACACGACCTTCAGCACGGACCGGCGGCCCAGGGAGTAGTAGTGCTCGGGTCGAACCTTCGTGTGCTCTTCGGCAAAGGCGAAGAAGGTCTGCTTCAGGGCATAGCCGAACCGCCGTCGCAAGGCCCGCAGAACGGACGGAAAGATCTCGTGCGTCGCGTGGTCGCGGTAGACCGGCCGGACCTGGATGCCCAGGCTGTAGCAATCAAGCCGGGCCGCATCCGACGCCAAGAGCAAAGGCTTCATACCCGGAGGTCGCGGGCCGGCTTCTTCGTCCAGGTTCGCCACGGCACGCTGCCGCAACAGCCGGATCTTGCCCAAAGACTTCAGAAGCGTCTGCACCGTGTCTTCGGGTCGCCGCCGCTTGGGCGCAAAGACGGTGAAGGCAGGCTGCGGCGGGAGGGGTTCTCCGGTCTCGGCGGTCGGTACGTGGCTTGGGTCCTCGGGCCTTTCCGACCAGATTTCGACGATCAAGAAGCCTCCGAAATGTTCCGAAAGGGCCTTCACCAGGGATTTGACCAGCAACCGCGAGCCGAAAACGGAGCGTGCGTCGCCGGGAAGGTGAAGGACGGAAGTCTCCGCGGACACCAGGTGGTCCGTTCCCGCGTCGTCGCCCCCGTCCGGCCGACGGTAAACGCAAAGGAACGGCAGGCGCCGGTCCAGGTGGATTCGGCCGCCGTCGGCAAGAAACCGCCTGACTCGCATGTCCTGAGAGACGCGGGCGACGACTTCGGCAACGAGGGCCTCGGTAATGGGTGCCGATTTAGGCATAGCGTTCACGCACCAGGCATTTCCTCCAACGCCGCCTCGGCGGAAGATCTCAAGGCCTGGCCGATCTCGTACAATTGCGACTGGTCGACTTCCCCCGTCCACTCGTCCATGAAGAACTTCTTGACCTCGACGGCCAGGCAACAGACCGACTGGCCGAAGGTGCCGTGAATCCACTGGGGAAAACGGCCGCCGAAGAACCGCACGTTCTCCCGGACGTCGAGCGTTCTGCCCAGGAAGTCGCGCGGACTCAGTTCCGCCACGAACCGGTCGACGACTCGGCCCCAGCGCCGGCGGTCCATGGTGCCGGTCCCCACGTTCACTTCCGGATTGCCGCTCGGGTTCAGCACGTGCCCGTCCGGTCCCTCGCGCCGGTGGTTGTAGCTGTGCAAATCGAGGACCAGGACGCGTCCGAACTGGGAGACGAGGCTCTCCAGGACGACTTGCACTTGCCGATAAAAGGCGTCGTAATGGACGAGCGACCGGGAAACGATTTCCTCGGCAGGAGGTTCCTTCCAGACCGTCAGTCCCCACGCGTCCTCCGGGCTGAGGTAGACGGCCTTGTCGCGCGGACGATTCAGATCGAACTCGAAGCGGGACCGCAGGCCGATGATTCTCGTGGGGGCGACCGTCGTCCAGAAGGCCGTGTGCGGGTCCTCTTCGTGGAACCGGTCCACCTCCGAGACGGCCAGCAACGGCGCAACCTCCCGGCGGACCGAGTGCCCGTCGTGGATCGCGGCGGCAACCAGCGGCGCGGAGCCGAACTGGATTTCCCAAATGGGACCGTCGGAAAGAGGACTTTCTATCGTCACGGGAAGAAACCCTGAACACGAATTGTGGGGCCGCCGGTCGAAGTATATGCAATGAACGCTCGCACGAAAAGACGGGCACAGTCATTACAAACTGCAAGTGCGGGAGCCCGATAATGGGGACTGGCTCCGTCGAGGTACGGTTATTCCGCGCTATTCCGGGCGGCCGACGGTGTCTGTCCCCATTTTCCACTCACCGCTTACAGTTCGAGATCACTACAAACCTACCATGCGAAAGACGGCTGGACACCGGCCCCCAAGCGGCCGCTCAACGGTTCGACATGCCGGCGAAGGCTTTCCACCGGCGGTCCAGCCCTTCCGCGTCGGTCGGGCCGTCGTGAACCAGCACGCCGTATCTGAGCGTCAGGCTCTTTCCGGCCGACAACGTGTAGTCCTCTTGGCACGTCAGCGACGGGTTGAGATAAGGATACTGGGACCGTGTTTGCCACCAGGAAGGATGGCGGGGATTGGCGGGATGGTCGAAGATGGCGAGGGCGGCGGGCCGGCCGTCGGGCGTGGTGCCCTGATAGGCCACCCAACGTGCGGCCCGGCCGTTGCTGTTCGGCTGCCCTTCGCTGTCGAGAAAAGTCCAGGCCGGCCTGCCCGACGCCTCGTCGCCGCAGCACTCGGCCGCCATGCGGATGGCGAACCCTCCGTAGGAATTCCGGTTGAAGATTACGTCCTTCGTTCCCGCCGGCGTGAAGGTCGCCTGCCAGTCGATCAGGTAGGTGCCCGTCGCGTCCGGGGCGCTGACGGTAATCACGCGCTTCTCCATCACCACGGGGGCCTCGTCGGGCAGATGGTAGGCGATCTTCATCTCGACCCGGGCGGAACCGTCGTCGCGGCGCTCGATCTCGACTTCGACCGGCTCGGTGCCTTGCTGGTGCTCCTCCCAATAGTTCACCCCGTCGATCGCCTTCCACGACCACCACAACGCGCGATGCCAGGTGTGATCGGCCCTGGGATAATCCTTCGGGTAGGGCCAGGGGCGGGTCAGCTCCGTCCCGTCGAGCAGCCCGATCCGCATGTACGGCTTACCGATCTCCCGGTCATGCACGTGCTGCCAGACGACCCGGCCGTGGTTGAGCAGCGCAAGGGAAGTCTCCGTTTGCCGCCAGCCGAACTCCGGCTGGGAGGACGCGGCCTTCGGAGGATTCTCAAGGGCGGCCTGTCCGAGGGCCTTCATCGGCGAAACCCCTGCCACGAGAGTGATCAGCACGACAAAGGCAAATCGGCCGGACGCAAACAGCACTGTTCGAATCATGTTCTCTCCCCTTTTTCCACGGGGTTCCAGCAGTCACCGCCCCGGGTAACAAGCCCATCGTGGGTGGCACGCCCTGAGGAACGAAGGGCGTGTTTGGCCGGTTCCCCACGCCCTTCGTTCCTCAGGGCGTGCCACCCCGCCACCCCTTTCTCTGTTTCTCACATTCTCATTGCCGCGGGCCGGAGTGTCAACATTTCGCCGGAACTCGTTGATTCGCCTCGTCCGTTGGTTTATCATGGTCGGGAAAGCGTCCGTCCCCGAACACCCCCCGTGCCCGCCGGGCCCCCGCCTCGAACCAAGGAGCCAGCCGATGAGCCGATCGCCAAAACTCTCCCGACGACGTTTCCTCCGCCATACGGCCACCGCCGCCGCTGCCGGCGTCGCCGCCCCGTACCTGATTCCCTCGGGCTTGTTGGCCGCCGAGGGGCGTCCGGGTCCGAACGACCGCATCGGCGTGGCCGGGATCGGCATCGGACGGCAGGGAAGCGGCGACTTCCGCAGCGCGGCCGGCTCCAGCCTCGGCCGGCCGGTGGCCGTGGCCGACGCGAACATCCAGCGGGCCGAGGCCATGGCCGCCGCCATGAATATCGAAGCCTACCAGGACTACCGCAAGCTGCTCGAGCGGAAGGACGTCGACGCGATCACCACCGCCACGCCCGACCACTGGCGGGCCCTGGTCTGCATCCACGCCTGCCAGGCCGAGAAGGACATCTACGCCGAAAAGCCCATGACCTTGACCATCCGCGAAGGGCGGCTGATGGTCCAGGCGGTCCGCAAGTACAATCGGGTCTTCCAGACCGGCAGCCAGCAACGCTCCCACCCGGCCAACCGCTACGGCTGCGAACTGGTCCGCAACGGCCGGCTGGGCAAGATCCACACGGTGATCGGCAACAACTATCCCAGCCCCTGGGAGTGTGCCCTGCCGGAGCAGCCCGTGCCCGCCGGTCTCGACTGGGACCTCTGGTGCGGCCCCAACGAGCTGGTTCCCTACAACAACGACCTCTGCTCGCCCCGGGCCAATCCGGGCTGGATCTCCTTCCGGCCTTTCTCCGGCGGCGAGATGACCGGCTGGGGCGCCCACGGGCTGGACCAGATCCAATGGGCGTTGGGGATGGACGAGAGCGGGCCGATCGAGATCTGGACCGAAGGGCCCAAGTTCGATCCGCCCACCTACACCCAGCCCGAAGGACGCGGCCGCGGCGACCGGGCCTGCCAAAGCCCGATGGTCTTCATGCGCTACGAGGGCGGGATCACGCTGAAGCTCGACAACGGCAATCCGGGCGGAGGGATCTTCATCGGCGACAAGGGAAAGATCGAAATCTTCCGCGGCCGCGTGACCTCGAATCCCGAGGAGCTGGTCCAGGAGCCCATCCGCGACGACGAGATCCATCTCTACGAGAGCAACAACCACATGCAAAACTGGCTGGAGTGCATCAAGACGCGCGAGAAACCGATCGCCGACGTAGAAGCCGGCCACCGCTCGACGACGGTCTGCCACCTCGGCAACATCGCCCGCTGGGCCGGCCGCCGCCTCCGCTGGGACCCGGTCCAAGAGATCTTCCCCGACGACCAAGACGCCAACCAGTACCTCGACCGCCCCCGCCGGAAGCCGTATCAATTGCCGGAGACGATTTAAGCCGGTTGGTAGTAACCACCTTCACACTTCGACATTTCCTGTTCGATATTCGTCCGCGCTTGGATGTCGAAATGGGAACACGGTCGTAGTCGCCTTTCTCGTTCGGGGGCTGTTCTCGTTGAAAAACAGTCATGCCGATCCCCCCGGTTGGGGCATGCGGGGATCGCGTTCTCGCCACGGATTCCTGAATCTTACCTAGATTAGCTTCCCGTCTTGGCCAAAATATTCCATAATGTGCGAAAACACGGAGGGTCGAGCCATGCAGTGGATCGCAAAACATCTGGACCGATTGTATCAATTGTACCAGCGCCATATCGATCGGTTGCGAGCCGACGTTGTTCAGGCAAATCGTTCCCTGGGATCTTCCCACCCTCAACGCACGCAATTGGACCATTTGAGTCGCTCCGAGTTCGAGACGCTTCTACAACAGCCGACGGATGACCTCAAAGTGGCTCAGTTATGGGTCCGACGGATTATCAAGGGTCACGAACACGAGTTTCCGGAACTCGACTTCGGGCCTTCGCCAACATGCCGACGTGGCACGGGCACGTGAGGTGCATTGCCCAACCACGGGCATTATTGCGGACCAACGAGGGTCAAACCGGCGAGTTCGACCAGGACTTCATCGCTTTCCACGTCGGTTGCGTCGAGGCAGGCCCGGTAAATCGCGTTTTTCACGTCATTCAACGCGTCCGGTTCTTCGGGCCAAATCAACCGCAGCCGGAGCCGCGCAGCCAACACGTCGCAGACCCGCACGATCAACGCCTGCGCGTCAGCGGACCGCTCGAGCGATCGAGCCAATCCCACGAGGATCGGGGTCGTCGTTTGCGCGAAATCTCTCTGCCAATCGCGATGCCCCGCGCTGAGTCTAACGCGTACGTAGTATTCGTCACTAAGGCGGATTCCGGTTGTTATCCACCATGGATCATACGGACTCGCCAGTCCGAGTTCCGTCTCCTGATCCAATGCCTCCAGCACGACGGGAGCGAGCAGGGAGTCCTGAAGTTCGCCGTCAACAATCGACCGTTCCAAGTGGCGCAGAAGAGGTCGGTGACGTAGCGGCGTGGCATCCGGATGCAACACCTTCAGTTCTATCGGTTCGACTCGGCCCGCCACAGCCGGCGCACGTTCGCGCTGCGGCGGGCCCGCTAAGGGTTTGCAGCGTCCCCGATCTTTTTCGCGATGGCCACGAGCGCTTGATTCAGTTCAGCGGGAGGAAGACTGTCCAAGGGGCTTTCGGGATTGTGAGCGGCTTGATACTTGGCGATGTCTGTCTCGTCGTACAGACTGGCGGTAACCGGGATCCAAACGATGGTGAGGCCTTCATCTTCCGCTGCTGCCAAGATCGATAGCAGCTCCTCATCGGCGATGAAATCCGAAGCCAGAAAGTTCTGACTGACCAACAGAACGGCAACCTTCGCTCGCGCCAGCGCCCGCGTGATTTCGTCCCTCCACTTCTGGCCGGCCTTGATTCTCCCGTCGTCCCACACGTCGATCGTTTGGTTGCGAACCAGCGGCTTCAGCGCCGTTTGCACCCGGTCCAGCCATTGGCGGTCCTGATGGCTGTAGCTGATGAACACTTGGTTGCGCACGGTTCCAGACATGTCTTCCCCTCCGGGCCTTTGCCGCGTTCGGAGTGATTATAGCGTCCGACTCGCGGCCCTTCAACTCGTGCCTGAGGTTTCCCGCCGGTTCGATAACGTTATCGGCCCTTCTGGCCGTAGCAAAGGACCTTGCCGTCGATGGTCGAGACGAGTAGTCGGCCGCCGGATACGGCCATGCCGTCGAGCACCGGCGGGGCGGCGAGGTCGTATTTGGACAGGATCTTGCCGTCTTCGGCCGATAGGGCCCAGAGGTGGCCGCCGCGGCGGCCGTCGTAGGCGGCCCAGGCTTCGGTCGGGTCGATCGCGTCCGGCGCGCCGGCTGCGAAGAGCGTTTGGCCGGCCAAGACCATCGACGTCATACGAACGGGCACGCGAAGCGACCAACGCCTCTTGGAAGACGACACGTCGGCCGCGAACAGTTCGTAGCCTTCCGCGCCCGGCGTGAAGAACGCGCCGTCGGTGCTCGTGCCGGCGCGTGCCGCCACGCCGTAGACCGTCTCCGCGTCGAACACGCAATACTCGGCCCACGGCTTGCCGCCCAGGTACCACCGCG
>DATLAN010000137.1:0-8366 GCA_035527455.1 Thermoguttaceae bacterium
CGGTCGCCATCCGTGTTCGCCACGCCGATCCAGTTCTCGCGCGCTGCCGATTCCCCGCAGCGTGGCGTACAACCCGGGGCGTACCACCACCGGCCCCTACCTCCGTGCAATCTGGCATCGCATCCCTCGCCGGCAAGGCAAACAGGGCGCCCTGTCGTTGGCTGAAAAACGAGTTGGCAGAAGACGAATCCGACATGCCGCCGTTGTAGGAAACTATTAACGTTTTGTCGATCCCGATGAATTCACAAACTCTGAGTAATGGGGGATTGGCTGGGATCCGTGGGAAACGCCCGCCGACTGCGTTCGGCGGGGTCCGTATTACGCAACTCCGATACGCCCCTTTCCCTTCAACCACCATCCCACCGCTTCAATCACCAACCAACCGTCAATTCGATTCGCTCTCGCCCCCTTGTCAAGCCCCCGGGACGGCTGATACCATGGGGCGTGAGTGGAGTTCGATCGTGCAGCGACGCGCCGGGCAAGCCCCGCGGCTAAATGGTCGATGGTAACGCGTTACGCGGTGAAACGCTTGATGATGGTGCGTTCAGCGATAGGGTGATCCCGTGTCGAACGACGTGAAGAATCAGGGCGGGAGCGTGTTGTACGTCTGTGTCCTGGCGTCGGTGGCCGCGTTGGGCGGGCTGCTGTTCGGCTACGACACCGCGGTGATTTCCGGAGCGATCGGCTTCCTGCAAGTCCATTTCGACCTCGACCCGCAGCTATGGAAGGGCTGGGCGGCCGCCTGTGCGTTGATCGGCTGCGCCGTCGGCGCCGGCGCGGCCGGGCTGCTCAGCGACCGGCTGGGACGAAAAAGGGTGCTCGGCCTCTCGGCGATCCTGTTCCTGATCTCCGCCCTGGGCACCGCGTTTCCACGCAGCTTCAGCGAGTTCATCATCTACCGCATCATCGGCGGTCTGGGCGTGGGAGCCGCCTCGATCACCTCGCCGATGTACATCGCCGAGGTCTCGCCGGCGAAGATCCGCGGACGCATGGTCTCGGTCAACCAGTTCGCCATCATCTCGGGCATGCTGGTCGTCTACTTCGTGAACTACTTCATCACCGCGTATGGCGTCTCGGTCGATCGGCCCGTGGTGGATCGTTACACGGCCGAGCACGGGGCGGCGGTCGAGAGTCGGGTCGTCGAGAAGCTTATCGCCAAGTACTACTTCAATGTCGATGAATCGGCGGTCCGCGAATTTCTGGTCGAACATCCCGAGGGAGTCGAGAGCCGGGCGGTCGTCGACTTCTTCCAGGAGCACGACATCACGATCAGCCCGCTCGAGGTGCATCTGACCGATCAAGGCACGGTGTCCTGGAACGAGGATCGCGGCTGGCGGTGGATGTTCGGTTCGGAGGTCTTGCCGGCCGCGCTGCTTCTGGTGTTGATGTTCTTCGTTCCCGAAAGCCCCCGGTGGTTGGCCAAACAAGGGCGTCGCGAAGAGGCGTTGGCGATTCTCACCCGAGTCGGCGGTGCAGACCACGCCGTGTCGGAATTGGCAGAAATCGAAGGGGCTATCGCCCGGGAGAGCGGCTCGCTGGCCCAGCTTTTCCAGCCGGGCATGCGCATCGTGCTGGTGATCGGCGTGACCTTGGCCGTGTTGCAGCAGGTGACCGGGATCAACGTGTTTCTCTACTACGCACCGGAGATCTTCAAGTCGATGGGCTCCGAGGTCGACGTGGCGTTGCGGCAAACGATCCTGGTCGGGGCCGTGAACTTGACCTTCACGGTCGTGGCCATCTGGACGGTCGATCGGGTGGGCCGCAAACCGTTGATGCTGATCGGTTTCACGGGCATGGGCCTCTCGTTGCTGGCGGTCGGATTGGCCGCCTATTGGCACCAGGCCGCCTGGTGGGTGCTGGTGTTCGTGCTCACTTATATCGCGTGCTTCGCCCTTTCGGTGGGGCCGGTGACCTGGGTGATCCTTTCGGAGATATTCCCCACGCGGATCCGCGGCCGGGCCATGGCCATCGCCACCGTGCTGCTCTGGCTGGCCAACTACGTCGTGACGCAAACCTTCACGATGATGGAGAAAAGCCAGTACCTGGTGGAGAATTTCAACAAGGGGTTCCCTTACTGGATCTACGGAGTTCTCTGCGCGGTAAGCGTATTGTTCGTCTGGCGGTTCGTGCCCGAGACCAAAGGCAAGACGCTGGAACAGATCGAAACGAGTTGGATAAGTTAGCGGCCATTCGACAAGAATGCATTTAGCCGGCGGGCTTGCCCGCCGTGTGTTTCCTCGCAAACTCCACGATCAACACGGCGGGCAAGCCCGCCGGATGCGCCTCAGCGGAGGCGAACAGCCGAGCGGCAGCCCCGAACTGCCGCGAAGATTCTCGCAAGTTTGACTCTGGGAGAGCGTGATGTTAGACTCGCCGACATCAGGAGCTAGAAAACGTTCCAGGCTCAAGCCAAATGGGAAATATCGGCTTACGGAGGAGTTCCCATGCTATTGCGTGCTTTGTGTTTTGCCGCGCTGACTTGTGCGACGTTCGGCCTGGCGTCGACGGGGATGTCCGCGGACGAGCGACCGAACATCGTGCTGATCTATACGGACGACCAGGATCTGGACGAAATCGGTTGTTACGGCGGGAAGATGCCGACGCCGCACATGGATGGTCTTGCGCGGGACGGAATGAAGTTCACGCGGTACTATGTCTGTTCTGCTGTGTGTGCGCCGAGCCGCTACAACGTCCTGTCCGGACGCTGCGCAAGTCGGAGTTCGAGGCAACAGGGACGAAAGTACCCGCCGGGCGGGCCGGTGAACATCGGGTGGGAGGCGGGCATTGTCGGCGAACCGCATAACGTCGCGCGCGTGTTGCAGTCCGCCGGCTACGCGACCGGAATGGTCGGCAAGTGGCATCAGGGGCAGCTTGGCCGGATCGTCAACTTCGATGAGTCGGCGCGGCCGGACGATCCGGCCGTCGTTCGTCAGTTGGCGGAGAACTACGACGAGGTGATCCGTTCGATCAAGAGTTGTGGGTTCGACTACGCGGCAGCGGCCTATCAGAACAACGTCGACGGCGCGACGGCCGGCAAGCCGCATTGGTTGCCGCGCGCTCTCGGCCGTCACAACATGGAGTGGGTCGCGGCCGCGGCGTTGGAGTTCCTCGAAGCGAAGCATGACAGACCGTTCTTCCTCTACATGGCGCCGACGCTGGTCCACAGCCCCTCGGCGGTGAAGTCGCTCCAGTCCGATCCGCGGACAACGCCGCTGGGCTATATCGACATCCGCGACGTCATGCCGTCGCGAGAGAGCGTCATGGAGCGGGCCCGTGCGGTCGGCGCGAAGAATCCGGGGCTGCTCGACAAGGCGGCCGGTTCGATTTGGTTGGACGACGGCGTTGGCGCGATCCTCGACAAGCTCGACGCGCTCGGACTGCGCGAGAACACGCTGGTCATTCTCGCCAGCGACAATGGGAACGTCGCGAAGTTTTCCTGTTACGACGGCGGCGCCCGCCTGCCGATGGTCGCACGTTGGCCGGGTGTTGTTCCGGCCGGCGCCGTGTGCGACGAATTGGTGACCAACCTCGATTTCGCGCCGACTTTTTTCGCCGCGGCCGGCGCAAGCATCCCCGGTGACATGATCCTGGATGGACGGGATATCACGGCGGCGCTGATCGGCGACCCGTCGTATGAGCGGTCGTCGTTGTTCCTCGAGATCACGACGGAACGGGCCGTCGTCACCGAAGACGGTTTCAAGTACATCGCCGTCCGCTATCTGCCGGAGGTTCAGAAACTGGTCGACCTGGGACGCAAGTTCAACCACTGGTGCCAGCCGATGGAGGCCGCAACGCACACCTATAACGCCGACCAGCGGTATCCATTCTACTTCGATCAGGACCAGCTCTACGACCTGCGCAACGATCCGTCGGAGTTGGAGAACCTGTACGATCGGACGCGTCAGGCGGGCCGGATCGAGCGAATGCGGCAGTTGATCCGCGAGTATTCCAGTCGGCTGCCGCACACGTTCGGCGAGTTCACCGAACAGCGACCGTCGTCCGGCGAGAAACAGGCCGCCCCCGGCGTCGAAATCGATTCGAGCCGGAGGCGGTTGTATTATTGAACGATTGCCGATGCCGCCGCCGATCACCGCCGGATGCGCCTTATCGGAGGGGAACAGCCAGGCGGCAGCCGCGAAATGTCGGAAAGATCGTCATGAATTCGACTCTACGGTTGCAATGACTTGTTCGCTCGGGTCGAATGTCGAGAGGCCGTTGCTCCGAGAAATCCACGTTCAGGAGGAGTCGTGACATGTTGTGCAAGCTGATGTCGGTGATCGTCGCTGTCGCCTGCTCGGCGCCAAGTCTCAGAGCGGCGGAGTTCTTCGTCCGTCCCGACGGCTCGGATTCGAATCCCGGATCGATCGAGGCTCCTTTCGCGACGCTCGCCAAGGCGGCGAACTCAGCGGGGCCCGGCGATACATGTTATCTGCGGGAGGGGGTCTATCGCGAGACGCTCGCGCCGGCGCGCTCCGGCCGGCCCGGGGAGGAAATCACCTTCACGGTCTGGCAAGACGAGAAGGTCGTCATCAGCGGCGCGGACGCAATCAGCGACTGGAAGGACGAAGGCGACGGCGTCCTCTCCGCTCCGATGCCGTGGTGCCTTGGCGAGGAGAATCAGATTTTCGCCAACGGGCAGATGTCGAGCGAGGCTTGCTGGCCGGCGCCGGGTGCGAGCCCGCTCTTCCAGCCGAAGCGTGCGGTCGCCTCCGGTGGAAGTGAAACGACGCTCGTTTGCGAGGAGATTCCCGGCGGAGACGACGCGTGGAAACACGCCCGGCTCTGGTGCGCCGGCGGCAGTGCGTGGATCTGCTGGACGTTGGAAGTAACCGGCTACGACGCCGCTTCCCACACGCTCACTTTCGAAGACGCCCAACGCAACTGGTACATTCCGAGAGCGGGCAGTCTCTTTGTCCTCAAGGGGTTGCGAAGCTCATTGCGGGCGCCGGGCCAGTGGTTTTACGATGCGACCGAAAAGCGGCTGCTCATCATCCCCCCGACGGGCGCGGACATCAAGACGCTGGCCGTCGAGGCGAAACGCCGATCCGACGCGATCGACCTGAGTGGTCTTTCGCATATCCGCATTGAGGGGATCGGCGTTCGCGCCGCGGGCGTTCGCACGGATGAGAATTCCTCGCACATCGTGCTCGATCGGCTCCAGGGGCGATACGTGGCGCATGCTGACGTAAGCGACGTCCACGGCAAGTCGGGCATACTGCTGCACGGACACGACATCCTTCTGCTGAGCAGCGATCTCGGTTACAGTTCCAGTTCCGTCGTGAGCGTGCAGGGGCATGACAATCGCGTCATCAATTGTCACATTCATCACGGCGGCTATGGCGGGCTTTGGCGAGGGACCGTGGTCTTGTCCGGCCGTCGAATCGTCTTCAGCCACAACACGGTGCGGCACGCGGGACGCGATCTGATCAATACGCACGGCCTCATGGAGAGCCTCTTGCAGTACAACGACGTTTCCGAGGCCGGCTGGCTGACCAAGGACCTCGGCATGTTTTACGGCCACAACACGGACTTCGCCAACACCGTGTTTCGCTACAACCTGGTGCATGACAATCACGCCGAGCATTGCGCGATGGGGATTTATTTCGACCATCTGAGCCACAATGCGATCGTCCATCACAATGTGATCTGGAACGTCGGGATGGATCCTACGCGCATCAACAACCCGAGCTACAATTGTCTCGTGTTCAACAACACCTGCCGGCAAACCGGCCTCGTCGGCACGTTCGACCATTCGAAGCGGAATGATCTCTTTGCCTCGCGGTATTTCAACAATATCTACAACGAGCCGCCTCGCATCGATTGGATGAATGTCGTTCGCAACGCCTGTTTCGAGTTCGGCACGCTGGAGGGATGGGAGAAGACGAACGCCGAGCGAGCGGAATTGGTTGGCGGCAACGGATGGGGTAATGCGATTGTTGGAAGCGACAAGGCCCATGCGACCGGGACCTCGAAATACGAGTTGCGGCTCGGTCCGGGACGAGACGGCGTGCAGCAGGCGATCACCGGCCTCTCGCCGAATGTCACGTACACGCTCTCGGCGTGGTTCCGCGTGTCGGACGCGAGCGAGAGCGTTGCGCTTGGCGTGCGGAACCATGGCGGCGGGGAATTTCATCTCCGGGCATCGGATACCGACTGGACTCGCCGGAGCATCGAATTCACGACGGGCCCCGACTCGACGGAAGCGACGATCTATCTGCTCAAGTCAAGCGACGGCGCCGGGCATGCCTGGTGCGACAACGTAACGCTGCCGCTTCGACCGTCAGCGGATCGGTAGTGCGTGCGATGACCGCATGGCGCGGCTGGCGATCCCGCCGTGTGTTTCCTCGCAGACTCCACGATCAACACGGCGGGCAAGCCCGCCGGCTGAATGATGAATGCATCGCTCGACATAGCGCTGCACTTTGACGCTACGAACATTCGTTGGTTCAACCGAGACGAGGTGCTGGGATGTGGCGACCAAGAAACCGATTGCCGATCTGCTCGTGCCTGCTGACGGCGTGCCTGCTGCTGCAAGGGACCCTTTCGACCCAAGCGGCTGAAACGCCCCCGCCCGCTCCGCCGCCCCAGTTCAGCGGCATCTACCCGCACCTGGCCGCCTTGTCCGACTCGTACTCCGAGGCGGGCATCGGCGCCGTGGTCCCCTGGGCCGACCGGCTCTGGTACGTCTCGTACGTCGCCCACAAGAGCGGGGCGCGGGTGGGCCTGCACGAGATCACGCCGGACTTGCAGTTCCGCCGCCGGCCGGAGAGCATCGTGGGCACGCACGCCGGACGAATGATCCACCGCGAGTCGAACCAGTTGATCATCGGCCCGTACGCGATCGACTCGAAAGGCAACGTCCGCGTGTTCGAGCGCCTCGCCCAGAGCGAACGCGTCACGGCGATCGCCCGGCACTTGAAGGACCCGGCCAACAAGGTCTACGTCCAGGCGATGGAAGGGAAGTATTACGAATGCGACGTGAACACGCTGGAAACCACGCTGCTGGGCGACGCCCGAACGGAACTGGGCATCCGCGGCAACGCCCATTTCAAAGGTGCGTACACCGCGCAGGGCAGATACGTGGTGGCCAACAACAGCTACGACGCCGGCGACTCGCGGCGCGGCTCGGGCGAAGGTCGCCTGGCCTCGTGGGACGGCGAGCATTGGACCATCATCCATCGCACCGCCTTCTGCGACGTGACCACCGCCGCCGGCGTAGAAGCAATCCCCGACGACAACGGCCCCCTGTACTCGATCGGCTGGGACAAACGTTCGGTCCTGCTGGCCGTGCTTGGCGACGGTTCGTGGACCACGTATCGCCTGCCGAAAGGTTCGTCGGCCTACGACCACGCCTGGTGTACCGAGTGGCCGCGGATCCGCGAGGCCCAGCCGGGACAATGGCTGCTGGACATGCACGGGCTGTACTACCGGTTCCCGTCGGCCTTCGCGCCGGGCAACACCGCCGGCCTCGAGCCCTGGGCCTATCACCTGCGGATGACGCCCGATTTCTGCGCCTGGCAGGATCGGCTCGTGCTGGCCGGCGATCAGAACTCGTCCATGGGACACCGCCATCGGACCGGCGGCCAGCCGCAGTCGAACCTCTGCTTCACTTCGTTGGAGGAACTGAAGCAATGGGGTAAACCGGCCGGATGGGGCGGCCCGTGGCTGGAGGACGAAATCACCGCCGGCGTGCCCTGCGAGCCGTTCTTGATCGGCGGTTTCACCAATCGCACGCTGCACATCGTGCAAGGCGGCAGTGCTTCAGGCATGGCCCGGTGCACCGGCGCGTTCGAGATCGTCGACTTGCCGCCGCTGCTGGCCGGACTCGACGCAGTCACGATCGCCCGCGGTTCGATGGAGCGGCCCGCTCCCGGCTATTCCTTCGCGGTCGATCAGGACATCCTCGTCTACGCGGCCGTTCACGACCGGGGAAGTCCGAGCATGCCCGAGGGATGGGAAAAGACGGACATGCAACTCCGCTGGAAACACACCGGGCTCTATACGGATACGGTTTACAGGAAGCCGTTTGCGAAGGGGACGGTCGAGATTCCCGGGCACGACGGGCACAACGAGTTGCAGGACTACGGCGTGCCGCACATCTGCTTCCTGGAAGAGGTTTCGCCTGGCGGGAAGCAGCTTGGCGTATCGAACCTTGCCGGCGAACTCCAGGCTGAGGTCGTGCGGCCGAAATCGGTCGCTTCGTCGGGCGCTTCGTCGGGCGAGACCACCTTCACGCTGGAGATCGACCGGCAGGGCGACGGCCGGTGGACTGCCTACAAAACGATCACCGTTCCGCCCGGCGGATACGCGCAGCACGTCTTTCCGGACGACTTGCCCGGCCAATGGGTCCGGCTGACGGCCGATCG
>DATLAN010000138.1:0-12103 GCA_035527455.1 Thermoguttaceae bacterium
CGGGCCATCGAGCCGTCGCCCGATCCGTCGGCCCCGTCGGGGGCCACGAAGTAGTCGGCCGCCCGGGCGTGGAGGGCAATCGCTGAAATCAAGGCGACCAGGCACACCCAGGTCATTCGGCGCAGCCATAGTAGCCATCTCGCTCCGCGAGATGAAGCCATGTCTTCACGAGCGAAAGCCACGTCTCGCGGAGCGAGACGGCTACTTTGCTCTTGGTTCCGTCGCGTTACGCTGCAAGTGTTCGTTTTCATGCGAGAACCCCCTCAACCGTCGGCTTGACCCCGATCGTCGTTTAACGCACTGTCCATGATACCGTGGCGGCGCCTCGCGTTCCACAAGGGGCGTGCCGACCGGAACATCCGGCGGGATTCTTGACAATCGCCGTGAAATCGGTTTTGCTGGAGTCTTCGGTCTTTGCCCATCATGATAGGATATCGAAACCGCCTCGAAGAGCCCAACCATGAAGAGAGTCTTCGCCGGAAAACCCGTCATCGCCGGATCGGCCGAGGGGATCGCGCTGGTCTCGAAGGAGCCGCTGAGCTTCTGGGGCGGGTTGAGCGCGCGGTCGGGCGAAATCATCGATCGGCGGCACGAACGATGCGGGGCCGTGGTGACCTCTCGCGTGTTCGTCTTTCCCCGGGGCAAG
Source organism: Thermoguttaceae bacterium (assembly GCA_035527455.1). Classification (GTDB taxonomy): domain Bacteria; phylum Planctomycetota; class Planctomycetia; order Pirellulales; family Thermoguttaceae; genus DATLAN01. The sequence goes on from DATLAN010000138.1 coordinate 647, forward strand.
GGATCGAGCACCGGCAGCGCCGTGCTGTTGGAGAGCATCAAGGCCGGCACCGCCCCGGCCGCCATCATCAACCTGAAGACCGATTCCATCCTGGCCCTGGGCGCCATCGTGGCCGACGAACTCTATCACCGCACCGTGCCCATCGTGGTCCTCGATGAAGACGCCTTCTTCTCGATCCGCGACGGCGACCGGGTGGTCGTCGAGCCGGATGGGAAAGTGATCGTCGACGGCGCGCGAGCTTGATCCGCTATTCTTGCTCCGACTTCTCCCCGGACACTATAATCAGGTCTTGCCCATCCCGCCGTTCCCGCCCGTGAACGTGGACCGAACCGAAAGGAACTCCCGATGCAACGGTGGCTGCGCACCAATCTGATGGTCCGAGCGCTGGGGTTTGCGGCGGCCGTCTTCCTCGTCGTTGGGATACTCTCGTCCGGTGCCCTGGCCCTGATCAATCCGCACTACACGCCGGTCGATCTGGTCTATCAGTCGCTGGTAATCCTTCGCCTGGAGGGCGGGCCGCCTGGGCCTTGCGCGATCGCCGATTTCGACGGCGACGCCGTGCCCGACGTCGTCCAGCCCCACTCCCAGGGCCCGCTGAAGCTCCAATGGCAAACGGCCGGCGGCACCCAGCAGACGAAAACCGTGATCGTGCTGCGTCCCACGCGGCTGCCCCTGCCGGCCGAAACCAGTCCGTGAGGGAGCGGGTTTCGCCAGTTTCAACTGACAACGTTTAGCGGGCGCTGGAACAAGCGTAACTCTGTGTCGGACAGTCGCTTTTCGTACGGTCCCTACCCCACCACCGGCCAGAACAGAAGCAGTGCGGCGCCGCCGATCGCCGGAATCGCGAACAGAATCGCAATCCGCACCAGCAATCGCCACCCGCCCAGCATCCCGGCCAGTCCCGACTTGAAACCCAGATTGGCCATCGCGGCGGCCACGATCAGTCGCCAACCGTCGGCGGCGATGGCCGGATCGGTCCGGGACATTCGGGCGGTCGAGAGCGTGATGGCGTCCATGTCGGTCAGGCCGGAGAGCAAAGCGACCGCATACAGGCCCTCACCGCCGACGTATCGCTCGGCCGCCGCCAGGGCGAACAGCACCAACGCGTACATCAGCCCGAACACGACCGCCGACTTCAACTGGGTCGGGTTCTCTTGCTCGGGCATCTCGGCCGGCTGTCGGCGGACCCGGAACCAGACCGCCATCGCCGGCAACAAGGTCAACACCATGAGCATCGCTACAGGGAAGGCCGCGGTGCGAAGGAAGTCGGGCGCCACCACGGCGATCTCGGTGAGCACTCGCGCGTAAACCACCGTCGAGGCGATCAGGATCACGATCGCGGCCGTGCGAAGGTGAAGCAAGTCGCCTCCGGCCCGGCGGGAGTAGCTTACGGTGGTTGCCGTGCTCGAGATGACTCCCCCCAAAACGCCGCCCAGGAGTATGCCCGCATTGCGGCCGAGGAATTTGTAGACGATGTACCCACCCAGGCTCATGCCGACGATCAGCACCACCATCAGCCAGGTTTCGAACGGGTTGAACACCTCCAGGGGACCATAGGTGCGATTGGGGAGCACGGGCAGGATGATGCAGGTGATCAGGACGAATTGCATGATGGCCCTGACGTCCCGGTCCCCCAACCGCTCGACGAAGCCGTGCAACTCCGGCTTGAACTGCAAGAGCACGGCCACCCCTCCACCCACCGCAATAGCCACCGGCATCGGACAGACGACCAAGAGGGCGCCCACGGCGAACATCAACAACATGGCCACGTCGGTGGTGGTTCCCAGCGTCGGGTCCGGCTGGCGTATTCTCAGCAGATGGGCGACGCTCTGTACGGCAATGATGCCCAGCAGACCCGCGGCCACGACCCAACCGCCGAATTGCAGGCCCAACAGCGCCGAGACGGTTCCCAGCACGGTGATCAGCGGGAAGGTGCGCATCCCCGCCATCCGGCCGGCCGCGCGTTCGCGCTGCAAGCCCACCAGCAGCCCCAGCAGCACGGCGATGCCCAACTGCTGGAAGATCACGGACGTGGGGATCGGAAACGGTTCCACGCTTGGTCCCTGCAATCGTTACGATCGTTATGACCGGATCGCGCTGAAAATAGTAGCCATCTCGCTCCGCGAGATGAAGCCACGTCTCGCGGAGCGAGACGGCCACTGCGAACGTTCCGGGTTAGAAAGTCTAGCACGGGGGCGCCGGTTTGCGATGGGCCGACGGCCGTGTTACAATGGGAGGCTGTTTGCAGTCTTTGCATCGCATCGGGGTGCCCCAGACAAGTGATGGCCAAGCAGAAGACTACGCCAGGCCGGGCCGGATCGCAGGGACCGTCTGGCTCGAATCGTTCCGCCTCTTCTCGTTTCGCCCGAAAGTGGATCATCGCCGCCGTGGTCACCCTGGTGGTCGTGGCCGGTTGCGCGCTGGCGGCTTACAAGGCACTTCCGGACGGCTTGCCGTGGCTGGGTCAGCGTTTGTTGGGCCTGACGTGTGCGGCACTGGCGGCGTTGACGATCGCGCTGACCGCGCGCCAATCCGAACTGCCCGACGAAATGGGCGCCCGCGTGCGGCGCGGTCAGCACCTCGATTTCGGCAGGGTGCTGCGCATGGCCCACGCCGAAGGCGAGACCGTCAAACTGCCGGTGATCGGCGAAATCCAAACGCGGACGCTGGCGGGTTGCGCCGTATTCGTCTTGGTGGGCGCTTGGTGGATGAGTCCTTGGACGCCCGTGGCTGTCCGGCAGGTCGTGTTCGAGGACCTCAGCGTGCCGCTGACCGAAGAGATCCTGGCGGTGGTGCTGGTGATGCCCAATACCTACACGGCGGTGCTCCAACCACCGATCATTCCGCCGCGCGCCGTGGAACTGGCCGCGCGGGTCGATCGCGACGCCGGCCCCTGCGAACTGGCTCGCAAAGCCATGGCCGAGGGCCGATTCCAGGACGCACGAGCCCTGCTGCAAACCGCCGAGCAAACCGGCGACCTCCCGCCGGCGGAGATCTGCACGGTGCGCGGTCAAAACGAACTGTACGCCGGCCGGTTCACCGACGCGGCCGACTGGTACGACAAGGCCTTGAAGGAGAAGCCCGAAGACCCGACGCTCTTGTGTCAGGCGGCCGTGGCCCGGATGCTGCTGGGCGATTTCACGAAAGCCGAGCAACTCCTTTCGGACGCGGTAAAGACCTTCGCCCAAAAGGCCGAGGAAGCCCGGAAGAAGGATCCGGCCTATGCCGCCTGCCTCCATCTTCGATCCGTCGTGCTGCTGGGACTGGGTAAGGAGTTCGACGCGGCGGAGGAAGATTGTTATTACGCCCGAGAGATCTTCGAGACCGCCATCCTGCGAAAGCACCCGTTCATGGCGGCCAGCTTCAACAATCATGCCGTCCTCTACCTGTTGCACGGAAAGTACGCCTCGGTAGAACAACTCCTCGGGCAGGCCGCCGGCGAGTGGGACAAGTGGACCGAGGGCGCCGGAGGAAACCACCCTCACCTGGCCACCCGACTCGGCAATCTGGCCATGCTCTACTGCATCCAGGCGCGGTATGACGAGGCCAACGAACTGCTGGAGAAGGCCTCGGCCATTCGTGCCGAAAGCCTGCCGGACGACCATCCTCTGCTGGCGGTCGGCCGCAGCGCCCGCCTCGTGCCTTCCTTGGCGCCGGCCCAAACCGTCGAGCAGTATCAGGAGGCACAACGCGCCGGCGAAGAAGCCCTGGCGTTTGCTCGTGAGGCCTTCGGGGAGGAGAATCCGGTCGTGGCCGCCGTTTTCGATTCGCTGGCCACGATCTACGCCCGGCAGGCCCGATACGCCAAGGCTGAAGACCATTACGTCCGCGCCCAGGCAATCACCGAACGGTACTGGGGCAGGAACCACCCTTATTTGGCCGAAGTGATCAACCATCGGACACGCCTTGACGTGGACCGGGCCCGTCACGGCCAGGCCAACACGCTCGACGATGCCGAAAAACTCTGCCAGCAGGTGCTGGATCTCTGCCAACGAACGCTGGGCGAGGAACACCCCAGTGCGGCGGAAGCGCTGAATCTTCGTACCAGAGTGAAGATCGAGCGCGGGCGATACACGCTGCCGGACGACTTGGAAAAAGCGCTCGGAATCTACGAAAAGACGCTCGGCAAGGAACATCCCGACGTGGCCCGAACCTTGGGCAACCTGGCCGCGTTGAAGAACAGCCCCTACACGTTCGAGCAGGGCGCCCAAGACTACAAGAAGGCCATCGGCATCGCCAAAAAATTCTTCGGCGACGACCATCCCGAGGTCGCCCGCCTCTGGTTCGATCTGGCAACACTCTACCTTCGTCAAGGCGAGAACGAGAAGTCCCGGGCAGCCGACTGCCTGGAAGAATCGCTGAAGATCCAGCAGAAGGCCCTGGTCCCCTATCACCCCGACCTGGCCGCCACCCTGGAGACCCTCGGGCCGTTGCTCGCCGAAAAGGACCCCCAACGCTCAAAGGAAATGGAAGTTCAAGCGAAAGCCATTCGCACGAAACACGCGGAGGTGGATGTAGTGGGTAGCGGGTAGTGGGGAAACGCCCCCGCACTGCGTTGCGGGGGGAGCTGGAAAAGGAGTGGCTTGGCGCGCTGCGTGACTCTACGCCGCGCCGACGAATCACTTACTACTCGCCACTCACCCGATCCCCCCGCAACGCAGTGCGGGGGCGTTTCATTTTCCCCAAGCCGCGCTCACTCTCCACTCACCACTCTCCACTATCCCCGCACGCGATTCTTCCCATCGACCTGAACGACCGTCGGTCGGATCGTTCGGGCCTCTTCCTCGGAGACGGTGCAGTAAGTGAGCACGATGACCAGGTCGCCGACCGCGCCAAGCCGGGCTGCAGGACCGTTCAGCAACATGGTGCCCGATCCCCGCGGGGCCTCGATCGCGTAAGTGACGATCCGCTGGGCGTTGTTGAGATTCAAGACGTGGACCTGTTCGCCGGGCAAGATGTCGGCCGCTTCGAGCAGGTCCCGATCGACCGCGATGCTGCCTTCGTAGTCCAACTCCGTGCCCGTCAACGTGGCCCGGTGGATTTTCGACTTCAGCATGAATCGCTGCACGCAGCGGCTCCCTTCATGATGGGGGGGGCGGATCAGGGCCGCACAATTCGCCTGATTCCCCATTATATGCCGCAATCGGGGCGTTCCAGCAACTGCAAATGCGTCGGGAGACCCTTTCCAGGACCGATCTGCCGATGCAAGTCTTTTTCTAGAAACGACTTACGACGCGAGAAGCCTACTCCCTGCAAGAACACAACCAGGGCGGAAGCGAGGGCCGTACGACAGTCCCCTCTTTCCGCCCTGGTAGGTTTTCGTCCGTCATCGTCCGGACTGAATCGCGGGCCGAGCACCGCGGAGGCTATTTCTCGGCGGGTTTCTTCGGCGGCTCGACCTTCTTCGGCGGCTCGACCTTCTTCGGCGCCTCGGCCCGCTTCTTGGCCTCGGCAGCCCGCTTGGCCTCGGCGGCCCGTTTCTCGAGTTCGGCCTTCCGCTTGGCCGCATCGGCCTTCTGCTTGGCCTCGTAGTCGGCCTTCCGCTTGGCGAGCATTTGTTCTCGCTCGGCCAGGGCCTTCGCGGCCGCCTCGGCGGCGGACTTCTCGGCCTCGGCGACCCGCTTCGTGACCTCGACCAGCCGTTGCTCGGCGAACCCTACGGCGGCTTTCGCCCGCTCGACGTCGCGTTCGGCCATGGCGGCTTGCCCTTTGGCCTCGTAGGCCCGCTTCCTGGCGAAGTAGGCGCTTCTGGCCATCGGCGGCAGCTTCCTGAGCGACTCGGCAAACCGGGCTTCGGCCTCTTTGCGGGCGGCGGCCCGTTTGGCGGCGTCGGCCGACGGGGTAGCCGGCTTCTTGACCTCGACGGGCTTCTTCGCCTCGACGACTTTCTTGGCCTCGACGGCCTTCTTGGCTTCGGCGGGCTGTTTCGCCGCGGCCGGACCGCAGGGCTGCTTCTCGGCCGTTTTCGCCGCTGCCGCGAGACAGGCCAGCTTCTTCTCGGCGGGCTTCGCGCCATCGTCCGCAAAGGCAAAGCCGACTCCCAGGCAGAGTGCCAACATCAAGCTCAACGTGATTCTCAACATTCCGACGCTCCTTCAGATGCAAGGGAAACGGAAAAACAACCAACCTCCTCCCACGCTCGCTCGGCCCCGGTCCGCCACGGCCTTCTCGTATGATGAATGCTTTCCGGCGGGCCGGGGCTTTCTGCGATTGCTGAGGACGCCGCTACTTTTCGGCCTTCTTCTCTCGTTTCTCGCCCGGCTTCTTCTCCGGTTTCTCGCCTGCCGGCTTCTTGGTCCGCTCCGGCTTGGCCGTGAACTCTTCCAAGGTCAACGCCTTGTCGCCGTTCTTGTCCAGGGCCTTGAACTTCAGCTCGAGCTTATCGAGCGCCTCGGGCTTGTCGATCTTGCCCTTGATTTCGTCGAACGACAACTTGCCGTCGCCGTTCTTGTCCTTGGCCTTGAAGACGTCTTCGATGCTCTTCTTCGGCTTCTCCGGCCCTTCCTTCTTCTTGTCGCCGTCTTGCGCCAAGGTCGTACCAACGACGAACAACAGAGCCAGGGCCGCACTCATCAACAGTCTCGACATTGCAGAACTCCTCTACGAAAAGGGAAAAAAGGGGGGAACTACAAACACCCGGCCGGCAAAAGGTAGGCAAAACACACGCAGTTCAAGGCGGTACCGGCCGAACCGCCGCTAACATCAAACACCGCGCCCGGTGGTAGGTTCCGTCGAGCGCCAAGGTCCAATCGTTTTTCGGGGGGGCGATTGTACCGGGTTGGTGTGTCACCGGCGCTCGATAGCATATTCGTTACCGGATGGTCCGTTGGCAATAACCCGGATGGATTTGTCGCCCAGACAGTGATGGCCCCCACTATGCTGCAACTATGGCCAGTCTGAATGTCGTCACGTCCCCCGAGAGGGTCCGCCGCTCGATTCCGCTGCGTGGTTTCAACGGGGCCGGGAAATGATTGCCCGGTAGCCATCCCCCGTTTCGACCCATGCGGCGGGAAGTTGACAGTCTCCGCGCATACGGCATAGAATATTGACTTTTGTGAACCGAAATAAGCCCGGTGCTCACTCGTCGGGCCGAGCCGCACAGCAGAGCAGCTTCCATGTCCACAAGCAACGTTCAAGACCATCCCCAGTCGGAGACCCTGTTCGGTCATCCCACCGGTTTGTTCACCCTCTTCTTCGCCGAGATGTGGGAGCGATTCTCGTACTACGGGATGCGTGCCCTCTTGGTCTTCTACATGATCAAGGGATTTCTCGGTTACAACGACAACGACGCGTACGGCGTCTACGGGGCGTACACGGCGCTGGTCTACGCCACGCCGTTCATCGGCGGGATGCTGGCCGACCGCTTGCTCGGCCGGCGCCAGGCCGTCGTGCTGGGCGGCTTGCTGATGGCCGCCGGGCACCTGGCGATGACCGTGGAGAACGAGACGGTCTTCTTCATTGCGCTGGCGTTGCTGATTTGCGGGAACGGCTTCTTCAAGCCGAACATCTCGACGATCGTCGGCGGGCTTTATCCCAAGGGCAGCGCCAAGAAGGACGCGGGCTTCACCATTTTCTACATGGGGATCAACCTGGGAGCCGCCATGTCGCCGGTGATCTGCGGCTACGTGGGCGAGACCTACGGTTGGCACTACGGGTTCGGCCTAGCCACCGTAGGGATGCTTCTGGGGGTCGCCGTGTTCGTGGCCCCGACGCGTCTCACCCAGTCGTTGATCCTCGGCGGTGCGATCGCCTCGGCGGTTGCCATGCCCTTCCTGCAAGACACCTTGCTCCAGCTTGGGGTGTGTATCCTTTTGTCGATAGCGTTGGCGGCCGCCGGTTTCATCTCCTTCGTAGCGTTAGGGCGCGGGGGCCTGCCCGAGGATGCCGGCAACCCGCCGTCCGAAGAACGTCTGGCAAGTCCTGCCTTTCCGCAGTTGCGGGAGAACGCGGTGACGTATTACCTGGCGATCGTCGCGGGCATTCTCGCGCTGCAACTCGTGGCGGAGCCATCGTCCTTGGAGGGGTGGATGCTCGCCGGGGTGGCGGCGGCGGCGATCGTCCTGCCGTGGGTTTCCGCCCGCTACGCCGTGTTCGTCTGTGTGGCCGGGGCCATTCCGACGTTCGTATTGCTCGTTCAGCGCAACGAAGTCGCCGGCTCGCTCTTGTTGGTGCTCGGCGTGTTGGCGTTCGGATCGCTGATCCGCGAGGCCCTGCGGTCGAGCAAGATCGAACGCCAGCGGATGTACGTCGTGCTGATCCTGATGTTCTTCTCCATGCTCTTCTGGGCCTTCTTCGAACAGGCCGGCAGTTCGGTCAACAACTTCACCGACCGCAATATCGATCGCGTGGAGGAAGATCGCGTAATCACGGAAGCCGACTTCGAAACCGTCAACGAGTTCTCCATGGAGTTCCGCATCCCGCTGAAAACGGACGACGAGAAACTCAAGGACTTGCCGCTGCTGTCGCAGGAACAACTGGGTTGGAAGTGCGACGAGGAAGTGTTCGAGCGAGTCCGGCGTGCCAAGGCTCGCCAAGAGGCCGAGAAGGAGAAAAAGGAGAAGAAAGCGGAAGACGGCGAGTCCTCGGTTTCACGGATTGCCGACGCCGTCGGCCAGATCGAGGCGGCGATGAAGAAACTGGAAAAGAAAACCGACGGCGACGACGATGAAACGACCGTCTCGGTGCGGGTTGCTCCGAAGAAGGTTTTGGAAGGCGACCCCGCGCCAAAGGACGGCCAGCCGACTTCTGAAGGCGAAAGCTCTACCCCAGACGACGCTGTCCCGGCCCTGGTCTACACCTTCGAACGGACCGGCGAGACGGAGGAAGCGTTGACGGTACGCTTCGAGGTCTCCGGCACGGCCACGTTCGTCAAGGAGGACAAGGACGACAAGGACGACAAGGACGACAAGGATAAGGATGCCGAGAAGGACGCCAAGAAGGATAAGGAGAAGACGGACTACACCCAGAAGGGAGCCGATTCGTTCGCCAAGAGTTCGGCAACGGTGACGATCCCGGCAGGGGCCTCGGAAGCCACCGTGACGATTATCCCGGAGCCCGACGAAAAGCTGGAAGAGGACGAGACGGTCGTGCTGACCGTCGCCTCGGGCGCAGATTACGAGTTGGGCGACCGCAGCAAGGCCACCGGTACGATCCAGAACGACGACAAGATCTTCACGATGACCCACCTGTCGATTCTCCGTGACGAGGCCAAACGAGACGAAGCCACCGACGAAGATAAGGTGCTCACCTGGACCGTGACGAAAGAGCACCTCGACATGGGAGTGGGCAGCGCCGAGATTCCCGCTTCCGTGTTTCAAGCCGCCAACCCCATCTTCATTATCCTCTTCGGCCTGGTTTTCAGCGCGCTGTGGGCCTTCCTGGAGACGTGGGGCTTGGAACCCAGCACACCGGTCAAGTTCGCACTGGGCCTGGTTCAGCTCGGTTTGGCATTCGGTGCCTTTTGGTACGGGGCCCAAATGGCCGACGAACGCGGCATGGTCGCGATGTACTGGCTGTTGTTCGGCTATCTGCTGCAGACCACCGGCGAACTGTGCCTCTCGCCCGTCGGATTGGCCATGGTCACCAAGCTTTCGCCGGGCCGGATCGTCAGCACGGTGATGGGGGCCTGGTTCCTGGCCACCGCCTTCTCGAACTACCTTGCCGGCATCATCGCCACCTTTACCGGCGTGTCGCACGGAGAGGAAGGCGAGCAGGTGATCCCGCCGCCCAGCGAAACCGTCAACTTGTACGGGGACGTCTTCGGCACGATTGCGCTGACGGCCATCGCCTCGGGGCTGATCTGCTTCGCCCTTGCGCCGCTGTTGACCCGCTGGATGCACTCCGACGTGGAAACGGAAGAAGAGGCGGAAGCCAAGGATGAAGCGTAGAATGTAAATGGGCCGAGCGAACAATTGAGAAGAAGGCCGCGGAACCGCACGAGGTTGCCGGCAGGCACACCGTTGTGGGGGGGGCGATTGACGGCTGTTTCCATGGTCACGAGAATTGATATTCTTGGTCTCGTGAAGCTAAGCTATCTCGGGTGACGTGGCCGCAGATGGCGTGCCAAATCTCGACAAACGAAGAGAAGGACAAGCCGATGATCGAGCGGCTCTATCTGGATAACTACAAGTGCTTTGTGAACTTCGAATGGCAGCCGAAAGCGCTGCAGCTAGTGCTTGGCAGGAATGGGACAGGGAAGACGACGGTCTTTCGCGTCTTGGAGACGTTGCGTGAGTTCGTCGTCACGGGACGCCCAACAACTGAGGCCTTTCCCACCAGCACGCTCACTGCCTGGGACACACGCTCTGAGCAGACCGTCGAACTTGAATTGACCGGAAACGGCGGCCGATACCGCTATCGATTGATCGTCGAGCACGAGCGAGGCAAGCAGAGGAGCCGTATCAAGACTGAGCGGCTTCAGTTCGACCAACTCACGTTGTATGAATTCGACGGGTCGGATGCGCATCTCTTCCACAACGATGGATTACCCGGTCCGAAGTTTCCATTCGATTGGTCGCGATCTGCTATTCCCACGATTCCAGAGCGGCCCGACAACCAACGTCTTGTGTGGTTTCGCGACCGCATGGTGCGAGTCTACGTTTTCGCACCCGACCCGTTGGGGATGGAGCACCAAAGTGAGGCCGAAGTGGAAAAGCCGGATCGGCATCTGAGAAATCTTGTGTCGTGGCTGCGGCATTTGTTGCAAGAATCCGTGGACACGGGAACCGGCTTGCGTGACTGCCTCCGGGAAGACGCTATCGAGGGCTTCCAAGGCTTCAGGCTGGAGCGGGCCGGCGAGACGTCGCGAGTCCTGAAGTTCGAGTTCGATTTCTCCGAGGACTCCGCGACGAAATCGACCAATCGTTTCACACTCTCGTTCAACGAATTGTCCGAAGGCCAACGCTGTCTCGTTGCACTGTTTACCGTGCTGTACGCAGCCGTCGGTCCGGACACAACACTGTGCGTGGATGAACCGGACAACTTCGTCGCGCTGCGGGAGATTCAGCCGTGGCTGACCCGACTTTCCGACCGGGTACACGACGAGAGTTGCCAGTGCCTGTTGATTTCTCACCATCCCGAGCTAATCGATTACCTGGCGGCTGATCACGGGTTGCAATTCTTCCGTGAAGACGCCGGGCCCGTTCGAACGAAGCCGTTCGAGTGGACCGGGGACGATGCGGTCAAAGCGTCGGAGATTGTTGCGAGGGGATGGGAGTGAGCCATGGCACGAAGAAGGGGCGTAAGGGTAACCGTGCTCGTTGAAGATCAATCTCTGGAACGTTTTGCCCGCGAAGTCCTTCTGCTATTGAAGTTTCAACGCCGCGAGATGCGCTTCAAGGTGCATCCGGCCGGTCGCGGCTCGGCAAAGCAGTGGGTGGAAAGACAGTATCCCATTGAAGTGCGAGCGTATCGCGGCAGAGCCAACGCCCAACAGATTGCCTTGCTTGTCGGTACGGA
>DATLAN010000139.1:0-6654 GCA_035527455.1 Thermoguttaceae bacterium
GTAGAGGTCGCCCGATGTCTAGCGACAGTTCCACGCATCCGTTTGAAGAAGCCGGCGTCACCATTGACTTCGGCCCCGACCCGCCGCGGGAGTGCAACCGCTGTCATGTGGTTCAGCCTCGCGAGGCGTTCCGGGACGATCCCCGGGGTTATCCCCGGGAGATCTGCCGGGAGTGCGAGCGGCACAACCCAGACCATCGGCGACAGAGAGACCTGGCTGCCGGTTTGCGGGGTCTGGTCGCTCGGGCCAATCGGCAGACGACCAAGCCGGCCGACTTGAGCGAATTTTGCAATGAAATGCTGGACAAATTCAAAGGGTTGCCGGAGTTTTGCCAGTTCTGGCACCAGCAAATCCAGACGGCGGCCACCGAGAAACCGGGCTCGAAGACGGTGCTCGATAGCTGCTACACGATCTACAAGATGCACGTCGCCGCGGCCACGGAACAGCGGGAGCGAATTCCCTTGGAGACGGCCACGGAACAGGAACTTGAGGAGGCAATCACCAGCTTCGCCCTGTCGGTGGTAAGGGCGCCGGAAGACGGTGAAGCGGAAATCGCCGAGTGTGCATAGCGAGGGAGTGGCGAGGGAACGGATTCAATGACTAGGGCAAACGGGGGATACGAGATCCACGACGCCGGCGAATTCCGCCGGGCCCTGGCTGAATTGCACAGGCGGCAAGAGGAGGGCTTGAGGCTCTATCGGCCGATGCGGAGTCAACTGCCGTTCCACTTGAGCGCTGCTACCGAGCGGATTATTCGGGGCGGCGTGCGAAGCGGGAAGACTGGATGCGCGGCGGCCGAGGTAGCCAGTGCCGCCCTGGGAGTCCCGATAATCGGGCCGGACGGCAAAGAGCTGCCGTTCCAGTATCCCCGCGAGCCGCTGGTGATCTGGGTGGTCGGCTACGACGAGAAGCATATCGCTCGAATCTACCGCAAGCTGTTTTGCAAGGGGCTATACCGAGTCATCAAGGACCGGGAGACCGGTCTCTTGAGGGAATGGCGGCCGTGGGAAGCGGACGACGCGGCCCGCCAGGCTGAGACCAAGCCTTCCCCCCCGCTGATCCCGGAGCGGCTGGTTAGTGCCGACGGGTGTGCCTGGGAGAACAAAAAAGAGCAGGTCTTCAGCGTGATCCGGTTGAAGAACGGCGCCGAGATCCACGCCTTCGCGTCGGGCGGCGAAGCCGGCCAGGGTGATGCGGTCCACCTGATCTGGATCGACGAAGACATCAAGATCCCGGGGCACGTCGACGAATGGCTGTCTCGGCTGTCGGACTTTGACGGCCGGCTGATTTGGTCGGCGTGGCCACACTCGGCCAACGACGCCCTGGTCCGAATGAGCAAGCGGGCGCACGACCAACGCGGCCAAGAGAATCCCGACGTGTGGGAGGTTGTGCTGAGGTTTTCCGACAATCCCTACATCCCGGCGGCGGCCAAACGGAAACGGTTGGCCGCCTGGCGAGAGGCGGGGGCCGCGGTGGCTCGCAGCCGTGACTTGGGCGAGTTTACCACGGACACTGTACTGGTCTTTCCCTCATTCAGCGTTGACACGCACTGCTTGCCGTCCCAGCGAGAGCCGGACCGGCTAGAGAGCTTCCTGGAACAGGCAAACTATGAGATCCCGACAGAGTGGACTCACTATCTGGCGCTGGACCCGGGGCACACGCAACCGGCGGTCGCGATGGCCGCCGTTCCGCCGCCGAGTGAATTCGGCCGCCGGCTGGTGATTTTCGACGAGGTTTATCGGCCGAGGATCAACGCGATGGAACTGGCTGCCGAAGTTGCCGCCCGGGTAGCGGGGCGGCGGTTTGAAGCCTTTGTGATCGACCATCGAGCCGGCCGGCAAACCACCATCGGGGCCGGCAAGCGGATCGACCGGATTTACAGCGACGCTTTTCGGAAGTACGGACTGGCCAGCCGCTTGACGGGGCACGGCTTCGCCCAGGGCAGCGACCAGATAGCAGCCCGAAACCTGCTGGTGCAAGAAGCCCTTGGCCCGGGCGACGATGGCACTCCCACAATCCGACTGATTGCACATCGCACCACGGCTATGCAGCGGGAATTCGGGCTCTATAAAAAACGCGTGACGAAGGACGACGTTCGAGAGGACGTGGTCGACCGCAATAACCACCTCATGGACACCTTGGCTTATCTAGTGGCCTACGGCCCGGTGTACGTATACCACGAATTGACGGAATACGACCAAAGCCCCGTGCTGGCAGCCTGGCGAAAAATCGTAGGAGAAACACCCCAGGCGTCCAGGACGGTCTTTTTACAGGCGGGCGCCCCTCCCGAGGGTGCCGGAACGATATTATTAAACACTTAACCCCGAAGGGACCATCCCGTGAGCAAAGACAAGGCGGCCCGCATTTCATCTCTCCAGCCCATGATTGCCGAGCTGTGCTGGTGGTATCCTCGCGGCGACACCAACCGCGAGCCCCGGGCGGCAATCGTTACCGGCAGTAACCCGGGCGGCGTTCTGGATGTGTCGGTCATCCTGAAAAACGGGCGGCGTTTGGAGTTCGCACAAGGCGTGCGGCATCGCGACGATCCGTCCCTAGAACAATTCCCCCAACATGCCGTCGACAACGGCGTTTGGGACTTCGTGGGCGGGAAGCCGCCCGACGTAGCGGCTAGCACATCACCGCCGCTCAGTGTGTCACAGGGCGCGCGAGTGAAGGCGAATCAATAAAAGCCAGGAAGCAGGCAGATAACGTGGTAAGCGATACTTCAGCCGCTGAACTTCTCAGGCCGCTGGTGACCGGATGGCAGGGGCGAATCCGCCGGGCCGTCGAACACCGCAAGGCCTGGCAGGATGTTGCCGACCAGTGCATGGCCTTTTTTGCCGGGTCGTTGGGGTTCATGTGGGAGGATGAGTATCGCCGGCGTTTCATGAAGGGGAGCCTTAACCCTAAATTCAAGATCTCTCTGAATAAGGCGTTCGAGCTAGTGGCCGTCTTCGGGCCGGTGCTATATCACCGCAACCCGGTCCGGGCGTGCCGGCCGTACAAGGCGATAGAGTTTCCCGAGGAGGCGGTCGTCGAGGCCATGGGGGTTTCTCCCGATCTGATCGAATCGCTCAATCAGGCGGAAGAGCAAGCGAGCCAGATGTCGCAGGCCGGGCAACCGATTCCGTGGGACCTCCAGCAACAGCTAGCCCTGAACGACCAGATTCGCTCCGAGGTGGGGAACCTTATGGGGGCGGACGCGAGGGAGAAGAGCCTCTTGCGGGTAACGTGCCAGCTAGTGGAGCAGTATTTGAGCTACACCCCCCGCGAGCAACCCAACGGCGGGCTGGAGCAGGCGGCCGAGGACGCCATCACCGAGATGCTCATCAAAGGCCGCGGCGTGTTGTTCCCTCGGCCCTACACGATGCCGGGCAGCGACACGAAAATGACCGGTTGCTTTTATGAGTCGGTCAATCGCGTAGTAACCGACCCCGACGCCAAGACAATCAATTTTGGCGACGCGCAATGGATGGCCTTGTTACACCACGAGCCCTTGTCGCTGATCGAGAGGCGATTCAAGCTGTCGCCGGGGGCTCTCAAAGGCAAAGGAACCACGGAAAGCGGCGAGGCCCAAGTCGACCGGCAGGAGAGCGACCTGGGGAACCTCCAGCGAGAACGGGGTGAAACCGCCGACATCGGCCAATGGTGGGAAGTGTGGAGCATCGGCGGGGCGACCCGGCAAATGACCGGGATCTCTCCGGAGATGGACAAGCTATTTTCCGACACCGTGGGTGATTTCGCCTATATATGCGTAATGGATGGCGTGTCGTATCCGCTCAACGCCTCCCCCCAGCGGATGCAGCAAGCCTCCGAGGCCGAGGTCCGGAAGTTGTTTGCCTGGCCGGTGCCTTATTACCTTGACCAGCGGTGGCCGTGTGCGTTCCTGGAGGCTTACCGAGACCCGGGCTACTGCTATCCGATCGCCCCCATGAAACCGGGCTTGGGAGAATTGACGGCATTGAACGTAATCATCAGCCATCTCTGCTCAAGAATCTGGAATGCCAGCCGCACGATCGTTGCCGTGCTGGAGTCGGCCAAAAGCTACGTCGACAAAGCCCTCAAAAGCGGCGACGACATGGTGGTCATCGGGATTAAGGAGATCCACCAGGACATCAACAAGGTCATCAGCGAATTCCAACACAAGGATGTGTCGTTCGATGTATGGCGGATCGTCGACCGGCTGTTTGACCTCTTCGACAAGCGGGTGGGGCTGTCGGATTTGCTGTACGGCATGCAAGGCCCCCAGCAGTCTCGCTCGGCGACCGACGTCACGGTCCGTGAAGAGAAGCTGAACGTCCGGCCCGACCACATGGCCAAGAAGGTCGACTCCTGGATGAGCGAGGCAGCCCGAATGGAAAAGTTGTGTGCCTATTGGTCGGGCATTGAAGGCCGGGACGTGAGGCCGCTCTTGGGCACACTGGGGGCAGCGCTCTGGGATCGCCTGGTGGCCACGGCCGACCCCGAGACCGTGATCCGCGAGATGGACTGCACGGTTGAGGCGGGGACGGCTCGCAAGCCGAACAAAGCCCGGGATGCCGCCAATATCGGCCAGATTTTCCCGCCGCTGTTGCAGGTTCTCGACAAGCACGCCGACACAACCACGGACACGGGGCCGTTGAATGGCTTAATCACCCAAATGGGTGAAGCGATCGACCACAACATGAAACCGGTATTGATGGGATCGCGGATGCCGCCTCCCCCACCCCCGGGGGCCGAAGACCCGGCGGCGATGGAAATGGAGGCCCGGGGGGCCGAACTGGCCCGCGACGAGGCGGCTCACGCTCAGGAGATCCGCCAGAAGGAAGAAGAGCATAGCCAGGAGGCTCGGCAAAGAGAGGAAGAACACAACCAAAAGATCCGCCTGGCTCAAGCGGAGGCCCGCATTAAACGGCTGGCGGCCACCCAAACCCGACAGACCAACTCGCAGAAAGTGACGGCCTGACATGCCTGTTTACACCTACCGTTGCAAACAGTGTGGCCGCACGGAAGAGGCCATTCACGCAGCCGGCTCCCGGTCTCGCTTGATTTGCGAGGTGTGCGGGGCGCTGCTCATATGGCAATTCCCCTCGCCTAATCTTCGCACCGATACCACCTTCCGGCAAGGGACGGGCACGCTGCTGGACCAATGCGGCGGCAACGTCAAGGAAGCCGAAAAGATCGTGGCGGCGTGCCGGCGGCAGGGCGGCAATCCCGGCTACAACGACTATTACCTGCCGGGGGTGGCCCAAAGCATGGGCGATCCCGAAGCTTTCGTGCCGGCCGGCGAGGGGCGGGATTACGTCAAGAAGCTCTGCCGCAAGCGGGGGACTTCGTGTCGCGGACTCGTGGAAGTAGAGGCTCCCGACCGCCCCCCCGTAAAGAATGTCCCGTTGGCTGAAAGCGTGATTCGGCGGATGACCAAAAAGGCCGTAAAGGCCGACCCATCATTAGCCGCAAAACCCCAAGAGTTGCGGGAGTCGATCATCGACCGGCACAGATACCGGGGGGCAGAATGACCGCCAGGTTAATGTTTTTAGGTGCGTTTTCTATTGGCCGCCGTGCTCTGCGGCGGTTTTCCCGGTTTCAGCTCTGGCTCATGGCGTGGGTACTCCGCGCCGATCGGGCCGCTAACGGAGGTGCGTAGCATGGAGTTCTTCTTGATTATCTTCCCCCTGATTCTCGAAGCCATTATGCAGTGCCAAGAGAATCGAAACGATGACGATATCGTCGAGGGTCTCGTGAGGCCCGGGGAAGGGCAGGCGGTCGCGTTGCTGCGGATTCTGCGGCAAGACATTTATCGCGACGGCATCTTGATCCACAAGGGCCTGCGAGGCGTACCGCTGGTCAACCAGACACGAAAGGGCATCCGGCGTTTGAAGAAGATGAGCCGCGCAGACGTTGTGGGGATGGTTGCCGAAGCGGCTGCACATCGGGCGGCGGGGACATCTCCGGCAGCAATCGAGCGGCTAACCTGCTCGAGCTTCGTCTGGGGTGGTGTGGCGGACGGTATATCCACCCCCTCGCTCTAAACCTACAAGGGAGCGCGTGATGAAACTCCGAATCTTCGCGGCCGTCCTGGCGTGCCTCGTGGCGGCCGTTGCCCACGCCCAAAGCGGCGTTGACGTTCCGGGCTTCGGCGCCGTCGAAGCCGCTAAGGCGGACGGTATCGGGCTGGTTGGGCCAGCCACCGCCAACGCTGGCGATGAGATCACCCTACGGATCACCGGCACTCCGCCGCTTGATCTGGCGTTGCCGCTGATCGATCAGCTTGGTTGGCTGATGGGGCCGGATCGCATGTACTGCTACTGCGCCGCCCCGGGCTTCGGGCTGGTTCCGTTGGATGTCCGCGGCGAGCTAGTCTTCGGGGCCAGCGGGGCCACGATGCAGCCGCTGTTGCGAGTGATCTGCCAACAGGCCGGCGAGTACCGGATACTGGTCGACTGGAACACCGGCCAGAATCAACTCGTTGCCCATACGGTTACCGTAGGAGGCGAGCCCGGGCCAACCCCACCCGATCCCCCGGGCCCTACGCCGGACCCACCTCCCCCGGACAAACTGGCGGAGATGTGGGTCGTGACAGTCTACGACTCGGCGACGCGGACCCCTGGCCAATTCCAATCAATGGCCGCCCCGGCCGTGTCGACATGGATCTCGGAGAATGGCCACCACTTG
>DATLAN010000140.1:0-2800 GCA_035527455.1 Thermoguttaceae bacterium
GGCTTGTAGGCGTTCTGCTCCCAGGCGCCGACGCGGGGATCGCGCGGGGCCGGCTGCCAGCGTGCGTCGACGATGCCCAGCGAGATCATTTTCCCGTGCCGCTGCTTGGCCAGGGCGTCCCAGCCCAGGGCGTATTTGCCCCGGTAACGCGAGATCATCTCGGCCGGCGCGTGCAGCGGCCAATGCGGAGCTGCGCACGCGACGTAGAGGAAGAACGGCCGGTCGCTCTTGGCGGCCTGTTCGACGTACTCGACGGCGTGGTCGCTCAGCGCGTCGGTGTAGAAGTAGTCGTCGCCGGCGGCGCGGATGAATTCGTTCTGCTGCGTCAACGTGACCGGGTCGAAGTAGCTCCCGGCCCCGTGAATGGTCCCGTAGAATCGGTCGAACCCGCGCTGCAGGGGCCAGTTGTACTTCGGTCCGCCGGAGTCGACGAACTTGGTCAGGTGCCACTTGCCGCACATCATCGTCTGGTATCCGGCCGCGCGGAGGATCTGGGCGATCGTGGCGCACTCGTTGTTGAGATTGGCCCGATAGCCCGGCCGCGCGTAGTCGATCATCATGTGTCCCACGCCCGTCTGGTGCGGATAGAGGCCCGTCAGCAGCGAAGCCCTCGTGGGACAACTCCGGCCGCCGTTGTAGAACTGCGTGAACCGCAATCCCTTTTGGGCCAGCCGGTCGAGGGCGGGCGTGAGGATCTCCGACCCGTAGCAGCCCAGATCGGAGAAACCCAGGTCGCTGGCGAGGATGATCACGATATTGGGCTGAACGTATTGATTGGCCTTGGAGGGACTTGCCGCCAGCAAGAGCACGGGCAAGCCCCAGGCGAACCACCGCGCCACGCGAGAATACGACAAGTCGACGGAAGGCTTGATCATGGCCGTGACTCCCTTGAATCTGCCGAGTTTCGTTCATGCAGCCGCACAGTCTCCACAGTAACCCATTACGTGATATTGTCAACCGTTGCGGAGCAAGGCTCGGGGAAGGATAACGGCCGCATGAGAAAGACACGACAACGGCCGCAACGTGATGCTGCTGTATCTGTGCGACCCGAAGAGTCCTCTCGCGCCGGCCGAGCCGATCTGCTATAATGGAGGTCTGAGCGTTCGGTCGCTTCATGGGCGGCGGCCGGGGCGCTTCTTCCCGACATCGGACCCAGGAGATAGGCCATGACCGTTGTCCGTACTGACCGAGACGCAGGCAAGCGGGGCCTGTCGACCGCGGCGCTGGTGACGGTCGCGGCCTTGCGTATCGTCATCGGCTGGCATTTCCTCTACGAAGGCTTGACGAAGCTCTTCCATCCCGGCTGGTCGGCCGCCGGTTACCTGTCGGCCTCGCAGTGGGTGTTCGCCGATTTCTTCCACCGGATGGCCGACAACCCCGGCGTCCTGCACTGGATCAACCTCTTGAACGTCTGGGGCCTGATCCTCATCGGGGCCGGGCTGATGCTGGGAGTGCTGACCCGGCTGGCGGCGCTGGCGGGTGTGGTGCTGTTGCTGCTTTACTACGCGGCCCATCCGCCGCTGATCGGCCTGGGCACGAACGTTCCCACCGAGGGCAGCTACCTGGTGATCGACAAGAACGTCGTCGAGATGTTCGCGCTCTTGTTGCTGGTGATCGTTCCCCGCAGCAGCTTTGCCGGCGTGGGACCGTATCTTGCGGCCGCTTTCCGCAAAGTCGTGCGCAAGATCCGGCGGGCCGGCGCCGCGGATCGGGCTCCGCTGCACCAGGATCCCGAGGGCTTCGGCCGTCGCCAACTCCTGGCGACGCTGGCCGCGATGCCCATCTTGGGCGGATTCGTCTATGCCGTGTTGCGGAAGCGGGCGCAGCAGAGCCCCGAGGAAAAGGCGCTCTCCGCCTGGGGCACGTCGTCGGGGCCCGACGCCGTCTCCGGACCCTCGCAGATCATCGCGAAGAAGTTGTCCTTGAGCGAACTGAAGGGCAAGGTGCCCACCGCGAAGATCGGCCATCTGGACGTCTCCCGGGTGATCCTCGGCGGGAACCTGATCAACGGCTACGCCCACGCGCGGGACCTGATCTACGTCTCCCCGCTGGTGAAGGCGTATCACACCGTGGAGAAAGTGCTGGAAACGACGTGGATCGCGGAGCAGTGCGGGATGAACACGCTGATCATCAACACGTATGCGGGGGGGCATTTCGTCGAGGAGTACCACAAGCGCAAGGTCGGCGGCACGCAGTTCATCGCCCAGTGCCGGGCCCAAGACCTCATCCCCCGCATTCGCCAGGCCGTCGATCTGGGGGCCAAGGGCGCCTATATCCAATTCCTCGAACACCTGACGGCCCAAAACAAGTTCGACGAAATCGCCGAGGCGCTCGACTTCATGCGGGCCAACGGGCTGGTTGCGGGAATCGGGAGTCACGAGGTCGCGCCCATCCGGCAATGCGTCGAGCGGGGAATCGAGGTCGACTTCTGCATGAAAACCTTCCACCACGACAACTACTGGTCGGCCCAGCCCGACGGCGAGTTCTGCGACAACCGCTACTGCGACGACCGCGATGCGACGCTGGAATTCATGAAGACCTTCGACAAGCCCTGGATCGCCTTCAAGACGCTGGCCGCCGGGTCGATTCATCCGAAGGACGGATTCCGGTACGCCTTCGAGAACGGGGCCGATTTCATCTGCGTGGGCATGTACGACTTCCAGGTCGTCGAGGACGCCAACATCGCCTACGACGTGCTCGGCGCCGAATTGAAGCGCGAGCGCCCCTGGCGGACGTCGGCGTAGGCGTAGGCCGGAACAAGCGCAGCGCAGTTCCGGCATCTCCCGTACGGAGGCCATTT
>DATLAN010000141.1:0-6058 GCA_035527455.1 Thermoguttaceae bacterium
CCGGCAACGACTATCTGGACAGTTGCTACGGTACTGACATAGTTTACGGGGGCTACGATGACGATTACCTGACCGTCGTCGATGGCGAAGGTGGTGACGTCGCCTATGGCGAAGATGGCTACGACGTGGCTTACGGCGACCCGGACGGCTACGGCGGGAGCAGCGACTACCTGGACGCCGAAGAGACGTACCCCGGTGGCCAAGACGGAGAAGCGCTTTTCGGCGGTACAGACCGGGTGATCCTTGACGCAGCCCTTTCGCCCGACAGTCCGTTCACATATCGCGGCCTCCAGGACCAAAGAACCTTGCGGCGGTGGCGAGAGCTTCTGTGGTTCTATACCGAGTGGCAGGAGGCATCCTGATGGCCACAGTATTGGTCGCCTGGGAATTGGGTGGCGGGCTGGGTCATCTGGTGCCCTTGTTGCCTTTGGTCCGCGGCTTGTGCGAGAGGGGACACCGGGTGTTCGCGGCGCTTAAGGATTTACCCCGAGCCGGTGCCGTGTTCGACGACGCTGGCGTATCCTTCTTGCAGGCACCATTGCGGACGGGGCGGGTCAGGAACCATATTGAACGCCCTCGCACTTTCGCTCATATCCTTCACAACGTGGGATTCAGCGACTCCGGGGAACTACGAACGTTGGCTGAAGCTTGGCGGCATCTGTTCGATTATGTGCAGCCGGACTTGATCCTCTTCGACCACAGCCCCACGGCCCTGTTGGCTGCTCGGACTCACCACGCAAGACGAGCGGTGATAGGAATACCCTTCGCCTGTCCACCGGATGCGCACCCGTTTCCCGACCTACGTCCAGGGCTTGGCGATCCATGTGATTTACGCCGAGACGAGGATCTCGTATTGGATCGCGTGAATAAGGTGCTTGCTTCCTGGCATCAACCACAACTGACTCGATTGTCGCAACTTTACCACCCCGTCGACGAAACGTTCTTGACCACATTTCAGGAATTGGATCACTACCCAACCAGAAAGGGCTCGCAGTATTGGGGTGTTTGGCCCCTTGCCGGCGGCCAGCCCCCCAGTTGGCCAAAGGGCAAGGGGAAAAGACTTTTCGCCTACCTGAAGTCATTTCCTGCTCTCCCAAGACTTCTTGCTCTGCTGAATGAATTGCGTTGTCCCACGTTGGTCTATTCGGAGGAGAATGATCCGAGGTTGCGGAAGCGATTTCAGTCTGCTACGCTCCGTTTCGCGAACCAGCGAGTGGACCCATCGCTGGTGTGTGCGCAGTGCGATTTGGCCATCCTTAATGGAGGTCATGGTACTACGGCGTCAATGCTCATGGCGGGCAAGCCGATATTGCAGTTGCCAATCTACCTGGAACAGAAACTCAACGCTGCAGCGACAATTCGGCTTGGGGCCGGACTAAGTGCAAGAATAGGCAGACCTGAGGAAATCGCCGTGAAGTTAATGGCACTTCTGTGCTCGGAGAAGCACACCGAAGCGGCTCGCCGCTTCGCAAGACGATACGCCGATTTCGACCCGAAGGGTCAACTTGGCAAAGCGCTACGGCGAACGGAAGAGCTTGTTTGCAGGGATGTTGGTACAGCACGGGAATCGTCCGTGAATACGGTCGTCGCCGCCAGCGCCCGGATCGCAGCCAGTTGATGAAGCACCCATCCGTTGCCCGACGCGAGTTTGAACAGATCCTTCGTTTCCCGGAAGGCATCTAGGGATTCCGGGGACACGACCCGATATTGACATACTGGGCGAGATTCGGCAGATTGCCCGCATGGCGAGATTGGCGAGATGGGTCGCTCCTGGGCTGCCACATCATATCGCTTAGCGCGGGAACCATCGGCAGCAGACGTCTTTTCGCGGCGAAGATCATCGACGACTGGCGTGGCTTTCTCGACAGCGCGATCCACGAAGCCCATTTTCCACTCGCCGCTTGTCGGATTCGGTTATTGAAGAACACTCGCCAGCGTGCCGGCCTTCTTCTTGGCCTTCGCGACTACCGTCTCGAGGAATGCCGAACGTAGCGGCCGGATGGCCATGGCCGCCTTGAATAGGGGCGATCTCTCGATGATCTTGACGATGCGGCCCAATGCGCGAGGGCTCAGACGCTGGGGGTTGTTGAAGAGCAGGTCGGTCAACTTGCCCCGTTCGACGGCCATCATCACCACTCGGTCGAAGACCGTTTCCGGCGGCAGGACCCTTCTGGGGCGCGGTTTCATGGCGATCGCGCCGAACTCGCACGCCTGGTAACATACGCCGCACCCCAAGCAGACGGTCTCGTCGCGCACGGCCCGCTTTCGCTCCTCCCGGCCGTCTTTCTCCGCAGTGGCGTCGATGCGAATCGCGTCGACCGGGCAGGCCTTGGCACATTGGCCGCAGCCTTGGCACCTGGCCGCGTCGATTTCCACGATCCAGTTCGAGGTGACGATCGCGTTGCGGATTTCATAGGTCTTCACCGCCCGAATCATCTCGCAGCAGCAGCCGCAGCAATTGCAGATGAAGGTGACTTTGCGTTGCACGTTGTCGCCGGTTTGTGCCAGTCCGGCCTCTTTGCACCGGGCCAGAATGTCCATCGCTTTGCCGGCCGAGACGGGTTCGGCCATGCCGTTGCGAATCAGCGAGTCGGCGGCGAAGTTGAAGGAGAGGCATACCCGTTGCGGTGCGTCGCAGGCGTTGCCGACGTGGCCGGCCTTGTGGCGACAGGCACAGAGCGAGACGCCGACGGCCGAGGCCGACCGCACGACGTGGCTCGCCCGTTCCCAATCGAGGATCTCGGTGTGGTCGCCCTGGGGAAGCGCCTCCTCGCGGACGAACGAACGGCCGATTTGCGTGTCTTGGCGGAAGATCGAGCGAGGGAAACGTTCGTCCCGGGTGAAGTATTCGTCGAACAGCCGGCCCAGTTCGGCCATGGGCATATCGTCCCGGGCCCGCATGAACGTGAACTCGAAGAATCCGATCACGACCGGAGCCAGGGCGAAATAGCGCCGCCCTTGATGCTCCACGTCGAGAACCAGTCCGCGTCGGGCCATCGAGTCCATCTTCTCGCCGAGCCGATCCTCGGCGATACCCAACCGCTCGGACAGGCGGTCCAGCGGGGTAAGTTGAAAAGGAATCCGTCGGGCAAGACCGGCGTCTTCGTGGCTGAAGAGGATCTGGAGAATCTTCAGCAAGACGGGCGAGTCGGGGGCGCCGGTGACCGTGTGGTCGAGCTGCCTCTGCAACAACCGGTGTTCCCGGTCCGAGTTGACGGCGTGTCCCATGGCGAACTCCCTCCGGGCAGGTCTTGCATCCGCCGGCCCGTTTCTCGGCATGCAGAATTCTACGCCGGCGAGCGTTCTGGGAAAAGGAGGCCGTGCATTCTATCGGGGCCCCAGGCACACCATGGTCCCGTCTTTCAACGAGGCGTAAAGCCGTCCGCCGGCGGCGATCAGGCCGTCGAAGACCGGCTCGGCGGGCAGTTCCCGTTCGGCCAGTTTCTCGCCGTCTTCGGCCGAGAAGGTCCAGAGCAGGCCGCCTTTTCGGCCGTCGAGTGCGGCGTAAGGATCGTCCTCGGGCACGATGTCCGGCGGGCCGGCGGCGAAGAGGTGCTTTCCGGCCAGGACCATCGACCGCATGCGGATCGGGACCCACCGGTGCCACTTCGGCGGCGCGGCCCGCGCGAAGCCCATGCCCTTGTCGCGGCCCCACGAGCGGTAGTCGAGCACCGGTTCGTTGTCGTTGGCGTCGGCGATCAGCAGATAACCCTGGCTCTCGGGCGTGAACATGGGGCTGTGGATATTGCGGGTGGGATAGGCCTGGACGGCGTAGGTCGTCTCGTCGCCGACGGCGAGCAATTGCCCGGCCTTCGGGGCAATGTGGCCCAACTGGTATCCCGGCCAGGTTTCCGCGTACATCCAATAGGTGCGATTCCACCAGGAGTCGTCCAGCAGCCCGCCGGTCGAGAACAGGTGCCGGCCCACCTCCTGGTCGCCCATGTGGCCGCGCCAAACGCCCAGGGCCGCCGCCGTCTGAAAGCCTTTGCTCAGGTAGGGGTTCTCGGCCACGTACGGCTGGTTGGTCACGTCGAGCGCGGCCGTCTGGTCTTCCGGATCGTGGGGCACGTATCGGGTCTCCTGCCGCTTCAGGTCGGGCGTGAACTTCATCTGGTTCAGATAAATGTGGCCGCCCTCGGCGACCAGCAGATCGGATCGCGTCCCCTGAATGTGAAACGCCGGAAGGAACGGCTCGCCGCCGACGTCCTCCCGCGTGGCCATCAGCGTGTGCAGGCGATTCTCATGGACGACTTCGCCCGTGGCCGGATCGAGCCCGTAGAGGTACAGCCCGCCGTCGAGGAAGCTGGAGCGCCCGGCCGTGCAGTAGGCGACGCCGTCGAGCACGAGCACGCTGCCGTGGACGCGCCACGCCGATTCCAGGCGGCTTTCGGCCACGATCAGCCGCTGGTTCGGCGCGGCCTGAAAACGCCAGGCCAACGCGCCGTCGGACGCCCGCACGCAGTACACGCAGCCGTCGGCGCAACCGAACAGGACGCGGCCCTGGTAGACGGTCGGCGGGGAATCGATGCCCGCGTCGGCCGTGAATTGCCACAACCGGCGGCCGTCTTGGGCGTCCAGCGCGTAGACCGTATGCCGATCCTTCGCGGCGATGTAGACCCGGCCGTCGGCGGCGACCGGCGGTGTCAACCGGCCGCCGATCTTCACTTGCCAATGCCCGGCGAGATTGGCCGGGACCTCGGAAGCCGTGGCCCCGGAGCGCCGGGCGTCATGGCGGTACATGGGCCAGTCGTCGTTTCGGATTTCAGATTTCGGATTTCGGATTTCTTCATAGGCCGGTCCGCGCTGGAGTCGGCCGGCGGCGACCTGCGAGCCGATGGCGTTCAGCTCGTCGTCCGAGGCTGTCGTGAAGGCGTTCATGCCGTTCATCATCGCCCCGGTAAAGCAGAAGCACTGGTGCGGCGGGGCGTAGAACATCCCGTTGCAGGGCATCACGCCGTATCGGCACGACCCGCGGACCCAGTCGTTCTGGCAGTGGTTCTCGTCGGTCAGGCTGACGAACTCCGCACCGCGAAACTGCGTGATCAGGAACCGCTCGGTCGCCTTGCTGCGGTAACAGCGGAGGTGGTGCCCGCGGCTCTGGACGCCCGACGGGTCGATCGTCCTGGCCGGCTCTCCGGTCTTCAGGTCGTAGCCCACGATGCCTTCGGAGGCCGCGTGCCACACCCGGCCGCCGGTGACGAACATGTCGTGTCCTCGCATGGCGCTGCCGCCGGTCGGGGTGGTCCAAAGGGTCTCGCCCGTCTTGGCCGAGCGGGCGACGATCCTCGATCCGTCGGTCTCCAGGACCTGCCCGTCTTGGAGGATGAACGTCATTTCTCCGGCTCGTTTTCCTTCGGCACGCTTGCCGGACGTCTGCCAGAGTTCCGTTCCGTCGTCGAGATCCAGACAAACGGTCTGCTGCGTGTCGTTGTAGATCACTCGCTCGGCGTCGGCGGCCAGCGACTGGGCCATGAACCGGTCTTCGCGAACGCGCCAACGGACGTTTCCGGTATCGGCGTCGACGGTGGCGACGGCTCCGCCCAAGGTCTCGTCGTCCTGTTCGAGCCGGGCCAGGCGGAGCACGAGGGTCCGCCCGACCAGTGCGATTTCCTGCGTGCCTTCCGTGCCTTCGACGGTTCGCAGCGTTTTTCCGGTCGCCGCATCGAGGATGCAGAGCGGCGCCTGGTGACTCAAGGTCGCGTAGAGCCGGTCGCCGTCGGCGACGATCCGCCGCGGCACGCTCGCCGGGCGCCCTCGCATGGCGGTGGTCGTCCACTCGTCGGCTCGCCAGTCCGGCAACGGGCGTTTCCAGAGCAACACGCCGTTGAAGGCGTCGCGTGCGACGAGCACCCAGCGCTGCGGCAGCCGCCCGTCGGTCACGCCCGGCTGGCCTTCGTCGATGACGTAGAAGACCCGTCCTCCGGCCGAGACCATGGCGCAGAAGCTGGAGATGAACTCGTGGCTTCGGCACCAGGGCGGCCCGGCGGTCCACTGCAACCGCCGCGGCGGCCCGACCAGGGAGTCGCTGGCCACGGCGTTGTTCGAGGCGTCGTGCAGG
>DATLAN010000142.1:0-3876 GCA_035527455.1 Thermoguttaceae bacterium
CCTGACGGAAGAGGTCCGAGCGAGCATGAGTTATCTCGCCGACATGGACAATGCGGAAATCGGCGCGTTCCTGGACACGATTCCGGGGATGGAGCGGGTTGCGGATTCGCCGGCAGGCTGAGATCGGATACGCGCATGAAGCATCTATTGTTTTTGTTCCCGGCCAGCCTGTTCGGCGCCGGGACGTTGGCGGAGGTGGCGCCGGGTCTGGCAGACTATGGCCCTTGGGCTCAATTCGGCGCCGTCGGACTGCTTGGATTCCTGGTCTACTGGCTGGTCGTCAAACAGGGACCGAAAGAGCGTACGGACGCACAGGCCCATACCGAGACGGTCGTGAAGGCGGCCACGGATCAGTTTGCCGAAACGCAACGCCACCAGCACGAAGACATGCTGGCGATTACAACTCAGATAGCCGCACTCACCAAGGCCATTATCCAAAACGCCGCAAAAGAGTGACGGCGATCGAGAAGCGAATGGAGCGGGAGTAGACGATGGCAGGGCAAACGATCATCCTAAGCGAGCGGCTCGTCTGCGACGGCTACAACGTGCGGTGTCGGCTGCCGGACGGGACGGAGCACACGCTGCACTTTGCTTACCGCAAGCCTGAGGACGTGCAGGCGGCTGTCGAGGCGTGGGTTGCAGCGAGAGAAGAGGCTGTCGAGCAATACGAGGTCGAGGGCGAGTGATGGCGAAGGACAAGAAAACGCTCAGCTTGAAAGTGCCGCCCGGTCAACTCATGACGCTCCGCAAGGCAGTTGAACGGATCGAGGAGCACCTTGCGTTGCCGGCGGTTGCGGAAGTCGTTTCGTTGTGGCCGACGCTGCCCGAGGAAGTGAGGCAAGAGATCGCCGTCAAGGCTCCGGTGTTCGCGTCGATCGTGGGGCTTGCGGGGAGGTTCGGCTGATGGCACTCATCACATCCAAGGTTGTTACGGCAGCATTTTCCGCTGGCTCCAGTTGGGTTGGCGAAGCTGCCCCTGGTGACGGCGACGGTTTTGTCATCGCGGCCGGTGCCGTAATCACGATGGACGTGGATCAAGTTGCCTACACGGGCATGGCCAGCAGCCAGGTCCAAGGCAGCAACACGACGCCTGGCACTCTGCTGTTTGCCGGCGGGACTGGTGGCCACTTGAAGATGGCCGATAGTTCCACGCTTTCGGGCACGGAGGGAACGAACCGAGGCCGGATCGTTGCGGGTTCGCTGGAAACGCCGCTTCCGTTTGCGGTGAAGGCCATTATCACGCTGGGCGACGGGGCTTCCATCACAGGTGCGAATCTCGACATCCAAGAATTCCCGACCGAGCCCGTACTCACCCACGTTCGGGTGTACGGCACGATCCAGGCTTGCACGGTCGTTCCAGAGACGGATGTTTTCACCACTGCGGCGGCTCACGGTTTGTCCAACGGGGATGCCGTGCGGTTCCATCCGGCCAGCGGTGCCGTTCTGCCGGCTCCGCTGAAAGAGGACTGGACGTACTGGGCTGCATCGGTTGTGGGCCAGACATTCAAGCTCAACACCTACCAGACGACGGGCTCGGTCGTTGACATCACCAGTGCCGGAAGCGGAACGACTTCCGTCTACACGGGCGCGGCATCCGGCGTCGGACTTGGCACGCCGATCAACGTGCTCGATGATGTATCTACCGATGACGCCTGGTCCATCGTGGACGGCCACAATCATGCCGTGCTCGTCAACAAAGGGCCGGTGACTCGCCACATCCAGCGGGTGCAAATCACCGCGAAGGCAGCGGGCAACATCACGCTCAGCGCGAACACGGATCAAGTCTACTCGCCGGGTGCCATGTTGATTCTGGCATCTCGCAACTGTGAGATTCGCAGCAACACGACAACCGCGACAACCCCGGTCATCAACGGCGGGACGGGCTTCCGGCTCGGTGCGTTGCGGGGAACTAATGCCGCCGAATTCGGTTACGCACTCAGCAGCGGCACGAATCACACCGCGAGCGTGGTGACTGGATTCAATTACAGCCTGAACGGCTGCACCGGCTGCACGATCACCACCGTCGCCGGTAACTACTGCGGACTGTACTCCTGCATCGGCTGCACGGCAATCACCGTCGCCGGAAACTATCGCGGCCTGCAATCCTGCACCGCCTGCTCGATCACCACCATCGCCGGCAACTACATTGGCTTATACCTCTGCACCGGCTGCACGATCACCACCGTCGCCGGTAACTACTACGGACTGTACTCCTGCATCGGCTGCACGACCGTCATCGTCACTAGTGGCACTTTGGGCCAGTACCTCTGCACAGGCTGCACGGCAATTACCGTTACCGGCAATGACACCGGCCTGAGCCGTTCTGGCGGCACGCTACGCGGCACGGTCTTCGACAACGCGATCGACATCTATCTCGACGGCGGCACCGTGACGATCCACGGCGGCGCGTTGGACGGCTCCGTGCAAGTCGATCGCTACCTCTACAACGCCAGCAGTTTTCCGATCCTCGGCGGATTCCAGAACGTCACCGTGTACGATCCGCAAGACGCTGAGGGCAATCCGCAGCCGGGGCGGGTTCTGTCGTGGGGACCGGCCGGGTATACGAAGAGCGAGGCGCCATGGGGCGAAGAGCCGTATCCGACGGAGTTCGTTCACGTGACGGAACTCGATGACGGGCACTTGCCGCTGTGCGTGGACTTGCCTGTCATCGCGCTGAAAGGCCGGCGGTTGCGCGTTGCGGCTTACGCGAAAATCTATGCGTTCGGCCCGCAGGGCGAACTCGAAACTGAAGACCCGCGAGCGCAGTTGATCGATCCGAACAAGCAATGGAACTCGGAAGAGTCGATCCTGGCCGAAGAGGTCTTTGAGGTCGCTGAACTCGATTGGCAATCCCGCACGCTCGTTTTGCCCGATCTACCGACAGAGGACCGACCGCTGATTTTCAGGTTTCGAGCTACCGGATTAGGCAATCTGTTTTGGTACACGCGAGTAATCCCATCACCTGTGCGACTCATTGATGGAGGATTGGTGGTATGAGTCAATTCCTCGGTTACTTTCCGCTCGGGTCGGTCATCGCGATCGACCTGGATACGGTTGGCTTCGACGCGAGCCCGATCAGTCCTACCGAGGCGCTGGATTCCACAACGATCAAGATTCGCAGAACGGTTCACGGCGAATCATTCACTTCGCAAGAGTATAGCGATTGGGATGTATGGCCGGCAGTCAGATCCGAGAAAAACGTTGTCACGGGCTATCATTTTTTGGAAATCGACACGTCGGTCGAAGGATACGAGGAGCCGTCATTTTTCGTGGAGGGGCACTTCTTCGCGTGGTCCGAATTGACTATCGACGGTCAATTCACCGCTAAGGGAATTTGCAACTTCATCCTCGGCCCGCCCCCGTGGATCGGCGAGCCGGCCGGGGCCAGTGTGTCGGCAGACATTGCGGCAATACCGACTGCCCAGGGTATTTGGGAATACGCCACGCGGACTCTTTCGGACATCGACGGAATCACGTTCATTTCCGTGATGGAGGCCATTCTGGCGGCCGTCAGCGGCGTGGCCGAACCGAGCGGAAACACGGTCATCTTCAAGAAACGCGACGGCGAAACCGCCAAGTTGACCATCACCTACGGCACCGAAGACGGCGAACGCACGGCCAGCACGATCAACAGTTAGCAGTCTGACAAGTATCCACCAAGAACACGAAGCGACATGAAACTTCTTAGTGTTCATTCGTGTACTTCGTGGATGTTTCCCCGCAGAACCGGGACACCCGCCATGACCACCGAAACGCCGATCACCGTCAAAACGCTCCGCGACCTACGGCGCCGCGAACGGGTCGCCGACCTGAAGCTGTCGATCGCCGAGAAGACGGCGACGCTCAAGGCCATCGGAACGGCCGGTGCTTTTTCGC
>DATLAN010000143.1:0-2546 GCA_035527455.1 Thermoguttaceae bacterium
GGCTATGCGAACGTTTTCTGAGGCGTTTGATCGTCTTGGAAACATCGTGCGCCGTCGGTGCCGCCGGGAACATCGGCCTTCGCGCTGCTTTCCCAAGGTATCGCTCGGCAGGCGTTTGCACGGGCTGGAACTGCTGGAGGAGCGAGCGCTGCTGAGCATCGGTGGAGTCGGCGGCATCGGGGATCTGTCGCCTTGGCCGGCCACGATCGGCTCGGCCTGGCCGGAAGGCCGGACCTTGCTGACCTGGGCCGACTTTCGCCAGGAACCGGTCCTTGTCGGACCTCGACTGCCCACTCCAAGCGCCGAGAGTCTGCTGGCCGCCGAATCGTTCTCGCTGACGTATACCGACGGCGGGATCATCGGGCGGGTCTTTCCCGGCAGCGTCTTAATCGAAACGGTCGCCGCGCAAGATTCCGAATTCGTCCGCCTGGCGATTCCCGGCTGGAATCCGGCCGGCCGGCCGGGTCAGGCCGAACTGCCCGTGCTGCGTACCTCGGTGATTATTCCCGACGGTGTGGCGCTATTGGCCGACTACTCGATCGCGGCGATGGCGACCTTGGGTAACGGCCATGTCGTCTATCCCGTGCAAGCTCCCGTCCCGGAACCGATTGCCGCCGGCGACGATCCGATCATGGCCGGGTTCGACTACGACGCGGATTACTACGCCGGTGTCGGGGTGCCGGAACCCTTGATCCTGACGGTCGGCGAGCCGGCGATTGCCCGCGGAACGCGCGTCGTGCTCATCGAAGTCTCTCCCTTCGAGTACGACCCCGGGACCGGCGAGATCACGGTGATCACGGATCTGACGTTCTCCCTCGACTTCGTGGAATTGGAATCGGCTGCGGAGTCTCCTTCGGCAAGCCCGCAACCGGCGGGCACGTCGCCCGCGGGTTTGCCCGCCGGTGCGATTCAGGCCGATTACCTGATCATCACGGCCGACCGCTTCTACGACGAAGTGGAGCCGCTGGCCGAGTGGAAGCAACTCAAGGGCCTGCGGACTTACACGGCCCGAATGAGCGAAGTGGGCACGACGGCCGACGACGTTCGCAACTTCATCTATGACGCGTATCACACGGGCACGCAAACGTCTTACGTGTTGTTGGTGGGCGATTACGACGACGTGCCGACGAACTATCCCGGCTATTACGCCTCGGATCAGCCTTACGCGACCGTCGACGGCACGGACGACCTGGCCGACGTGGCGCTCGGCCGTTTGCCGGTCCACACCGATTTCGAGGCGAGCACGGTCGTCGAGAAGATCCTGCGATACGATCGCACGCCGGACATGGGCGACTGGTACGACGACGTGCTGATTGCCGGCTATTTCCAGGACCAAGAGCCGGACGGGGCCGACGGCTACGCCGATCGGTGGTTCATGGAAACGGCGATGTACGTCCACGACTATCTCCGGGACAGCCAAGGCATGTCGACGCACACCGCGCTGACGGCGGACATCGACGGCGGGCCGCCTTACTACTATCGCAACGCCACCTACCCGCACCGGATTTCGGTTTCCGGGCCGGCGCCCTATCCGGTGCCGCAGGAGGTCGTCGATCTCTGGACCACCGAATCGCAGGCGACGGCCGACATTTCGGCGGCGATCAACCGCGGCGTGGGTTTCGTCCAGCACCGCGACCACGGCAGCGCCACCGGTTGGGGCCACCCGCCGTTCCACAACCAGGACGTGGCCGAGTTGTCCAACGGCGTGAAAACACCCGTGGTGTTCAGCACGAACTGCTCGACCGGCACGTTCGATTACCCCGGCGGCGACAGTTTCGTCGAGGCCCTCTTGAAGAATCCCGCGGGCGGGGCCGTCGGCGTGTTGGGCGCGACCAGGACGAGCTACTCGGGCTACAACGACCTGCTGACCCACGGGACCTTCGCCAGCTTCTGGCCGGACTACGATCCCACGCACATCAACAACCCCTATCCGCATTCCTTCCGCCTCGGCGAAGCGTTGAATTTCGCCAAGTACTACATGGTCTCCTACGAAGGTCCCGGCGGAACGACGGAGATCGAACTGAACGAGTTCCACTGGTTCGGCGATCCCGAGATGATGCTCCGCACCGCGACGCCGGTCGTGCTCTCGGTGGATCATCCGACCGCCTTTCCGCTGGCCGAGAGTACCGACGTGGTGGTCGAGGTGGCCGCCGGCGGAAGCGCGGTTGCCGGGGCCGTGGTCTGCATCTCGACCGACGGGGGTGCGGACTACTGGGTCGGCGTGACCGATGCCGACGGCCGCGCGACCTTCGGCGATCTGACGGCGGGCCAACTCGGCGACTACCACATCGTGGTCACCGCTCACAACGCCGCGCCTTACGAGGGGACCATCGAAAGCCTGACCGACGGGCCGTTCGGCGAGCTGCGCAGTCCTGTCCTCGGCAGCGCCACCAATGCCGATCTCGGCTACGTCGACGTCGAGTGGCTCGATGACTCCGGCGCCGGCCTCGACCTGACGACGATCGATTCGGCCGACGTTTCCCTGTCCGGCGCCACCGTGACGGATCCGATGCCTCTGGGCGGCAACGTTTGGCGATATCCGTACA
>DATLAN010000144.1:0-20876 GCA_035527455.1 Thermoguttaceae bacterium
CGCAAGGTGCTGGTCGAGCAGATGGGCGGCACGCTCGTGACGATCGCCAAGGACGTGAAGATCCAGATCGAGTTCAATCCGGCCCGGGTCGCCGCCTATCGGCTGATCGGCTACGAGAACCGCATCCTGGCGGCCGAGGACTTCAACGACGACAAGAAGGACGCCGGCGAGATCGGGGCGGGCCACACGGTGACGGCCCTGTACGAGGTGGTGCCCGTCGGTGAGCCAGTGGACGCGCCGTCGGTCGATCCGCTGAAGTACCAGGCTCCCGTCGAGCCGAGCGGCGACCCGTCGATCCGCGACGAGATGCTGACGCTGAAGCTCCGCTACAAGGAGCCGGACGCCGACGAAAGCCGGCTGCTGGAATTCCCGGTGGTGGATCCGGGGACGGATTTCGGCCGGGCGAGCACGGACCTGCAGTTCGCCGCGTCGGTCGCCTCGTTCGGCATGATGCTTCGCAACTCGCAGCACAGCGGCGACGCGACGTTCGACGCCGTGCTGGAGATCGCCGCCTCGGCGACCGGGCCGGACGTACACGGATATCGGGCGGAGTTTCTCGATATGGTCCGTCGGGCCAAGGCGCTGGCGTCGCAGTGAGCCGTGGGGCACGTTTTCAACGTGCCTATTCGGTTCCAGGCACGTTGGAAACGTGCCCCACGTTGGTTCTAGGCACGTTGGAAACGTGCCCCACGTTAGTGAACCGACAGTCCTTGCAGCGGTTGTTCCTCTTCGACCTGCTGCATCGCTTCGGCGATCTCGCGTCGGCCGCTGAGGTAGTAGCAGACGCCGATCGCGGCGATCAGCACGCAGATCAGCCGATAGCCCAGCGCGACGACCAGGCCCGTGCCGGCCGCCACGATCACGCCCGGCTCGGGCGCATAGGCGGCGATGGTCCCGTAGAGCGACTCGAGAACCAGCTCGAACGGCCCCACCGGCAGCGGCAGGACTCCCGTCGAGGCGCTCAGCGGGCTGACGACGAAGTGCGTCCGCAGCGAGAGCACTTCGCCGAACAATCCCCGGGCGATCAGGTAGACGCCGGTGGCGAACAGGCTGTGAACGCCCACGCTCATCAGCACGGAGACGGTCAGCACGAGCGGCTGCCTGCGATACATTCGCACCGCCTCGATCAGGTGCTCGATCGGTTGCCCGATCTTCGGCAGCCGGCCCAGCGCCCGGGTGCCGCGGCCGTCGGTGAAGCCGGGGATCATCAGCACGGCGATCGCCGCGGCGCCCAGCGCGGTCAGCAGGAACGTGGCGTTGCAGATCACCTGGATCTCGGCGATGCGCAAACGGTGCAGTCCGGTCAGCAGGATCGCGGCGGTGGCCACGACGAACAGCGTGTACAGCCCGATGAGCCGATCGATCACCACGGCCGCCACGGCGCGGACCCGCTGCCGGGCGTCGTACTCCCGGGCGAGCATCACCGCCTTCAACACATCGCCGCCGACGATGCCCATCGGAGCCAGATTGAACAGGTAGCCGAGAAAGCCGATCCGCAGGCCCTCGGTCAAGCGGAACGGCAGGTCCAACGCCCGAACCAGGTACCACCAGCGGATCAGGGTCAAGGTGACGGCCGACGCGCAGAAGACCCAGGCGGCGGCCAGCAGTCCCCAGTTCTTCGGCTGGTGGACGAGTTGTTGGAAGACGTTTTCGCCGGATTCGTTGGTCGTGCCGGCGGCGTCCCAAGCCAGCCAGGCGACGATGGCCAGCGAAATGCCGATCTTCAGCGTGGTGACGATGAGCTTCTTCAACGGCGAATTCTCACCAGCCGGTTCCCGACGCGTGGGCGTCCGCAGCTACCAAATTCCCAGGCTCCAAATCACGGCCACGATCCAGCCCAGGGCACAAACCTGGCTGGACCGCGAGTTGAGAGCGACGTCGACCGGCGAGCCGCCTTCGTTTTCTACGTTGGCCAGGCGGAGATAGTTGAGGATTCCGAAGGCCACGAACGGCATCGAGGCCATCTCGCGGCCGGCCCTCAACACTTCCGAATCCATAGTGTACAGGGCATAGGCCAACAGGGCCACCCCAGCACAGATGGTGATCGCCTGATCCAGGAAGGCCTGCGTGTATCCTCGGAGACTGGGCCGATGGTTGGGGTCCAGCCCGGCCGTCAGGTCGGCCCGACGCTTGACGAAGCCCAGGAACAGGGCCAGCGACGAGGTACACAACAGCAGCCACGCGGAGGCGATTGCCCCCACCAACGCACATCCCAGGAGCACGCGGATGACGAAGCCCGAGGAGAGCAGGAACACGTCGAGCACGGCCACGTGCTTCGCGCCCATGCTGTAGGAGACGTTCAGAGCGAAGTAGGCCAGCACCAGGGTGACGGCCTGGAGATGCCCGGTCGACGCACACAGTCCGACGCCGAGCAGCAACAGGACGGCGATTTGCACGACCGCGGTCGCCGGCGAGACCAGCCCCGCCGCGATCGGCCGGCGGCATTTGCGCGGGTGGAGCCGGTCGGCCTCGGCGTCGAACAGGTCGTTGAGCGTGTAAACGGCCGAGTTGATCAGGCAGAAGCCCAACAGCCCGACCAGGAAAGGCAACATATCGAACCGCACGGCCGTCGCGCCCACCGCCGTGGCAGCCGCCATCGCAAAGGGGACCGGAATCAGCACGAAGACGTTCTTGATCCAGTCCCGCGGCCGGGCGAGACGCAAAAGACTCGCGGCCGTTTGCGTCTTTCCGTGAACGTGCTCTACATGCGATTTGCCGGTAATGCTCATGCCATGTCCTCACGCATCAACCATTATTCGAATACGGAATCTCAACATGGAAACCCTTGTCCAGCACGGACTGCGGCCGCAATCGAACGGCGGGCAAGCCCGCCCGCTAAACGTTGTTATCACAGCCTCTCCTTTCTCTCTCCACGCGGCCTCAGAACTTGATCCTCCGCATCACGAACCGCGGCAGGTTGCGGATCACGCACATCACGTAGCGCCACGCCGGGGGAACGTAAACCTCCGGCCGGCCCCGCTCGATCGCCCGCAACACCCGCCGGGCGACGTCGCCCGGCTCGCCGGCAAAGGGCGGCGGGTCCAATCCGGCGGTCATGCCCGTCTTGACGAAACCCGGCTTGACGCACACCGTCTTCAGCCCCTCGGCGCGGAACTTGTGGTCGAGCCCTTCCAGGTAGCGCGAAAGCCCCGCCTTGGCCGAGCCGTAAAGGATCACCGGCTTGCGGCCGCGCTCCCCGGCCACGGAACTGAACACGCAGAGCGTCCCCCCGCCGGCGGCCAAGAGTCGCGTTCGGGCCTCTTCGCAGAACAGCACCGTGTTCGTGAAGTCGGCCGCCAACAGCCGGGCGGCGAACTCGCGATCCGCTTCCAGCTCCTCCTGCGTGCCGAACAACCCGGCCGTGACGATCACCGTGTCGAATCCACCGAGTTCCTTCTCGGCCGCGTCCAGGGCCGGGGCGAAGGTCTCCGGTTTAAGCAAATCGCAAACGGCCCAGTTCACCGGAGGGTCGGCACCGCGGATTTCCAGGTCCCGGGCGGTCCGATCGAGTTCTTCCGGCACGTGTTCCAAGAGAAAGAGCCGCTCGCCGCGCTCGGCCAACAGCCGCGCCAACGCCCGACCCATCCCTTTCGTCGCGCCCAGCAAAACGGCTTTCATTTTTCATCTCCCAACAAGCGAACCGACTGGGCGCTGCGGAGTCTGCCCTGCGGGTCCCATTTCCGGCGGACTGCGTTGAAGGCGTCCAGCCGCGGCTCCATCGCGCGGAAATGCTCCGGCCGGGTGAAGGCGTCCTTGGTCAGGTAGATGCGTCCCCCTTCGGCGATCACCCGCTCGTTGAGCCGATCGACCAGCGGCTGGGTCTTTCGGCGGTGGACGGGAAAATCCATGGCGATCGAGATGCCCGGCCGGGGGAACGAGAGCATGCCCTTGCCCTCCGGTCCGCAGTCCTTGATCACGCAGAGGAATCCCATCCCGCCGCCGGAGACGAACGCGTCGAGGAACCGCCTCGCCGGGCCGTTGTCTTCGGCGTGGGGGAGCACGCACTGATACTGGGTGAAGCCGCGGCGGCCGTAGACCAGGTTCCAGTCGTCGATCGCGTCGAGCGGATAGAAGAAGGCGTCGGGGCGTTCGATGCCGCGCCGGACCCGCCGGAAGTGTTTGTGGTAGTAGAGCAGGTTGAACGCCTTCATGCTCGCCTTGCCCAGCGCGAAGGCGGGAAACTCGAAGGGGATGCGTTTTCGGCGTTTGAGCTTCGGCGGCCGGTCGGGCGCTTCGTGCGATTCGGCCCAACGGCCCTTCATCAGGATGCCGCGTCCGAGGCTCTTGCCGCGTGCCAGGCAATCGACCCACCCGACGGTCATCGGCCACTGTCCGGCCGCCTCTTTCAGCCCGGCGATCATCCGGTCGAGGTTCGGTATCCTTTCGCTTTCACCCCAGATCCACGGCGAGGGAATCCGGTGCATCCGGAACTCGACTTCGAGGATATGGCCGGTCAGTCCCATGCCGCCGAGGGTTGCCCGGAAGAGTTCCGGCTCGTGGGCGTCGGAACACTCGATGATGCGGCCGTCGGCCGTGCGGAGTTTCAGGCTGCGGACGTGCTGGCCGAAGCAGCCGTCGACGTGGTGGTTCTTGCCGTGCACGTCGGAGGCCACCATGCCGCCGAGGGTGACGAACTGGGTCCCCGGCGAGACGGGCGTGAACCATCCGCGGCGGAGCAGCAGGCGGTTGAGTTCCAGCAGCGAGAGCCCGGCCTCGGCCCTGAGGATGCCCGACTCGACGTCGAACGAAAGGAGCCGGTCGGCGAGCGTCGTGTTGGCGACCGTATCCTCCGCACCCGCCGGCAGCGATGAATCGCCGTAGGACCGGCCCAGCCCGCGGCAGAGGTTGGCGTTTTCGGTGCTCTTTTCGAGGTCCTCCGACTTGATCTCGAGGCCATCGACCACCGGGCAACGGCCCCAGCCGGCCAGCTTCGTCCGATACGCCTTCCGCGGCATGGCTGCGTGCTCGACTTTCTCGGCCGGTTGGAGGCGACAGGGCTCTTCGCCCACGCGTGCCGCCACCCACCGGTCGCAGGGGCCCGTAATGACAGACCGCTGGTCCATTTCGGAGGAGGTTTCGAGAGTACTGGTTTCTGTAGGCATGATCGTCTC
Organism: Thermoguttaceae bacterium; assembly: GCA_035527455.1. Classification (GTDB taxonomy): domain Bacteria; phylum Planctomycetota; class Planctomycetia; order Pirellulales; family Thermoguttaceae; genus DATLAN01. The sequence continues at coordinate 5,112 of DATLAN010000144.1, forward strand.
CCTAGAAAAAGGATAGATCGGGCCGAGCCGGTCATTTAGCAAGTAACGCCATCTGTGGCAAGATCGAACGGCAAACGGGTTCTCATGGAGGGGGGTTGAGAGTCAGGTAGCAATCATGCGGAATGTGAGACCGCAAAGTAGCCGTCTCGCTCCGCGAGACTTGGCTACATCTCGCTCCAGCGAGATGGCTACAGTAGCTCCTTCTTTACTCGCTCCAGGTCCGCGTCGACCATCATCCGCACCAACTCGGGGAAACTGACTTTCGGTTGCCAACCCAACACCGTGCGGGCTTTGGTCGCGTCGCCGCGCAACACATTGACCTCGGCCGGGCGAAACAGGGACGGATCGGTCTCGACGTACTTCTGCCAATCGAGTCCCACGCGGTCGAACGCCAGCGCGACGAAATCGCGGACCGAATGCGCCTCGCCGGTGGCCACCACGTAGTCGTCCGGGGCGTCCTGTTGCAGCATCATCCACATCGCCTGGACGTAGTCGCCCGCGAATCCCCAGTCCCGCTTGGCGTCGAGGTTGCCCAGCTTCAGCTTCTGCTGCACGCCGAGCTTGATCCGGGCCACCGCGTCGGTGATTTTTCGGGTGACGAATTCCTTCCCCCTGAAGGGCGATTCGTGGTTGAAGAGGATGCCCGAGCAGGCAAAGATATCGTAGCTTTCCCGGTAGTTCACTGTGATCCAATGGCCGTACACCTTGGCCACGCCGTACGGGCTGCGGGGCCAGAAGGACGTATTTTCCGTCTGCGGTTCCTCCCGCACCTGGCCGAACATCTCGCTGCTGCTGGCCTGATAAAAACGGATGTCGCGGTCGACCAGCCGGATCGCTTCCAACACGCGCGTGACGCCCAAGGCCGTGAACTCGCCGGTCAGCATCGGCTGGAGCCAACTGGTGGGCACGAAACTCTGCGCGGCCAGGTTGTAGACCTCCTGCGGGCGCACGTCCCGTACCAACGCGACGATCGACAACTGATCGAGCAGATCGGCGTGATGCAGCACGAGCCGGTCTTGAAGGTGGGCGATCCGCTCGAAGCTATCCGTACTGCTGCGGCGGACCATTCCGTGGACCTCGTAGCCCTTGCCCATCAAGAACTCGGCCAGGTAGGCCCCGTCCTGGCCGGTGATGCCGGTGATGAGTGCTTTGCGAGTCATGGGCGGGTCCTGGGGGGTTGTCAGTTGTCAGTTATCAGTTGTCAGTTTTCAGTGGTCAGTTTTCAGTGGTCAGTGGTCGCAAGCGGCTTAGGCGGATTTGCTGAGCGTGGTCGCCTGGTTGAGTTTGTTGTAGAGGGTCTTCAGACTGATGCCGAGTTCTTCGGCCGCTTTGGGTTTGTTGCCGGCGTGACGATCCAACGCATCGTGGATCGCTTCCATCTCCAACTCGCGGAGCGTGCGGGGAGTTCCGCTTCGGAATCCGACCGTCGTAGCCCGGCGGGAGGCGAATCGCTGCGGCAGGTCATCCGGCGTGATCGGCAAGCGGTCGCAGAGGATCATCGCGTGCTCGATCACGTTGGCCAACTCGCGAACGTTGCCCGGCCAGGTGTGCTGCTGAAGCGACGCGAGGGCCTCTGGGGTAAATACTTCGTCGTCGGGACGCGCCGAGGCGCCGAATCGGGCGGCCAGGTGTCGGGCCAGGAGCGGCACGTCGTGGAGCCGCTCCCGCAACGGCGGCAATGGGATCTCGAACGTGTTGACGCGAAACCACAAGTCCTCGCGAAATTCGCCCTCCGCCACCATCGCGTCGAGTTGCCGATTCGTGGCACAAATCACCCGGACGTCGCACGTGAACGACTCGTTCTCGCCCACCCGCCGAATCTCGCCGCTTTCGAGGAACCGCAGCAACTTCGCCTGCATGGCCTTGGGCAACTCGCCGATCTCGTCCAGGAAGAGCGTTCCCCCGTTGGCCACCTCGAACAGGCCCGTGCGATGCTCTTCCGCCCCGGTGAAGGCCCCCTTGCGATGGCCGAACAGTTCGCTCTCGATCAGGTTCTCCGGCAGCGCCCCGCAGTTGATCGGCACCAGCGGCATCTCGGCCCGCAGGCTCTGATCGTGCAGCGCCCGGGCGACCAGTTCCTTGCCGGTGCCCGTCTCGCCGAGGATCAAGACGGTCGAGTTGGTCGGGGCCACCTTGGCGATCAGCCGCTCGACCTGCTGCATTGCGGCCGAATCGCCGATCAGGTCCGGCGAGCCTTCCAGGCGGTCGAGTCGCTGTTTCAGCGCCCGATACTTGTTCGTCAACTCGCGTTTCTCCGCCACGCGGCGGAGCACGGCTTGGAGGTCGACCAGCTTGCACGGTTTGGTCAGGTAGTCGAATGCCCCGTGACGCAGCGCGGCGACGGCCGTTTGCAGCGACGACTTGCCCGTGAGCACGATCGCCTCGGTGTCGGGCGCAAGCCGCTTCGCCCGGGCGATCACCTCGATGCCGCCCAGGCCCGGCATATCGAGGTCGACGAGGATGCAGTCGTAGGTATTGCGATCCAAGGCGGCGGCGGCCGTGGTTCCGTCGGGACAGACGGTCACTTCGTGGCCCATCCGCGGCAGCTCCAGCCGCATCAGTTCCTGCAGCGACCGTTCGTCGTCGGCGAACAACAGTTTCAATCGTTCGTGCGGCTTGGTACCGATTTCAGTCTCCTTCTTGACCTCGTCTACGCGGCCTGGAACCGTTTCTTGATTTCCTCTTCCGTTTCGCTTAACGGCAATCGCACGCGGAAGGTGGCGCCGCGGCCGGGCCCGTCGCTTCGGGCATCGATGCTGCCGCCGTGGTCGGCGACGATGCGGTACGTGATCGACAATCCCAGTCCGGTCCCTTGTCCGGCCCGTCGCCGCGTGAAGAACGGCTCGAAGACGTGTTCCAGCACGTCGGCTTCGATGCCGCAGCCGTCGTCGGCGAACGTCAACTCGGCCATGCCGCCGCGGGCTTGCACCTCGATCCGCACGGAGCCCTCGTCGTCGAGGCTGTCCAGCGCGTTGGTCAACAGATTGAGAACCACTTGCTTGATTTCCTGGGCGTTGACCGGTGCGACGGCCGGCCGGCGCTCGACGAACTCGATCCGGTTCCGCTGGTACTTGCCCAGATGACCGATCATGTCGACCACGCCCCGGACGAGTTCGCCCAGGTCCACGTTCTGCCGCTTCCCGGGCCCGATGCGCGAGAAGTCGAGCAGCCGCTCGGTGATTTTTTTGCAGCGGAACGCCTCGTCCTGAATCATTTGCAGGTAGTGGTCGACGACGGGTTGCTGGTCCGCGGCAGCCGGCTGGTCATTTCGCGCGGGACGTTCGAACACCTCTCCCATGCGGCTCTGAAGCGACTCGGCGCACATGGCGATCGACGCCAGGGGGTTGTTGATTTCGTGGGCCACGCCGGCCGCCAGAAAACCCACGCTGGCGAGTTGCTCGCTGCGAACGACCTGCTTGGTCCGCTCCTGCACCTGGGCGTCCAGATCGTCGCAGACGTCCTGGAATCGGGCCGTCATGTCGTTCATCGCCTCGGCCAGCTCCGACATCTCGTCATTCGTTTCGAGGTGAATGCGGAAATCGAAATCTCCCGCGGCCACCCTCCGCGATCCGTGGATCAGCGTCCGCAGCGGCTGCAGAATCCACAGCCAAAACAACCGCACGAACAGGGCAAACGCCAGCCCCGCCGATAGGCTGGTGATCCACGTGCCGACGATCAGCGTGCGGTATTGACCGCGGACCTCGTCGGCGAATCCGCTCAGCCTGGCGTGCAAATGACTGGGCAGTTCGCCGGCCAGTTTCTGGATACGCCCCAGCTCCGTGTCGAGCAGGCCGATCTCCACCTGATCGAGCATCCAGTGTTCGTTTCGGTTGGCCTCTCGGACGCGGGCAAGAGCGGCTTCGATCTCTTCGACCGTTTTCAGCTCGAGGCAGTTGTCCGTCATGATCGGATCGCCACGGGTAGGATTGCCCAATTCGCGGCGATAGCGGGCCAGCGTATCCTCGAACTGATCGAGCTGAGAGCGGAACTCGTCGCGGACCATCCACATCCGTACCGGCACTTCGTTGCATTCCGCGTCGGAAAAGGTGTAGGTCCGCAGCCCGTGCAGCTCGCTCAGCGTGATCCGCAGATCGCTCACCCGTTGGCTGAGTTGGGCGGCTACGGCCAGTTCGGGAACGCGCCACGAGAGACTCTTCACCAGGCCGCGGTAGGCGTACATGGTGTACAGGCCGCTGCTGGCGAGGATCGACACCACCAGCACCAACAGGCCCAGCCCGATCGACATCTTCAGTCGAATTGGCCATCGAGAGAGCAAGGGCGACCTCCTTGTCGCGCGGCGGACCGAATCGCGCGGGGCGCAGGCACCTCCCTGCGCGGGGTTCCTCCTGAACGTACCGGGTCGGAGTGTAACATCAGGCGGCGTGTGGGAGCAAGACGAAGAAGGCGGAGGATACGGGCGGCCACCCATAAAACAGGCCAAGGCGCCCCCCCACGTCGGCGGTGGTAGTTTTGCGCCATATTGCGTTGACCGGGCCGCTGCCGGATAATGGACACCAACCGAAATGGGTCCCAAAGGCTCGTAGTGACCCGTTCATCGGGACCCCTACCTGGAAGAAGAGCAGACCGCATGAATGCGGTCGCTACCAACCGCTGACCGCTAGACCGAACGATGTCAGACTCCTTCGATCCGTACCACCAATGGCTCGGGATTCCGCCGAAGGATCAGCCGCCGAACCATTATCGGCTGCTGGGGATCGATCCGTTGGAAGACAACGCGAAGGTGATCGAGTCGGCCGCCGATCGGCAGATGACCCATGTCCGCACGTTTCAGACCGGCAAGCACTCGGCCGAGTCGCAGAAGCTGCTCAACCAGATCGCCGCGGCCAAGATCGTCCTGCTCCATCCGCAGAAGAAGGCCGACTACGACGGGAAACTGAAGGCCGAACTGGCGGCTGTCCAACAGAAATCGCCTGCCAAACCTCGAGCCAAGGCCGCGGCGCCGCGACCCCCGGCTCTCCCGGTGGAGACAACGGCCCAACCGCCCGGAATCCCCGAGTTCGGGCAGTTCGAAGTCTCCGGTCCGGCTTCCACCCAGAGGGAACGATACCTCCGGCGGCGAAGACCCGTTTGGTTCCAGATGCTCACCCTCGGCGTTCTGGCCGGCGGCCTGGTGGTCCTGTTTCTGCTGGTCCGCGAGTTGATTTCCGGCGACAGGTTCCGGATCGCCGAAGAGGAGCCCCGGCAGACGGCCGAGAACGTCACCAAGACGGCCCAGCAGCCGGCGTCGGTGGACCAGACGCCGGAATCCCCTCTGAAGACGTCAGCAGCGCCGCCCGAGAAAACAACTCCCCCGAAAGACGATCCCCCGCCGAAAACCACCGATCCCGGACCACCGCCGCCAAAGGACCCGATTGACCAAGATCACACGCTGCCGCCCACGCCACCGCCGGCCGCCGTCAAGAAATCGCCCGTGCCCGAGGCGGCCGACCTGCAGAAGATGGAACAGGAAATCCGCGGCATTTTCGCCGGGGAATACGCCGCCGCAGAGACGCCGGAGGGCAAATCGCCGCTGGCGAAGCTGCTGCTGAAGCAATCGCAACAGATGAAGCAAGACCCGGTAGCCCGCTACGTCATGCTCCGCCAGGCCGTCGACCTGGCCGCCGAAGCCGGCGAGACGATCGTCGCCCGCGACGCCATGAACGCCCTGGTCTTGGAGTACGAGGTGGACCAGTGGGCGCTGGCGTCGCAGACCCTCGGGCAATTGAGCCGGTCGGTCCGCGACGAGAGGACGGAGCAGGGAATTGCCTACAGTGCCTTCGGATTGGTCGAGTCGGCCGTGAAAGAGGACCGTTACGAGGTGGCCGAAGAACTGATCGAGATCGCGCTGAACCTGGCGATCAAGCTCAGGAACGTCGAGCTGCGCAAGCAGGCCGTGGAGTTGCAGAAGCAGGTTCGCGAGAAGGCCGGCGCATGGGAGCAACTCCGGCCCGCCTCCGCCACGCTGCTGGCCCGGCCCGACGATCCCGAGGCCAACCTGGCCGTGGGCAAGTATCTCTGCTTCGTCAAGGGAGACTGGCCCGCCGGGCTGCCGCACCTGGCCAAGGGCAGCGACGCGACGTTGAAGAACATGGCCGCGGCCGACCTGGCTGCCCCGACGGAACCTTCCCAATGGATCGACCTGGCCGATCGGTGGTGGGACTCCACCGAGTCGATGCAGGATGGGCCCGAAAAGGACGCCATCCGCTCCCGGGCAGGTTACTGGTACCGGCAAGCCAAGCCGGGGCTCCAAGGGCTGACGAAGATGCGCGTCGAGAAGCGGATCGAAGAGTGTCCCGAGTTGCTTCTCCAACCGCCGGAGCAGGTTTCCAAACCTGAACCGCCGGTCGACCCTGCGTCAGGGCCTGCACAAGACTACGTGCCGGGGATGATCGGACGCGCCGTGGTGCAGGGCGAAGCCGAGAACGACGCCGGCTTGGTGATTCGCTATCAGCCCGGCGTTTCCTTCCTGGAAAAGGATCTCAATTCGGCGCTGGCTCAAGCGAACGTCACCGGACGCAAAGTCCGCGTCAGCTTGACCGGCGTGCTGCGCGTCCCCAAGCAGATGACCGTAGCTATCCAGCACAAAGGAGGTTCTGCCAGCGGCGGCGTTTTGCGACTGTACCTCGACGAGCGAGAACTCGGGGCCGTAGGTGACGATCGGACAAGAAACACCACGTACAGTGTTCCTCTCGCCGCGGGCGATCACACGGTTCGCTGGGTGCTCTCCAGCGGTGGCAGCCTGGGCGACGGTTTCATTTCGTTCGTCGACTCCCAGACCGATGAGCCGCTGCCCGTCCTTTCCACGGCGGAAACCGTCGCCCAAGTCCGGGCCGTGCCTTTCAAGGTCACCTTGGACTTCGGAACCTACTGAACCCGGACCGCGGCCATTGCCGGCCTGCGACGCAAGGGCATCGACGTGGAACGGGTTCACGGTTCATCCGACTGAAGTATACTGGTATCCGGTATCCGGTACTTCGGCCGTGGGGTCGAGCACGCGAATTCCGGATGAACCCGATTGGGTCTTGTAGAAAACCGTAGCTTCTCAGGAGGACGAAGAAATGACCGAGCACGCTGACCATCCGCAAAACCCGGACGCGCCGACCCGACGTCGCTTTTTGAAACAGCTCGGGCAGGGCGCGGTCGCGGCCGGGGCGGCAGGACCCTTGCTGGCCGACGCGAAAGAGCCCCCTGCCGATGTGCCCGCCGGCAAGATCAAGTACCGCACGTTGGGCAAGACCGGCCTGAAGGTTTCCGAGATCGGGTTCGGCGGCCATAGTTGGGCCTATAAGCGAGTGCCCATCGGCAACGGCGAATACCGCCAGGTGAACGTCGACGAGGCCACCGAGATGATCCGCGTCGGCCTGGACATGGGCGTCAACTGGCTCGATTCCTGCACCGCGCTGGAAGAGTCCGGCACGCCCGGCGAAGCCCTGAAGCGGCTGAAACGGCGCGACGAGGCCGTCATCAGCGTTCGCGTTTCCCACAAGATGAACGGGAACGAAAACGACAAGCAGGAAGTCTTGGACTGGGCCGAGAGCCGGATGAAATTGTGGCAGACCGATTGCATCGACGTGTTGATGCTCTGCAACACCGAGAACGACACGCCGCTGACCGGCTACTGGGACATGTCCTATTCGATCGAGGCGTTGGAGGAGCTGAAGAAACAGGGCAAGATCCGCTACACGGGCTTCGGCTGTCACTTCACGCCGAAGTACTTCCTGGAAGCCTTCGAGAAGTTCGGCGACTATTTCGACGTCTGCTCGCTGCCCTACAACATCCGGCACCGCGCGGCCGAAGAGATCATGCCCGAGGCGAAGAAGAAAAACATGGGCATCGTGACGATCAAGCCGTTCGCTCGCGGCTCGCTGTTGAACAAGAAGGACCTGGAAGGGGCCGACAAGGGTCTGCCGCGCGACATGATCCGCTTCGTGCTGGAGAACGAGCGGGTGGACTGCTGCACGTGCGGAGTGCATACGGTGGCCCAGGTCCTGGAGAACTTCAGCGCCTCGTGGACGGAGCTTACGCCCGCCGCGCGCGAGCGGCTCGATCAGTGCTCGGCCATGAGCCTGTCGGCCGGGGAGCACGCGTGGCTGGAGAAAGGTTGGCTTCATGCGTAGGCGGCGAAGATTTGCCTGTGTCTGCGTGCCGGCGGCGTTGTTGTTGGGCGTCGTCTGTTCGTGTCGCGATAGTGCGACGGTCACCGTATGGGTCGGCGGTGTACCGTCGGCGGAAAGCGGCCCGGCGGACTCGCAGCCGTCCGAGCCGGCCAAGGATGAGCCGCGGTCTTCCGATGGTGCGAGCGAGAAGGCGGAGACGTCGGATTCTCCCGCCGACAAACCCGCGGACCCGGAGCCACCGGCCGAGAATCCGCCGGCCGAGAATCCACCGGCCGAGAATCCGCTGGGCGGTTGCGGCATGTGTCACATCGACGTGGAGGACGAGGTCGTGCCCACGTTGCACTACAAGGAGAAGGTCGCCTGCGTGCAGTGTCACGGCCGCAGCATCGCGCACGCGGCGGACGAGAACAACGAGGTGCCGCCCGACCAGCTTTTCACGCGGGAGAACGTCGACCGATTCTGCGAGACCTGCCATGACCCGTGCGACCGCGCGAAGCCGGCCGAGCGTCCCAAGGTCCGCCCCGTCTGCACCGACTGCCACGGGTCGCACGATTTGGCGCTGATTTCTGCCGAGGGGAAGTAGGGTGGGCATTGCCCACCGCATTATGCGTCATGGTCCGTCGTGCTGTCGGTGGGCGGTGCCCACCCTACTTTTCTCCCGAGAAGAAAGGCGACGCGGCGCGTTAGAAGTGATTGAGCCGTGACCCGGCGCGATTGATTGTTGCCGACCGAAGACGCGAAATCGGAGCAAACTGGATAGAAAAGGCGCAAGTCGCTATCATGAAACGTCTTACGGCGATGGGTGAGGCTATCCAGTCTGTTGACGTAAGGCGTTGTCGCTCAACGTGTTCTGTCAATTCGCGCGGCGTTAAGATCCGCCCGTGGTTGCGTTGGGCTGCGAAACCGAGAAAAAAACGCCCCCGTCCACCGCCCAAGCCAAGCCGAATCTCACCAGTTCTGTTGTGTTTTCAGCGGATTTGCCCATAATGAGTAGGTGGGGGCATTCCATCGCGTGGCTTCTCATACGGAACAGATAATACTCGTCCTTCGACCTCCATTGCCCGGTATCGGTTCGTACCCCGACCTGTCCAACCCGGGAAGTAGGCGGAGAGAAATGTAGGGAGTGCTTCAGGTGCGCAAGATACGCAGCAGATTCGGCCTGGGGCCAGTCAAGGGATTGCTTCGTCGCAGGGCGGGCAAGACCCGATCGAGATGCGCCTGCGCCGGCCGGCTGCACTTCGAACCGCTCGAGCCGAGGATCGTGCTGCAAGGCGGACCGCTGCTGATCAGCGAGTTCATGGCCATCAACGACACCACGCTGCTCGACGGCGACGGCAACTTCTCGGACTGGATCGAAATCTACAATCCGACCGGCGCCCGGGTCGATCTCGACCGATGGTATCTGACCGACAACGCCGGCAACCTGACCAAGTGGCCGTTTCCGAACGTGTCGCTCGATTCGGGCGGGTACCTGGTGGTCTTTGCCTCGGGAGGCCGCGGCGAGGTGGTCGTCGAGCCGGGCGAGCCGTTCGACCCGTACGTCGACCCGGCCGGCCATTTCCACACCAACTTCAAGCTCGACGGCGATGGGGAGTACCTGGCGCTGACCCACGAAGACGGCCTCTCGATGGCGATTGCCCACGAGTACGCGCCGAAGTACCCCGGCCAGGCGGGCGATATCTCGTTCGGCTTGAGCGACCTGGGCACGAGCTGGGACACGCTGGTTGCGGCCGGCGATCCGGCCAGCTATCACGTGCCGACCGCCGCCGATGCCGATTCGGGGACCGCCTGGACGGCCGTGGATTTCGACGATTCGTCGTGGAACGGCAGGGAGGAGCCCGCCTGCATCCTCGTCACCGAGATCGGCACGACCATTACCGACTTCATTGAGATTCAGAACGTCTCCGACAAGACCGTCGACACGTCCGGCTGGGTCGTGGCGCTGAACCACGGGCTTCTCGCGCCGATCAACGACGTGCATCCGATCCTCTGGCACTTGCCCGACTCGATGGAGCCCGGCGAGATCCTTCACCGAAACGATTCGACGTGGGGATCCGACATCGTCTGGGCAAGCACCGGCCCCAATTGGGCCATGATCCTCGACGACCAGGGCAACGTCGTCGACTTCATTCCCTGGAAGTACCAGACCGCCGATCTTGCCGCGCTGAACGTGACGATCAACGGCTTCCCGATCACTATCGGCGACGCCTGGTCCGGCGCGTCCTTCAACCCGTTGGGAATCCAGAGCAATTTGTCCTTCCAGCGGCAGGGTTCCTCGGACGGAAACACGGCCGCGGACTGGGCCATCGCGCCGGAGACGCCGGGCACGCAAAACGCGGGTCTGACGACGCCGTTCACCACCGCGGTTCGCCACGGCCTCGGCTTCAGCCAGATCCAGCCGAACCCCTTCGCCGGCGACATCCAAATCGACGTCGGCAACGCCATGTACGGCGTGAACGCCTCGCTATGGAGCCGGATCGAGTTCGACGTGCCGGACATGTCGCAGTTCGACGAACTGATGCTGCGCATGAAGTACGACGACGGGTTCGTAGCCTATCTCAACGGCGTGAAGATCGCCGAGCGCAACGCCCCGGCGGAATCGGCTTACAACTCGGCGGCCACGGCCGCGCACCCGAATGCGCAGGCCGTCGTCTTCGAAGAGATCGACGTGACCGAGCATCTGCTGTTCGCGCTCAAGCCCGGGGCCAACGTGCTGGCCATCCACGGGCTGAACGTGGCGGCGGGCGACGGCGATTTCCTGATTCTGCCCGAGCTGGTCGCCACCAGCCATCTGGACGACCCGCAGTACATGACCACGCCCACCCCGCGGAACACGAACGTGCCGGGCACGCTGGGTTGGGTGAAGGACACCAACTTCAGCGTCGATCGGGGCTTCTGCACCGAAGCGTTCGACGTGGAGATCACCACCAGCACGGCCGGGGCGGAGATCCGCTACACGCTCGACGGCAGCAAACCCACCGAAACCATCGGGCAAGTTTACGACGGGCCGATCACGATCGGCACGACGACCATGCTGCGGGCCGTCGCGTACAAGACCGGCTACACCTCGACCAACGTCGATACGCAGACGTACATCTTCCCCGAACACGTGGCCACGCAGACCCGCCCGGTCGACTATCCGACCCGTTGGGGCGGCGAATCGAACGCCGACTACGACGTGGATCAAAACATCTCGATGAGCGGGCAGTATCACGACCGGTTCGTCGAGGGACTGACCGACATCCCCACGATGTCGATCGTGCTGCCGATGGCGGACTTCTTCGGCAGCAGCGGGCTCTACTCGAACACGACGAACGTCTCGCTGGAGAAGGAAGCGTCGGCCGAACTGATCTATCCCGACGGGCGCGCGGGTTTCCAGATCGACGCGGGGCTGAAGATCCAGGGCGGCGCCAGTCGGAGCGTCGAAGCTACGATCAAGCACTCGCTGAGCCTCCGCTTCCGCCAGATCTATGGGGAAGGGCGCCTCGATTATCCGTTGTTCGGCGATTGGCCGGTCGATCGCTTCAACAGCCTTCAACTCCGCGCCATGTACAACAATTCCTGGATCCACAGGGACTCCGGTCAACGGAATCGCGCGCAGTTGATTCGTGACCAGTGGGCCCGCGATTCGCTGACCGACATGGGCCAGGCGGACGCGGGACAGGGCATCTACGTCCACGTCTACGTCAACGGCCTGTACTGGGGCGTGTACAACCTGCACGAGCGGCAGGAGGCCTCCCACTACGCCGAGTACAACGGCGGCGACGATGACACGTTGGACGCCTACAACGCCAACGTCCGCATCGACGGCCTGCCCGGTTCGACCGCCTACAGCGACATGAAGGCCGCGGTGGCCGGCCGCGACTGGTACGCCATCCAGCAGGTGCTGGACGTGGACAATTACATCGATTTCTACCTCATCGAGCATTTCAGCCACAACAACGACCTGAAGCTCGACGGAAACTGGCGCGCCGCCGGCGGCGGGCCGGACCAGATGCCGTGGCGCTTCTACAGTTGGGACACCGAGCGGATCCTGGAAAACCCCGACAGCACGGGGCCGCTGGACGTGCAGCAGGACCCGGTGAGAATCTTCGACACGCTGATGACGATCCCCGAATTCCAGATGCGGTTCGCCGACCGGCTGCACAAACACCTGTTCAACGACGGGGCCCTGACGCCGGAGAAGAACACCGAGCGCTGGGAGGAGCGGGCCAACGAGATCGATCTGGCGATCATCGGCGAATCGGCCCGCTGGGGAGACGACCGCCGCGAGCCCCCCTACACCCGCGACGCCGAGTGGATGACCGAGCGGAACCGGCTGGTCAACCCGGTCACGGGTTACTTCGCCGAGCGCACCGACAACATGATCGCCAAGTACAGAGCGAACGGACAGTATCCGGCGACCAACGCCCCCGTCTTCACCGTCAACGGTTCGTATCAGCACGGCGGCGAACTGGCCGGCGGCGTGCTCCGCGCGACGGCGACCTCCGGCGTGATCTACTACACGACCGACGGCAGCGACCCGAGACTGGAGGGCGGATCGCCCAACCCGGCGGCGATGGTCGTCAGCAGCGGCACGGCCATCCCGCTCGGCGCTTCGGCCGTGGTCAAGTCCCGAGCGCTCAACGGGGGCCAGTGGAGCGCGTTGAACGAGGCGCAATTCTACGCCGGCCAGCCGGCCTCGGCGGAGAACCTGGCGATCACCGAGCTGAACTACAACCCCTATCCGCCCGTCGGCGCCGAACTCGACATCGACGACGTCAACAACGACTACTTCGAGTTCGTCGAACTGCGGAACCTCGGCAACCAGATCATCGACCTGACCGGCGTGGAGTTCACCGAAGGGATTCACTTCAGCTTCAGCGACGGCCAGACGAGACAGCTCGGCCCGGGCCAGTACGTGGTGATCGTGGCCAACCAGGCGGCCTTCGAGATCCGGTATGACGATGACCTCAACGTCGCGGGCACCTACACCGGTCTGCTGGCCAACAACGGCGAACGGATCGCGCTGCGCAGCTCCCGCACCGGGGAGACCATCTTCGACTTCAGCTTCAACGATGCCGGCGGCTGGTCCGGCCGGGCCGACGGCAAAGGCGCGACGTTGGAACTGGTCGATCCGGCCGCGGTCCCCGTCAACCCGGCGGAGGACCGCGCCGCGTATCTGGAAAACGACGACCATTGGCGTTCCAGCATCGCTTTCGCCGGCACGCCCGCGGCCGATCCGGCCCAACCGACCGGCGTGGTGATCAACGAAGTGCTCACGCACACCGACGACCCGTGGACGGACGCCGTCGAGTTGCACAACACGACGGACCAGCCGGTCGACGTCGGCGGGTGGTATCTCAGCGACGAGTGGGGCTGGGAGTCGAGTCCGGCCGACGGCGACTACCGAAGGTTCCGGATTCCCACCGGCACCGTGATCCCCCCGCACGGTTACGCCGCCTTCTACGAGGGACATTTCGTCGGCGGCGTGTTGTACCACGACGACGACGAATTCGGCGGCACCGGCTTGAAGGACTTCGCACTGAACGGGGCCGAGGGCGACGACGTGTGGCTGATGGCGGCCGACCCCTCGGGCAACCTGACCCGGTTCGCCGATCACGTCGGTTTCGGCCCGGCGGCCAACGGCGAGTCGTTCGGGCGTTGGCCCGACGCCACCGGCGAGCTGGTCCCGATGATCGAGCGTACGCTGGGGCGCGAGAACACCGGCCCGCGGATCGGACCGGTGATCTTCAGCGAGATCATGTACAGCCCGGACATCGATGGCTACGAATTCGTGGAGTTGTACAATACGACGAATCAGCCGGTCGTGTTGTTCGACCCGGCCAACCCGTCGCACACGTGGCGGATCGACGGGATCGGCTTCGACTTTCCCGTCGACGTCGTGATTCCCTCCTTCGGCGTCGCGCTGGTGGTGCCGATCGACCCGCAGACGTTCCGTTCCACGTACAACGTGCCGGCGGCGGTGCAGATCTTCGGTCCGTACGGGGGCGCGTTGAACAACGCCGGCGAGCGATTGCGGCTGCTGCTTCCCGATGAACCCCCGGCCGAACAACCCGACCTGATCCCGTACCTGCTGGTCGACGAGGTCGATTACGAGCCGGACGGACTCTGGCCCGTCGAAGCGGACGGCACGGGCAACTCGCTGCACCGTATGGAGAGCGACCGGCTCGGCAACGACAGCGGGAATTGGAGCGCCGAGCTGCCCACGCCCGGTGGAGTGCCCTTCGCGGCTCAGCCCGCGGTGGCCGGACGCTACGTCTTCTACAACCGTTCGGCGTTCGACGGCGGCGATCCGGCGGCCACGGCGGCCGACGACCTGGCGATTGCGCCGCTGAAGGCGGCCCTGGAAGCAGGCGGGCAGGCGACCTCGGCCAACTACACCAACTACAGCCGCGGCATCAACGGCATCATCGTCGACATCGCCAGTCCCGGCGGCCCGATCGGCGAAGACGACTTCCGCTTCCACGTCGGCAACGACGACAACCCCGCCGCCTGGGCGAACGCACCGCCGCCGGTCACCGTCGACGTCCGCGCCGGGCAGGGTACCGGCGGCTCCGATCGCGTGACGATTCTCTGGGACGACTACGCCATCCGCAACCAGTGGCTGCAAGTCACCGTGCTGGGCCAGGGGCTCGGCCTGCCCGGCGACGACGTCTTCTATTTCGGCAACGCCGTAGCCGAGACGGGCAATTCCGACCTCGACGCCCAGGTCACCACCATCGATCTGCTGCTGGCGCGAAACAACCCGCGCGGCTTCCTCAGCCCGGCCGACGTCACGTTCGCGTACGACTACGACCGCGACGGCCGCGTGAACACCACCGACGTGCTCTTGGCCCGAAACAATCAAACCAACTTCCTCTCGGCGCTAAAGCTGATCGACCTGACGGGCTTCGCCGCCGAAGCCGCCGCGGCACCGCTGCCTGCCGAGGGTTCGTCGGTCGTTGAGCAATCATCTGTCCACGACGCCGCCTTGCGGCAGGTCGCCCGATGGAACTCGGCGACGGGGAACGTCTCGGCCGGCGAGTTGGTCTGGCTTTACGAATATGGACAGATCGACTCTTCCAGCCGACCGCCGGACGACGACCGGCCCGACGCACGGCCCGTGGACGAATTGTTGGCGACCTATTGGCCCTGAGGTCCGGGGACGAAAAAGGCTTCGGCCCTGTAGGACCGGAAGTCACTCGAAATCCGGCAGATTGCCCGACGCGTCGAACGGGAGATCGCGGGGCTCGGCGAGGATTTCCAGATCGTCGCGCTGCCGGGCCTCTTCCAGATAGGCGGTCGAGCATTCCATTTCCCCCAGGTGCAACGTGTTGGCGATCCAGAGGAGTCTGGCGTCCGGTGGTTCCGCCAGGCCGATGGTGCCCAGGGCCGTTTCGAGCATCTCGCGGTCGGTTTCATAATCCAACGGGATCATGCCGGCGGAGATGTGGCCGGAAATCAGCGCGTTTAGGCGCACGGCCTGGAAGTCGGTCTCCCGCAGAAGCTGCGATTTGCAGAACTCGGCCATTCCGATTCCGACCGCGTTGCCGTGGGTTTCCTTGGTCAGTCCGCGGACGGCGATTCGCTTGACCTTGGGGAACTCGCCCTCGACCGCCTTGTGGTCGTCGAACTTCCGCCCCACCACGTTCGCGTCGAAACCCAC
>DATLAN010000145.1:0-3905 GCA_035527455.1 Thermoguttaceae bacterium
CGGTAGAGGTTGAACGCGATATCGTCCGGATCGGTTCCCAGCAGGCGCCATCCGACGTACACCTTTCCGCCACCCTGATGGATCGCGACCATCCCGCGGCCGAGATGCTCCATCTGCCGCTGTGCGCCGGCCGGGACGGTACCAACGACCGTCGTCCCGAACAGCACGGCAACGATAAGCCGGCTTCGAGGCTTCATGGCAAGCTCCCTTCTTCAACGAGTCGAGGTCCGTGATCCGACTTTGCGAGGGTCTCGCGGGACATCTTTCCGGAAAGGCATTGTTCTGTTGACGACTACGGCGACGGGGACGGGAACAGTTTCGCACCGAATCGGGGCCCAACAGAGCCCACATGATACCATCTCGGTAACCCGCTTCCCACCATCGGTGCGCATTTCACCCGGCGGCGAGAAGTTCGCGGGACGATGGGTCACCTATGGAAAGAACCCGGCCGTCGGCAGACCCTACACGTGCTCGGCGCCCTCGGAGCCGAACTGGGGAGCGGGCGATCCGGACGGCACGAAGCTCACCGACGGAGTCGCCGGCCCGCCGTACGCCGGAGGCACCTCCTATCGATCCGGACCGATCTGGAAGGCCGGCGTCAACCCGGTGATCACCGTCGACCTCGGTGCGCCGACGGCCTGCGCCGCCTTCGGCATGAACTTCCACGGCTATCCGTGGTGGGACGCTTTGCAGGGCGAGGTGCAGGATCGGGTGGAAGTGCTCACGTCGCTCGACGGCGCCGAGTACACGTCGCAGGGGTTCCTCGAAACGGACTTGCGCTGGAAGGATCTTCCGGTGAACCACATGTGGCCCGACGAGGAACGAATCACCGGCCACACGTTTCGGCTCATTCCCCGGCAGCCGATCCGCGCCCGCTACGTCCGCTACCAGGTCGCCAACAAGCGATTGTTCGACTGCACCGAGTTGGAGGTGCTCGATTCGATCCGGTCCGAACCGTTCGCGCTGCGCATCGCCCTGCCCGATTGAGAGGCGAGACAATCGTTCCTGGTTTTCCTGGTTCCCAAACTCCGGTTTGGGAACGAGACGTGTAGGCCGGAACAAGCGCAGCGCAGTTCCGGCACATGGCTTCACGTGGCCTTTCCCGACCCAATGCCGGAACTGCGCTGCACTTGTTCCGGCCTACTTCTACTTCGGTCCCCGGTTCTGCAGCACGATCGTCGCGTTGCGCCGGATGCCTTCTTGCCGGGAACGCCAAAGGGGCGTGTGGCGAAAACGCCGGCGAAAGGTTGCCTCGTCGAGAGAGAGTAATTCGCTCGCATCGATCGGATTCATGCCCGGCTTCGGTTGGAAACCTGCCTCGTCGGTCACCGGCGTGCGGCGATTGCAGGGACACGCCTCCTGGCAACTGTCGCAGCCGAAGAGCCGATCGCCGATCGCGCGCTGCAACGGGTCCGGTATCGGGCCGCGCCGCTCGACCGTCAGGTAGCTGACGCACTTGCGGGCGTCGAGCCGATACGGCTCGACCAACGCCCCGGTCGGGCACGCCTCCAGACACGCCTCGCACGAGCCGCAGCGATCCTCGGCGAACGGCTCGTCATAGCAGAGTTCTTCGCTGGTCAACAAGGCGGCGAGAAAGACCCAGCTACCGAACGGCTCGCCGATCAAGAGCGTGTTCTTGCCGATCCAACCCAGCCCGGCCCGTTGGGCGAACTCGCGTTCCAACAGCGGCGCCGTATCGACCACGCCCCGGACCCGTGCCTCGGGAACCAGCCGGCGGTGGAAGTCGGCCAAACGGTGCAACCGCGCGCGAATCAAGTCATGGTAGTCGGTCCCCCAGGCATAGCGCGAGATCCTCCCCTGTCCCGCCTCGGCGTCGGCCGGCTCGACCGTGCGATAGTTGACCGCCAGCATGAGGAGGCTCTTGACGCCCGGGAGCACGTGCCGAGGATGCTCGCGGGCGTCGGCCTGATCGGCCAGGTAACTCATTTCTCCAGCATGTCCATCGGCCAGCCACCGCCGGAACCGCTCGATTCCCGGCGGCGTCACCGCGGGCGTCGCGCCCGAGCGATCGAAGCCGAGCCGGCGAGCCTCTTCCTTCAACGCGGCGGTCAGGGATTCGGGAGTCATCGGCGCGGGGAGCGAAAGTGCGGGAAGGACATGAGGTTCAGCGACAAAGTCCATTGTACTGGCCCGCGAGGAATTTCCAGTAGATCCCCGGCCAGAGGGTTGAAATGTTCGGCAGCTCGACTAGCATGAGAGTGTGGGTAAGCTTCAAGAACTCTGCTGAATAAGGAGACCCCAATGAATGCGAAGCCTGCGATCTTGGTGCTCTTGGGGATACTGGTCGTCTCCCAAATCCCTTCCCCCGCGGTTGCTGCCGGCGGACCGTACTACCTGGGCTACGGCTATGCACCCTGGGATTACTATTGGCGCCACAACTACGTGACCATGCGGAACTCGATGCCCTATTTTGCCCTGCACCCCCCAGTTCGCTACAGTTACGCGGTGAGTCGCACGTATGGGCTCAGTCCCTTTGCGGCCTATCCCGCAGGGGTTTACGATCAGGTCCAACCGACGCCGCCCCTCCTCGTTCAAAACCCCTACGTTTCCCAAACTGCCGTAATATTGCCGCCAATGTACGGCACGGGTTCACCCCCATTGAGGATCATTAACCCCTACGTGGCCAAGCCGGGTGATCCAGGCGTCACTCCGGAGGCCGTCCTGCCTCGGCAGCCGAGAGTGACCTATCCCTCGGCCGTTTCCGAACCGAATGGATAGACCGGATAGGTCGAATAGTCGGGCGTCAAGAAATCGCTCTGGACACGGACGGGAAAAACGCTACCCTACCAACCCCCTCCGGCCATAGCGGGGCACGTCTTGCTGGCTGAGGGCACGTCTTTTCGTCTGATTGCGGGATACCGCTGCCGATCCTTCGTCGGCCAAAGAAGGTAGAAAGGAGTCTGCCCGATGAAGCGGTTATTCGTGCTTCTGGCCGTCGCCGGGGTGGTCAGCGGTTGTTGTCGGAGGGCTCCGGTAAGCGTGGTCGATCCGTTCCTTGGCCGAACGATGGTCGCTCCGCCGGGGACGGGCGCCGCCGGCCCGGCCGACCCGTATTACCGAAACACGCCGAGTTTCATGACGCCGCCGAGATCGGTTCCCCAGACGACTCCCGGCACCGGTACGCAGCCACCCGCGTCCGGCCAGACGCCCGGCGACTCTTCCCCGAACGGAGATTTCAGCTACCCGGGCTTTTCGGCGCCCGGCGCGGGTCCTTCCGATCCGTATCCGCCCCAGACGCATGGCACGAGCCGGCCGCCGACGCGTGAGCGTGTGGTCAGGGTCCTCGAGCCGCGGCCGAAGACGGCCGCCGGTCCGCCCGAGCAGGAGGAAGGCGGTTTCCGCCTGGTTTCGGCCGTCGAGGAACCCGGCCGCGTCGAAAGTGTCCCGCCGAAAGGCGACCCGTCGGTCGTAGCGGCCCAGTTCACGTCGCAGGCCAACTACGGCCATGACGCCGACTATGCGTGGTTGCGCGGGAAGCTGGAATACTCGCAGATCGACCTGCAGTGGAAGCTCCGCTACATTCCCATCGGGGGGACGACCGACGAGTTTGGCGGCAGCGTGGTGTTGCCCGATCCGGCCGTGCTCAGCGGCTGCGAGCGAGGCGACTTCGTGGAGGCTCGCGGCAGAATACGCAAAGCGGATCCCCAAAGGGGTTATTCGCCCATTTACGAAGTGGCGAGCGTCGAACGATTCCATCCGGCCGTCGATTGAACGGCCCGCTCTCGCCCCCCTTCTGAAGAAGGGCTCGCCACTCCCGGCCCGGTTCCTCAGCCCGAATCGCGCCGTATAATTGGGAGTTTAGGCTCCGGACTCTCTTGGCGAGGGTGGCACGCCCTGAGGAACGAAGGGCGTGGTTTGGCAGGTGTTCCACGCCCTTCGTTCCT
>DATLAN010000146.1:0-2176 GCA_035527455.1 Thermoguttaceae bacterium
GCACTCGAACGGGAGACGCAACGATGAGCAGACGATGGCTGGGGGCATGGGTGGTTGTTTCGCTGGCCCTTACGGCCCGCGCCAACGCGGGACAGCGCGTCGAGACGAATCGCGTTGCCGAAATCGCCTTGGTCTCCGAGAAAACCTATGCGAACCCGTTCGCGGAGATCCGACTCGACGCTATCGTTACTCAGCCGGATGGCAACCCATTGCGGGTGCCGGCGTTCTGGGCCGGCGGCAATCGGTGGGGTTTCCGTTACGCATCGAGCCAGCCGGGCCAGGTCGTGTGGCGGACCGAATGCTCTGATACGGCGAACCCGAAACTCCATGGCGTCGAAGGGAAGCTCGACGTGGTCGCCTACGCAGGCGACAATCCCTTGTACCGCCATGGCCCGATCCAGGTGGCCAAGGACCGGCGGCACTTGGAACATGCCGACGGCACGCCGTTCTTCTGGCTGGGCGATACGTGGTGGAAAGGCTTGAGCAAGCGGATTCCCTTTGAGGGCTTTCAGAAACTCACCGCGGACCGCAAGGCCAAGGGGTTTACGGTCGTGCAGATCGTCGCCGGGCCGTATCCGGACGAACCGCCGTTTGACCCACGCTGGGAAAACGAAGGCGGGATGCCCTATGAGAAGGATTACGTGCGGGTCAACCCGGCGTATTTCGAGTATGCGGACCGCCGCATCGAGCACTTGGTGGAGGCAGGCATCGTCCCGGCAATCGTCGGCGGCTGGGGATGGCACATGCCGTCCGTCGGCGTCGAGAAGATGAACCGCCATTGGCGATATCTGATCGCGCGCTACGGGGCGTATCCGGTGGTCTGGATCGTCGGCGGCGAAGCCGGTGGGCCGCAATGGACAGACGTGGCAAAATATGTGCGAACCACCGATCCCTATCGCCGCGCAACGACCGCGCATCCCTCCAGCTCCGGCCGAAGGTCTCTCACCGACGACACGGTGCTCGACTTCGACATGCTCCAGACCGGCCACGGCGGCGGTTGGGGTGCCCCCTTGGGCGATTGGGGCGGCGCGGCCGCCAATACCGTCGCGAAAGTGACAGCGCACTATTCCAAAACGCCGACGATGCCCGTGCTGGTCGGCGAGGTGGTCTACGAAGGGCACATGATGACCAATGGGCCGGAGATGCAGCGCTTCATGTTTTGGTCCTCGATGCTCAACGGCGCGGCGGGACACACCTACGGCGCAGGCGGCCTCTGGCAGATGAACTCCGAAACCGAGCGCGGCGCGGAGTATGAGTTCACGCCCTGGTTCGAGGCCATGCATCTGCCCGGCTCCACGCAGCTTGGCTTGGCCAAGAAACTGCTGGAGGAGTATCCTTGGTGGCGCTTCGAGCCGCACCCCGAGTGGGTCGAGCCGCACAGCACGACCCTATTTGAGCCGCATGCGCAATGGTACGACGACAACCGAGAGTTT
The DNA here is from genome assembly GCA_035527455.1 of Thermoguttaceae bacterium. Lineage (GTDB taxonomy): Bacteria > Planctomycetota > Planctomycetia > Pirellulales > Thermoguttaceae > DATLAN01. The sequence continues at coordinate 1,434 of DATLAN010000146.1, forward strand.
GCGGCACGCGGCGGCAAGTGGGACCTTCCCTACGCGGCCGGCATCCCCGGCGAGGTCCGGATCGTCTACATTCCCGGCCACTACTACAACTGGTCGGCTCCCACGGTGAAACACCTGGAACGCGACGTGCCGTATCACACCTTCTACTTCAATCCGGCCAGCGGAAAACGGTACAAACTGGGAACCGTGATTAGTGCCGGCCCGCCTCCCAAGCCCTTTGAAGGTCATACGCAGCCCAGGCTCTTTGAAGATCGTTTCGAGGGGGCCGATGCCTCGGCCTGGAAGGACTACGGTACGCCGACCCATCGCAAGGACGGCCGCCTGGTCGGCACCAAGAACATGGTGACCATTCTGGAGAAGATCCGCGATACCGATTTGATGGCCAGCGCCGACGCCAACAGCAATGCCGAGGCGGGCATCATCCTGCGGTTTCACGACCCGCAACACTATCTTGTTGCACTGTACACTCCCTCGCTCAAAGCGATCTATCTCCATGACCGAAAGGACGGACAGTGGGGAGCCCCTCTCGGAAAAGTCGATGTGCCCGAAATCGGCCCCAAAATCCACATTACCGCGGCGGCCTGCGGGGACCATGCGGCCATGGTCCTGACCGATGGAACAAGAAGCTACCACACGCCCATCGTCAAGGTCGGAAACACCACGGAGGGAAAGACCGGCCTGTGGCTTTACCAGATTGGCGACCGCCAGGAGTACGACAACTTCGAGGTGTCCCGGGCGCAATT
>DATLAN010000147.1:0-6028 GCA_035527455.1 Thermoguttaceae bacterium
CGGCTGGGCTGCGGATCGTCCGGAGCGGTAAAGACGGCCAGGCCCGCCGTTTCGCCCTCGACCGTGTTGCTGTAGTCGATCCAACGGGCAGGCTGGTTGTGCGTGCCCTGCTGGTTGACGCCGCCTTCGGAGTTGGTCATCCGCCCGCCGCCGTCCACGGAGAACGCCGTGTTCATGCGGACATACGGCCAGGCGTAATGGACCGCGTCGCTGACGAAGGTCACGTCGCCGTGCGCGGCGGTCAGCGTGAAGGTAATGTTGAGGAAGTATTCCCCTTCGCCCAAGGCCACGACCCGCATCCGCCGGGTTTCATCCAGCACGGCCTTGGTGCCGTCCATTTCCCAGATGAGTTTCATGGCAATCTCGGCCCGGTCCTTTTCCGCCGGGCCGTCGATGAACTCGACGTGGCGGATGTGGTCGTGAAACGGCGGCGCCGGGTTCTGGCGATCCTTGCCCGTGTAAAGCGCCGCGTAGAATTCGACGGCACGCTGATCCTCGAGACGGACCTTGTCGGCGAACCAGAAGGAGCGGTGATGGGGATAGGGGTTCGGGTGCTGGACCGTCATGGACTTGCCGCCGGGCGAACGGACGGGGTAGAAATGCGCCATGTCGAGGTCCGCGGCGTACTGATAGACCAGCGCTTCCCGGCCGTCGACCAGCACGGCCATCCCCCCCTTCGCGTCGTCGCGGCGGAATTCGACCCGCGAGTCGGCGGCCAAGACCGCGGCCGGCAACGCGGCGAGGAGGGTTGATAGGACGATAAGATGCGTGAAGGTTCGTTTTCTCATGATGTCTCACCTGTTGGGTTGATGGGTGGGAGCGGGAATGACAGGCGGCTACTTGCCGAGCAATTCGACCATGCCTTCGGCAAAAGCCTTGCCCATCTTGGTGTAGATCCGCGCGCTGCCGGCGTTCGTTCCAGAAGCCGTAGCGATCCTTCCATTGCTGGTACTCCTCGGCGGTCTCCTCGTTGTAGATCAGGTATTCCAGGGTCCGCAAGGCGGCGTGGCCCTGCATATTGGACTGGCCGGGGCGCTTCGATCCATGCTACTTGCCGGGCGAGCGTTTATCAAGCGGGAGAAACATCCACGAAGAACACGAAGGACACGAAGGCCCGTTGGGTTTGCGGAAAGAGATTGCCCCGGTGCGCTCCGACGACGGCGGATGCAAAGTGTCTGTCCGGTAATAAACGCCGAAAAACGGCGATTTTTTACTATAGTCCCCGGAAAAAGTCGCCGCTCACGCGGGGTACCGGTCGGGTCGGACATTCCGTCTGTTCGACCGTCCGGCGGGAGATTTGCCTTCGCTGCCGGCCAATCGTACGATTGAGTGTGCGTGGCCGAAACCGGCTCCCCGAACTTCAGCAGTGTGTTCCCACGAAAGGGGACGCTCGGAACAAGGAGTGAACATGAAACGACGCGATTTCTTTGCCGCCGCAGGGCTTGGTGCCGGAAGCATGCTGACCGTGACCGCCGGACCGATCGTGGCGGCGGAGGACGAAGAGCGCCCGCCCGAAAAGTTCCTGCAAATCTACAAGTGCGTGCGATGCGGCTCGATCGTCCAGATCATGCACCCGGGCAAGCCGACGCTGGTCCATTGCGGCGTGCCCATGACGTTGCTCGTGGAAAAGACCGAAGACACCGGCTACGAGAAGCACGTGCCGGTGATCGAGAAGATCGACGGGGGCTACAAGGTCAAGGTCGGCAGCGTCCCACACCCAATGATAGAGACGCACTACATTGTGCTCGTCCAACTGATCGCCGACGGCAGCGTTCAGACCAAGGCCCTCGAGCCGGGCGACGAACCCGAGGCCGTCTTCCTCACCGACGCGCAAGAGGTCGTCGCCCGGGCGTACTGCAACCTGCACGGACTTTGGAAAAGCAAATAGCCGCTTGCGGCTTCGCCCGGCCGACCCGTCTCAACACGTCACGTGAATCAGCGCCGCCCTGCGCTGCGTTGACTGATTGTATGCCTTGATCGCCTCGGGCGTCGGCAAGACTTCGCAACGGATGCGGCGCTGTTGGAGGAATCGCCGGGCGCCTTCGTTGACCTCGATTTGCCCCGAGGCACCGGAGCCGACGAAGAGCACCTCCGGTCCGCCCTTGCACACCTTCTCCAACTCCTCGGGACCGACGGTGTGCGAGCTGCCGTAGAGTTGCCGGGCGAGCGTCTTGTCGCGCTTCTTCACCTTGCCGTCGACGCGGAGGTAGACGTCGTAGCTGCACGTCTTCTTGTCCACCTCGATCTTGCCGAAAGAGACCCAGCGGATTTCCGGATACGTCGGGCAGACGGCGGACTTCCTCTTGAAGGGGTTGCGGCCGGCCTGCTTTCGGGCCAAAGCGACCGCGCCGAGAACCACCGCGTCATCGCCCAAGGCCGACACCAGCACCCGGCCGCCGGGACGGGCCCCGGGCAGCCGGTCGGCCTCGACCACCTTCTCCACGATCGGCATCATGAAATCGCCGCAGGCCTCGACCAGGCCCCCGCCGAGCACGATCACCTCGGGGTCGATCAGGTGGCGGACCGTCAGGCAGGCGTATCCGAGCACTTCGGTGGCCCGCCGCAGGATTTCCGTCACCAGCTCGTCTCCGGCGGCGATCGCCCGGCGGATCGCGCCGCTGCGAATCACGCTTAGATCGGAGCCGATCAGCGCGGGCAGAGCACTGGGTTTGCCCGCGGCGATGGCCTCGCGGATGTCGCGCTCGATGGCCGAGCGGCTGGCCAGGGCCTCCAGGCAGCCGCGGTTGCCGCAGCCGCACTTCGGGCCGCCGATCTGCATCACGATGTGGCCGATTTCGCCGGCGGCTTCCCGGGCGCCGCGCCACAGTTTCCCCTGCTGGACGAACCCGCCGCCGATCCCGGTGCCGACCAGGATGGCCATCACGCTGTCGGCGTCCCGGGCCGAGCCCAGCCATTTCTCGCCCAATGCACCCAGATTGCAGTCGTTTCCCACGGCCACGGGGACTTCGAAGCGATCCTCCAGGACCGAGCCGATGGTCACCCCGGTGAGGTTCATGTTGGGCGTGACGACCACGTGGCCGGCGTCGGGATCGACCACGCCGGGGACCGCGATGCCGATGGCCGCCACGTCGCCGATCTCGAATCCGGCCTTTTCGACCACGTCGCGAATCGCCGTTTCGATGGCTTGGACGGTTTCTTCGGGGCCGCCTTCGCGGGGAGTCTGACATCGCTGGCGGCCGATGATTCCGCCCGACTCCGTCACCAAAGAGGCCTGCACCTTGGTGCCGCCGACGTCCACGCCCAAGTAGAGTCGCTCCGAATTCGGTCCATCGTGCGTCTTACCCATCGCGGTCTCCTTGGTCTCCACCCAAAAGAATCGCAGTCTCCCTGGTCTCCACCCAACCAGATTAAATACCAGTTGCACATTCGTGTAAAGCGACAATTCCAGCGGCGTATACCGCCCTTTCCCCCCGGCTTCACAAATGGCAAAGCATTTTTTTGCCGGCGTTATTGACGAAGGGATGACAATCTGCCATTCTCCGTGCCCATTGTACCTGTCGCGGTGGTCTTCCCGCTGTCCAGGGTGAATCAGCCTCGACCAGCGTAGCCCTTGTGACGGCTGTCCTTCTTTCGACCTCGGACCTTACGCCTCTTGCCCATCGTCGCCGCCTATGATAGAAATAATAGGTGGGTTCGACGGCACAAACCGACGCCTTGGATCGGGAAGCGGGAAGTTGCCGTTTTCGGCTGATTTATTTCCAGGCTTGTTCCCGACATCACTGGATGAAGACCGAGCCCCTTTATTTGTCAACGGTTTTGGCGATTAGCACCCCTAGCTCAATTGGATAGAGCATCGGTCTACGGAACCGAAGGTTACTGGTTCGAGTCCAGTGGGGTGTACTTCCATAAGCCCTTGTATCGCAAGGGCTTATGTCGTTTCTTGTGAACGCCGACCTCCCACGGATCGGCCAAAGCGGACCAAAGACTCGCAGAGCAACGTAGCTGACTTATCGGCGGTCGATCCTCTCCGACCGGGGCTTCGCCTCGCTGGAGTCCTTGGTGAGGAAGTAGGCGCTTAGTCCGCCGGCCACCGCGCCGCAGAGATGACCGTCCCAGGAGACGTTCGGGCCGGCCCCGGGCAGGACGCCGGAGATCAAGGTACCGCCGTAGAGAAAACCGACCAGCAAGGAAATCAATAGGGGCACGATTCTTCTTTCCAGCAATCCCGAAAGAATCAAGAAGGTGGCCAACCCGAACACCAGGCCGCTGGCCCCGATGTGCATTGCGCTGCGTCCGGCGAGCCACAGCAGCACGCCGCTTACCACGACGATTTCCGCCACGATCTCCCACGACCGGGCCCTCGAGCCGGCCAGGAGCGTGAGCAAAACGAACAGCGGGATCGTGTTTCCCAGCAGATGGGCCAGATCGGCGTGTAGGAAAGGCATGAACGGTATCCCGATCGCGCCGGAAATCGTCCGGGGAACCACGCCGAACTTGTTGAAGTCCACCGGAAAGACGAGCCGGTTGAGGAAGAACGCCGCCCAGATCGCGCCGACGAACAAGAGGATGTAGTTGAGTTCTTCCCGGACGGTGTGCGTGGCGTCCTTCATATCTTGCCCCTTGTCGACGTGGAGAATAGGGAACCGGCAGAAGGCTACTTCCGCAGACAATACAGCCACTTCCAGCCGCGGATGAAGATCTTCCCGTCGCTGACGGCCGGCGAGGCGACCGTTTGATCGTCGAGCTGGTTTTCGGTCAACCGGTCGAATCGCGGCGAGGCGGAGACGACCGTGGTCAGTCCTTGCACGTTGAGGAAATAGACCCGGCCTTCGGCCACCAGCGGCGAGGCTCGGTACTCGCCCGGGACGCGTTCTTTCCAATGCAGCCGGCCGGTGTGGACGTCGAAACAGCGGACGATCCCCTGGTTGGAAACCATGAAGAGCAGCTCGCCGGCCACGACGGGACTGGGGCTGTCGGACGTATCCTGATCGAAGCTCCAGACGATCTCGTCGCGAGTCCGTTTTCCGTCGCCGCCCGGCTTGACCGCCAACAGGGCCCGGCGCATACCCTGGATGGCGTAGATCGTTCCGTGGGCGGCCACGGGGCTGGGAATCACCCGATTGCCGACCAGGCCGGGCAGCTCCCACAGCCGCTTCCCGTTGGCCGGGTCATAGGCGTCGAGCACCTGTCCGCCCCAGACGATCATCTCCAACCGGTCGCCGTTGCGGCGGAAGATCGGCGTGGTGTACGAATCGCAACTCTCCTGCGTCGCGGCGGTCATCCGCATCGTCTTCCACTTCTGCTCTCCGGTCCGCTTGTCGTGGGCGACCACGTAACTGGGCGCCACGTCGCCCGGCAGATCGTGACACGAATCCTGCATGCAGACCGAGATGACCACGTCGCCGAAAAGCACGGGGCTGTTGGCGTGTCCCCACCAGATCGTGTAGTCGCCGTGATCCTGCTGCAGATTGCGGTGCCAAAGCTGCTGGCCTTCGAAATCGTACGCCGCCAGGTCGCCGTTGCCGAAATGCACGACCACCACTTCGCCGTCGGTCACCGGCGAAGGGCTGGCCAGGTTGTGAATGCCGTGGAACTGCTGATGCCGACGCTTCTCCGGCGACTTCCTCAGCGAGTCGGGGGTTTCGATCGTGCCGGTGCCGACCGCCCGCGTCCACTGAATCTCGCCGGTCTGCTTGTCGATTCGAAGCAACACCAGCCGCTGGTTGTCTACGTGACTGGTGACGAAGACGGCGTTCTGCCAAATGGCCGGCGTGCTGTTTCCCCACTCGGGCAACGGACACTTCCAGCCGATGCCGAAGTTCTCCGTCCAGGCGATCGGCAAACCCGTTTCACGGCTCACGCCGTTGCCCTCCGGCCCGCGCCATTGGGGCCAATTCTCGGCCGATGCCGAGACGGGGACGATGAGCAGACATGCGATTCCAAACAGCCGGGCGAGTCTCATGGCGTTCCTATTCGATAGGGCGAGGATGGTCGTTGTCGATTAGCATACCATGCTCGCCGCGGCGACGCCAGTTTCGCACGAGTTCCCTCCGACCGGGTGGCCGGC
>DATLAN010000148.1:0-2763 GCA_035527455.1 Thermoguttaceae bacterium
CGGTGGATCGGCATCGGCAGTTCCAGTTCCACCGTATCGGCGCCCTGGTGCAAGGGACGATCGCCGGTTTGCCAACGGCGTTGTAGATGCACGTAGCCGTCGCTTGCCACCGTGGCATCGACCGCTTGGCCGTTGATCTTCAGTGTCACCGGCGGGACCTTCGCGTCGGCGAAGCGATACAGATCGCTGGGAACGGGGCGACCGCGTGCCCAGCCGGGGATGCGCAGACAAAGCGTGAAATCGGTCGCCCGCTGCGGATCGACCGTCAGCCGTACGCCGCCGTCCCAAGGATAGTCTGTGGTTTGACGCAGCTTGACTGTCGTGCCGTCATCCAGTTGGATCGTCGCCTCACCGGCGAGATAGAGGTTGACGTAGACCTTCTCTTCTTGGCGGGCATAGGCGAGCCCGCCGACCTGCGGGATGATCCGCGCGAGGTTCGTCGGGCAGCACGACAGGCCGATCCAGGAACTCCGCCGGCCGCCGTTGCTGGCCAACGGGTTCTGGTAGAAGAACTGGTCGCCGGAAATCGAGATTCCCGAGATCGCGCCGTTGTACAGCGCCAGTTCCATCACGTCGGCGTACTTGGCGTGGCCTTCGAGCAAGTTCATCCGATGCTGCCAGAACACGTGGGCGATGTTTGCGCACGATTCGCAGTAGGTCCTGTTGGGCAACAGGTAAGGATCGCCGAACCCCTCGTCGCCGTATTGGGCGGTGCCGACGCTCCCGGTGACATACATTTTGCGGAACACGACGTCTTGCCAGATCCGCTCCACCGCCCGTTCGTACTCCGGAGCGTCCGTGAATCGGGCGATATCGGCCATCGCCGAGTAGACGTATCCGGCCCGCACGGCGTGGCCGACGGCCTCGTGCTGTTCGACCAGCGGTTTGTGGTCCTGCATCCGGCCGTTTCGCACGCTGTTGCGGGCTCGACGCAGAGCCCGGCTGCGCTCCGCCGGCGGCAGGTCCTCGAACGTCGGCAGTTCGGCCGGGATTGTGGCAGGATCGAACGGCTTGCGCTCCAGGCCGTGGGCGTAACCCCGTTCGTCGAGGAAGAACCGCGACAGCTCGAGGTATCGCCGCTCGCCGGTGGCGCGGTACAGTTTGACCAGGGCCAGTTCCACTTCCTCGTGCCCGCCGACGTCGTAACGCTTGCCGGGCCCGAAGATGCCGTCGATGTGGTCGGCAAACCGCCTGGCTGCGTCGAGGACTTCGTCCTGTCCGGTCAGCCGGTGGTGCTCGACGGCCATCTCGAAAAAGTGGCCCGCGTTGTACAACTGGTGCTCCAGCCGCATGGTTTCCCACCGCTTATCGGAGTCCTGGACGATGTAGCACGAGATCAGAAAGCCGTCCTTCTGTTGAGCGGCCAGGATGCGATCGACAATGCCTTCCACGCGGTTGTACAGCCGGCCGTCGTCGCGATGCTGCAAGCAGTAGAGTGCGCCTTCCAGGGCCTTGTGAAGATCCGAGTCGAAGGCGTGGTGGCCGCTTAGCGGGCCATCGAAGACGCCCGCCGCCATGTCGAAATTCGTAACGTGCCCGTCCGCCTCCAGACAGTCGAGCGCATGGGCGATGGTCACCTCGTGATGGGTCTTCTGGCGCGAGCCCCAGAACCCGCCGCGCAGTTGCACCCGCTCGTGAGTCACGTCCTCGAGCCCCTTGATCGGTGGTTGATCCGCCCGGGCAGCGACGGCCAATACGTTCACGGCAATGACACATGCGGTCAAAGGGCGGTGCAAACCCCGAATAAACACCAGGATGGGGTCGGAGCTTGAATAGTGAATAGCGATCATCTCAGACGCCGTTGGAGTCTTGTCACGACGGTTGCCGAACGTCTGAATTGCCGCCGCGCAAGATATGTCGCCACCGCGCGGCTCGCGTCGTCTGTGCTTTCCGCCGCCCAATCGCAATCCCCGTATTCACTATTCAAGCTCCGACCCCATTTCCTTCATTTGGCAAGCTGTTTGACTGAATCGTTCAACGACGGCCGAGTGGTGTGCCACCCTGCCGGAGTTCCGTTGTTCAAAAAGCAGCCCAGTGCTCGACTTCAGTTACTTGTTGTGTCTTCAGGTCGCAGTAAATCATGAATCCACTCTCCACGTCCGGCTTGACGTGAACGAAGAATCTGCCGTCTTTCCAGCCCGTGGTAGCGATCCGGCCATAGTCCTTCGGGAAACCACCGATTCGGAGTGCCCCCGGTTTCGTTTGGTCGATGACGAGTACTTCCTGTCTCGACTCGCTGTACCTCGCGGATTCGGATCCGAGCGTCCAAGGCTTTTCGAAGCCAGTCATATCTGGGGGATCTTTCTCCACTCGGAAGAAAACGGCCGCTTGAGTGCGCGGCAAGTCGACCAGTGGAACTGCCATTCCGATCGTCGTGCAGTATTCGTCGACGACGGAGGCTTGCTCTTTTGGCGGCTCGCTGGCGAAACTTCTGCCGCGCAGGAAGACAGCTTGCCCCGGCTGTAGTTCGTCCAACCTGCGTTTGATGACGTCGATCCCTTTGACGGCCACTGCTGCAATTTCGTCATCGTTCTTCAGCCGGTTGGTTCCGTCGCGTAGCGAGAAGCAGGAATTGCCGTCCTGCTCCCACATGTACAGTTCCCATCCTTTCATCGCGGTCTTCGTTCCGGGAAACTTCACTGGTTTCCAGCCAAACCAATTCCACTCACACTTGCCTTCGTACTGCGGTTTGAGGCTCTCCGTCTTCTTGCGCAGTGCAAGCAGGGCTTGATAGACCTGGTCGAATCGAGGGATCTTGTCCCC
>DATLAN010000149.1:0-13962 GCA_035527455.1 Thermoguttaceae bacterium
CCCGCGGGCCCAGGAAGCCCCGATTCTCGCATGGCATGGCACGGCAGACCGACGACACGGCGGAGACCCTCGCGGCGAGCGATCAGCTCGACCGGCAGCTCGCCAAGGCGTGCCTGCAAGCGCAGCGGGGCGGCGCCAAGACTACCCGCGAGGAGCGGGCCGCGCTCCGCCGCGTCCAGAAGGCCCAAGAAAAGACCCGCCGCGAGCAATACTACCGCACCATCCCCAAGTCCGACTACCGCCTCCTGGCCGGTGGCCGCGCCGCGCGAACCCTCAACGAGCAGGCCGTCCGTTATCGCATCCCCATCCAGGGCCCAACCGTCGACCTCTACGCCCTCATCCAGTGGCTCCATCAGTTCCTGGCCGACAACCGCCACAAACTGGTCGCCGAGTCGGGCGACGTCCTGCTCGAAGGCGCCAGCCAGGCCCTCAAGGACGAATACGTCCGCACCCAGATCCTCGAAAAGCGGGAGAAGGCCGAGCTCGCCCGCATGGACCGCCTCGAGCGCGAGGGGGCGTTGCTGCCCAAGGAGATGGTCCGCGAGTTCAACGCCCGCCTGGCCACGGTCCTCCGCACCGCCGGCGACGTCCTGCAACGCGAGTTCGGCCCCGACGCCGCCCGCGTCGTCAACGAGGCCCTGGAAAACCTCGCCCGCGAGGTCCGCAGCCTAAATGGTGCCAGCGACAACAGCAACGACCTGGCCCCTTGAGGCCCACGGCCTGGACCACTCGCGGGCCGCGGCGCTGGCGGAATTCGATTGGACCCTCCGCCAGTCGTCTACCCCCATCGTCCGGCCAATGAAGCGATTCGCGCTCGAGGAGCTGGTGATCCCCGAGGGCGAACACAAGGACACCAAGCTCCTGATCCACCGCCAGCCCTGGGTTGGGCTCTTGTTGGACGCCATCGACTCCCGCCGTTGGCGCCGGTGCGCGGTGGTCGGTTGCGTGCAATCGGGCAAGAGCCTCATCGGCTACGTCCTGCCGATCCTCTATCACCTCTTCGAGGTGAAGGAAACGGTCGTCTGCGGCGTGCCCACCATGGAGATCGCGCAGACGAAGTGGCGGATGGAGATCCTCCCGGTGATCAAGGCCAGCCGTTACCGCCACCTCCTGCCCACCCGCGGCCCCGGCAGCCGCGGCGGCACGGGCAATCTCGAGCAGGTGACCTTCCTCCACGGCCCCACGCTGAAGTTCATGTCCGCCCACGGCGGAGACGAAAAGCGGTCTAGCTTCACCGCCCGCGTCCTCTCCGGCACGGAAATCGACAAGATGGACGAGGCCGGCGAGGCCTCCCGCGAGACCGACCCCGTGCGGCAAATGGAGGCCCGGCTGGCCAGCTACGACGAAGCCCGCCGCGTCGTCTACCTCGAATGCACCGTCTCGATCGAACAGGGCCGCATTTGGCAGGAATGGGGCGACGGGACCGCCAGCCGCATCTTCTGCCGCCACGCCGCCTGCGGCGAGTACGTCTGCCCCGAACGCGAGCACCTCGTCGGCTGGCGCGAGGCGGCCGACGTCTGGGAGGCCCGCGACCACGCCCATTGGGCCTGCCCCGCCTGCGGCGAGCCGATCACGCCGGCCGAGCGGGCGGCGATGAACCAAGTCGAATCCGACCACCCCGCGCGGCTGGTCCACCGCGGCCAGGGCGTCGACGCCCGCGGCCGCGTCGAGGGCGACCCGCCCCGCGCCGACACGCTCGGCTTTCGCTGGACGGCGTTCAACAACCTCTTTTGGAAAGACCCCGCCGAGCTGGCGGCCATGGAGTGGAAGAACCTCCACAGCGACGTGGCCGACGACGAGGAGTCGCCCGAGCGGGAGTTGTGTCAGTTTCGCTTCGTCACGCCCTACCAGCCGCCGGAATGGGACGAGACGCCGCTCGACGCCCGCGCCGTCCGCAAGCGTTTCGGCCGCTGGGGCAAGGGCGAACTGCCGCCCGACCTGGAATACCTCACGATGGGCGTCGACCTCGGCAAGCGGGTCAGTTGGTGGATACTCACCGCCTGGCGGCCCGGGGCCAGCGGCCACATCGTCGACTACGGTCCCATGGAAGTCGCCTCCGACGACCTCGGCGTCGAGCGGGCGATCGTCGCCGCGTTGCGGGACCTCCGCGACCGTTGCGAGGCCGGCTGGCTGGGGGCCGGCGACCGCCGCCAGCCCGACCGTGTCTTCATCGACGCCCGGTACCAGACCGAGGCCGTTTTCTCCTTCTGCGGCGAACGGGCCTCCAACCGGCGATATTTACCCCTGCTGGGCTGCTCGGCCAGCAAGTACGGGATCCCCGCCTACCACCGCCCCAAGAAGACCGGCACGCTGGTCAAGCGGCTCGGCGAGGAGTACCACCTGGTCTACATGCCCAAATACCGCGGATTCGCCGTCGAGGCCAACAGCGACTACTGGAAGTCGTGGACCCACCAACGGCTCGCCCAACGGCCCGACCAGGATTCCGGCGAGTGGTCCCCCGGGGCGATGACCGTCTACATCAGCACGGACAAGAACGCCCATATCACCCTCAGCAAACACCTCACGGCCGAAGAGGGCAAGGGGACCTTCGTTCCCGGCCGCGGCACGCAGGTCCGCTGGGAGCAAAAGCGCGACGCGAATCACTACCTCGACGCCCTGGCCTACGCCTGCATCGCCGGCCACTTCGCCGGCGTGCGGCTGCTGCCCGAAGAAAAGCCGGCCGTCGCCGCCGTGCCCTTGCACGCGCAAACCCGGTTCACCACCCCCGACGGCCGACCATTTGTCGCAACCGAACGATAAGGAGACTCGCACGGATGGCCAACCACCCACCCACGCCCCCGATCACCAAGACCCTGCGGAAATACTGCCAAGAGAACGGCATCACCGCCGAGGCCCTGGAGATGCCCATCGCTACGGCGATCGAAGAGGCCGCCAAACACCCCGACCCCCGCCGCTGGCTCGACGATCAACTCATGCGCGTCCCGCCGGACAACGGCGAGGCAATCGACGACGTCCCGAACGCGACCGATCCGAACGCCCCCGAGCCGGCGGACAACACCGAGCCGGCCGCCGCCGAGACGATCACCATCGGCATCGAAGTCCCCGTCGGCCCGCCGCCGGCCCGCGGGGGCCACGTGGGCACTCGCATCGACATCCCCCACCGCCACCTCGACTGCCAACTCACCCGCCCCCAAGGCCAGCTGCTGCGCCGCGTCCGCGACGCCCTGCACCAACAGGGGCAACTCCTCCGCAACGGCAACAACATCCGCACCAACAACGACGCCATCCGCTGGCTCCTCGAACAAATTGACGACGAAGTCGCCGCGGAGTCGAGCGCGTAGGAAGAGAAGAAAAGGCCACAGATGCCCAAGAAACGCCCGGCCCAACCCGCCCCCGCCGAGGTCGCCCACATCACCGCCGACCTCCGCCCGCTGGCCGTAGCCCTCGACACCCTCGAACCCGACCCGGCCAACGCGCGGACCCACGACGAGGCCAACGTCGCCTCGATCGCCGCCAGCCTCCGGCAGTTCGGCCAGGTCAAGCCGATCGTCGCCAACCGCCGCAACGGCCAGGTCGTCGCCGGCAACGGCACGCTGGCCGCCGCCAAGTCCCTCTCGTGGAAATACATCGCCGTCGCCTGGGGCGATTGGGACGAATCGAACCAGCGGGCGCTGGCCATCGCCGACAACCGCACCGCCGAGCTGGCCGACTGGGACCTCGAGATCCTCGCCGCCCAGATCGACGCCGTCACCGACGACCTGCCCGACCTGGCCGCCGCCATGCTGCTGGCGGACCTGATCGAGGAAGAAGGGCAGGATGAAGAAGATGAACAGGATCAGGACGGCCCGCCGCCGAAGACCTTCAGCATCATCGTCGACTGCCCCAACGCGAAGGACCAGAAGCAGCTCTTCGAGCAACTCCAAGACCAAGGCCGCATCTGCCGCCTACTGACGTCCTAAATCAACCGCGGAGGTCGCCGAGGGCCGCAGAGGAAGAGAAGAAAGGGCCACAGATGAGCACAGATGAACACGGCTTGAGTAAGATGGCCGACCAGGTGTGTCTTCGGCCCGACCTATCCGGCCCCTTCTCTCTTCTCTTCCTCCGCGTCCCTCCGCGTCCTCTGTGGTGAATCTCGCCGCCTTTCCGGTCCCGCCGCCTGGCTTGACCACCCCCCGCAGGCACCAAAACCCCTGCGGCTGGCAGGGAAGGCTTCCGGGCGTTCCGGGCGTTCCGCTCCGTTGTTCCCGGGTTTCGTCCTCCGATCGGCCGGCGTCGTGCTAGCCTCGCGGGCATGTCGACGCTGAGCAGCACGAGCACGTTCGCCCAAGTCACCGCCGCCTACGACGATAACGCCTCCTACGAGGAGGACCAGTCGACCACCAAGGCGGCGGCGTTCATCACCGCCTGCCGCTTCCTGCTGCGCCTGTTGCCGCGGCGGACCTCGCACGGCGGCCGCAGCGGCGACGAGGCCGAATTCGAGCCCGAGCGAATCCGCGAAGAAATTGCCGACGCCCGCGCCTACATCGCCCGCAACTCCGCGGCGACCAGCGGCGCCTTCGGCGTCCGCCACCCCTCCTTCGAGAATTTCCGCGACTGATGCCAAATGCGACGCGGACAGCCGAAAAACCTGTCGGAATCCTTCGACGTCATGCGTCAGGACTACGACGCCGCCAAACAGACCCGCTGGCGTCGCAAGCGGGCGGGCGTGGGCGCGGTCGGCACCACCGGCGACTACCACTACCGCAGCGAGGCCGACTGGCTGCGGATGATCGCCCTCTCGCGGGACTTCATGCTCAACGAGCCAGTCGTCGCCCAAGGCGTGCGGCGGCTGGTCGACAACATCGTCCAAACCGGCTTCCAGTTCGATCCCCAGACCGGCGACGCGGGCGTCGACACGGAGCTGCGCAACCGCTTTACCGCCTGGGCCGAGGACCCCGAGCGGTGCGACCTCGGCGGCGAGTCGACCTTCCACGAATTCGAGCGCAACGGGCTGATCCAGTGGGTGGTCGACGGCGACCACTTCTTCCTGCCCATCGGCGACCGACTGCAATCGGTCGAGGCCCATCGCTGCCGCACCCCCAGCAACGCCGCCCGCAAGGACTCGAAAGTCCGCCGCCAGGGCCGGGCCTGCGTCCACGGCGTGTTGATCGACGAGACCCGCCGCCACCTCGAATACTGGTTCACCAGGGACGAACTCGACCCCATGTCGAGTTTCACGCGGATCAAGGACGTCAACTCCGTCCTCGCCCGCAACGACGCCGGCCATCGGCAGGTTTACCACGTTTATCGTCCCGATCGCATGAGCCAGACCCGCGGCGTCTCGCTGTTCGCGCCGGTCGCCGACGTGATCGGAATGCAGGGCGACACCCAATTCGCCATGATGGTCAAGCAGCAGGTGGCGAGCTGTTTCAATATCTTCCGCGAGCGCGATATTGGGTTTCAAGCCCCCAACGAAGAGCCTCAACGCGGCCCGCGGCAGACCGACTACATGGCCGACGGCACCTCGCGGACGCTGGAAGGGCTCGGACCGGCTCTGGAAATCGCCGGTTGGCCGGGCGAGAAGCTGCAAGGCTTTTCGCCCAACATCCCCAGCCCCGAGTTCTTCCCCCACATGCGGATGCTTTTGCAGTTCTACGCGGTGAACATTGGCCTCCCGTTGGAACTGCTGCTGCTCGACCCGACCATGACCAACTTCTCCGGTTGGCGGGGGGCGATGGATCAGGCCCGGCTGGGCTTTCGCAACGTCCAGCGGTGGTACGGCCTGAAGTTCCACTCCCCGGTCTGGCGATGGCGGGTGCGACGCGAGATTCGCAAGGACGCCTCGCTGCGGAGTTTCTTCGAGCACAACGGCGAGGCGATCTTCCGCCATCGACTCAATCCGCCGGGCTGGCCCTACATCGAGCCGATGAAGGACGCCGCCGCCGACCTGCTGATGGTCCGCAACGCCTTGACCAGCCAACGCCGCCGCGCCGCGAACCGCGGCATGGACTGGGAGGACCTGGGCACGGAGATCGTCGAGGACAACGCCGGCCTGATCGTCAAGGCCCACCGCAAGGCGCAGGAGATCATGGCCGACCCGCAGAACAAGGGCCTGGAGGTCACCTGGCGGGAGGTCGCCAGTCTGCCCACGCCCGACGGCCTGAAGGTCAACATCGCCACGGCCGCCGGCGACCAGGACGAAACCACCGCAACCACGGGAGGCGACGACGATGCCCAGTGACGTGATCGATTCCGCCGCCGCCTTCCCGGCCCCCACCGAACTGGGCGAGTGGGGAATTCCCCAGGGCATGGTCGAGCAATACTTTGGCCCTTGGGCGATGCACGAGGAGTCGTTCCACCAGCTCCGCGGCGTCGTCGAGACGATGGACTTGCGGCAACACGTCCGTATCTCGATCGAGCAGCAAGAGGCCCAGCCGCCCAAATCGGCCTACGATCTGGCCGCCGACTACGAGGTCACCGAGTCAAAGCTCGGCGTGATCCCTATCGTGGGCACGCTGACCAAGTACCGCAGCAGCTTCTCCCAGGGCAACTCGACAATCCTCCTGCAAGCCAAGATCCGCAACGCCCTGGCCAACGAGCGCGTGCGGGCGATCGTCCTGAAAATCGACAGCCCCGGCGGAACCGCCGCCGGGACCCGCGAGGTGGCCGAAGCGGTCGCCGCCGCCAACAAGCAGAAGCCCGTCTTCGCCTACATCGACGACCTCGGCGCGTCGGCCGCCTATTGGATCGCCAGCCAGGCCAGCAAGGTCTTCGTCAACGCCACGGGAATGCTGCCCTCGATCGGCACCTACGGCGTCGTCTACGACTATTCGGCCCAGGCATCGATGATCGGCGTCAAGACCCATGTGATCCGGGCCGGGGCGTACAAGGGCATGGGCGCGCCCGGCACGGAGGTCACCGCCGAGCAGCTCGCCGAGTGGCAGCGGCTGATCGACGGCCTCAATGACTTTTTCATCCGCGGCGTAGCCCGCGGCCGCAAGATGACGCTGGCCGCCGTGAAACAACTGGCCGACGGCCGCGTCCATATCGGCGCCGAGGCCGTCGAATTGGGACTGGCCGACGCCGTGCAGACCTTCGAGGAAACCTTGGGCCAACTGGCCCCCAAACGATCGACGAAAGGAAAACTCATGTCCGAAGACACGACTACCGCCGTGCAGCCGACCACGTTGGCCGAGCTGAAAAAGGCGTGCGTGGGGGCCAATAGCGACTGGCTCCTGGCCCAACTGGAAAATGAAGCCACGCTCGACCAGGCCCGCACCGCCTGGTCGCAAGAGCAGGACCGACGGCTCAAGGCCGCGCAGGAAGAAACCGCCAAGGCCAAGGCCGACGCCGAAGAGGCCAAGAAGGCCGCCGAGACGCGGACCGAGGGCGACGGCGTTCAGCCGGTCGGCGCCGGACTGGGCAAGGCTGCCGGCGGCGGCGACATCGACGACGCCGAACAGCAGTGGCACGAGGCGGTCAACGCGAACTACAAGCGGTTCGTCGCCCTGGGCGAACCGAACAACGCCGCCCGCAGCCACGCGGTGACCCAGGCCAAACGGGACAACCCCGAGCTACACGAGGCCTACCTCGAGTCGTACACCCAGCGCCACGGCCGCCCCAACCCCCGCCGCCGCTAGTCCCCACGCGCGCCCCAACACGCCGGCGGTCGCGCCGCCGAACCCTGCAACAACCTTTCGCAATCACAAGGAAACCCGATCATGGCTCAACTCATGGACGTGGCCACCAAGACGGCTACCACCGCCGAGGCGATCACCCAGCATCGCCTGGTGCGGTTCGATAGCTCGCTGGATTACGTCTACTGCGACTCCGGCGAGCTGCCCATCGGCCCGGTCGACCGCTACCGGGCCAGCGGCGTCGAGGCGATGGCGCAGATCCTCGCCAACAAGCCGGGCACGGTCAAACTGACCGCCAGCGGGGCGATCTCCGCCCTGGCCCGCGTCTTCACCGCCGACGACGGCAAGATCACCGCCACCAACACCGGCGTCCTCGTGGGCGTCGCCCTGCTGGCCGCCACCGCCGACGGCGACGTGATCGAGGTCCTGCCCGATCTGAAGCGGGTCCCCTACGTCAACACGGTCGCCGACTCGGTCAAGGGGGCCACCTCCACCGCGGAGGTCGATTGTGGGATCACCTTCACCGTCCCGGCCAACGAGCTGATCGCCGGATCGATCATCCGCGTCCGCGCCCAGGGCATCGTCGTCGACCAGGACACCACGCCGCAGTGCGATGTCAAGCTCTACGCCGGCACGGAGATCATCGCCACGGCGACCGTCGGCGCCGCGGCCGACAACGACCAGTGCCTGATCCTGGCCGACATCGTGATCCGCACGATCGGGTCCTCCGGCACGCTGGTCGCCTTCGCCGCCGTCAGCTTCGACGCCGCCGCCACGGCCCTGGGCTCCGCCCTGAAGGCCTCGGCCACCGAGGACACCACCAGCGGGTTGACGATCAAATGCACCGTGCAATTCAACGCCAGCCACGCCGACAACACGTTCCGCCTCGACATGCTGGAAGTCGAGCACATTCGCTAACGTCACTAGGGAGGTTCGCCCCACCCGTCCACAAACTGGGCCGCGTGCTTCCGCGCGTGGCCGCCTAGGGCGAAAACCGGGAGTCATGCCCCGGCGAGCTTAGCCCGAACAAGTGCAGCCTTCGGGGGCTGCGCGTGAGAGCGCGCGGCCCCATCCCTTTGGAGGCTGACACACATGTCTTCCCCGACCAGTTCGCTGACTTCCTATCGGCCTGACATCGCGTCGGCCTTGGAGGAGTTCAACCTCGCCATGGACCGCCAGGGGTTCATTGGCCACCGCATCTTGCCGGTGATCCACACCCGCAACGCGGGCGGGGTCTTCGGCAAGATCCCCATCGAGCAGTTGCTGCAAACCCACACCACTGAGCGGGCCCCGGGCTCCGGCTACGCGCGGGGCAACTGGCAATTCACCAACGACAGCTTCGCCACCGTCGAGCACGGTTGGGAGGAGCCCGTCGACGAGAACGACCGCAACGTCTACGCCGAGTGGTTCAACGACGACGTCGACACGATCGCCGGCCAGCGGGCCTTCGACTTCGTTCTGCGTAACGCCGAACTCCGCGCCGCCGCGCTGCTGTTCAACGCCACCACCTGGACCGGGGCCACGCTGACCACGGCGATCACCAACGAGTGGGACGACGCCACCAACGCCACGCCGATCGTCGACGTCACCGCCGCCAAGGCCAAGGTCTGGGCCCTCACCGGCATCTGGCCCAACGCGGTGATCCTGAACCGCACGGTCTTCAACAACCTGCGGGTCACCGACGAGATCAAGGACGCCATCGCCTCCAGCGGGGCCGGCGACCGCACGCTGATCCGCGACATCACCGAGGCCCAGATCGCCCAGGCATTCGACGTCGACCACGTCCTGGTCGCCGGCTCGGCCAAGAACACGGCCAAGGAGGGCCAGGCCGTCTCGATCTCCTCGATCTGGAGTAACGAGTACGTGATGGTCGCCCGGGTCGGCGTCACCAACGACCTGAAGGAGCCCTGCGTCGGCCGCACCTTCCACTGGCCGGGCGACAACTCGGACCCGCTGGGGTACGTCGAGGAGTACGAGGAGCCGCAGACCCGCTCGCAGATCATCCGCGTTCGCCACCAGGTGCAGGAGAAAGTCCTCTACACCGAGTGCGCGCACCTGCTGAGCAACGCCACCACGTAAGCAAGCGGGGATTGGGGATTGGGGATTGGGGATTCATTCCCCAGCCCATCCCGCCGATCCCGTTGATCCTGTCCATATCCCAAGGAATCACCCCATGGCCAAGAACAAACCCGCGGCCCAGCCGGCCGCGCCACCCCCGGCCGCATCGGCGACGGGGCCGGACTCGCCCGCGCCCAATCCGCCGGCCGGCGCGACGCCGCCGCCCGCGGAATCGAAACCGACCGCCCCCGCCGGCCCCGATCCGATCGCCGTTCGCCTCAATCAAGACCGGATCGTCAATCATGTCCCGTTGTCGATCGGGACGCTGTTGGCGATCCTGCGGCCGCTGAAGCTCGTCCCGAAGCGAATTTGCGAAATGGTCCGCAACGACTTCGCGGCCATCGCCCCGCCCGACGAGAAGCAACCGGAAATCCTCGCGGTCACGATGACCCGCGACCACGCCGGCGAGGCGATCGCCGGCGACGTGCTGGCCACGCTCGAGCTGACCGACCCGGGCGCGTTGCTGGGGGTCAACTTCCTCGTCGACGCCGTGCTCGGCGGGACCAAGGCCGGCGTCGTCAAGCTCGAACCGCATCGCCCCAAGCCCCCGCCCGCGGCCCGCCCGCCTCTCGCCGCCGAGCGGGAAGGGCGAGCCATCGACCAGAAGACGGAGGGGAGCGGCCAGGATTCCGGTGATTCCCAGGATTAGGCGAAAACCCTAAATCCCTAAATCCCCGTCCCCTTTGTGCCTTCGTACCTTCGTGCGAGCCGCTTGCCATGTCCTCCCGCGCCGACGCCATCTTCCAGACCGCTGCCGCCGCCCACGCCGACGTGTTCGCCGACACCTCGGCCGTGGTCGTCGTCACCGACCCCGACGGCGAGACGGCCACCACGCTTGACCAGCCGATACTCGGGGCGATCGAGACCCGCGAGGAGATGGACGACAGCGGCAAGACGCGGCACGTCTTCCGCCGGACGTTGGGCATTCTGCGGACCGAGATCGACCGGCCCAAGCTCCGCTCGACCGTGTCGATCGATTCCGACGAGTGGCACATTAACGAGATCCTCCGCCAGGGCCCGGGCATCACCACGGCGGAACTCTATCAAGGCCGGCTGGCCCGGGCCGCCGGCGAGGGATACACGCGAGGTTGACGCATGGAGTTGCACCAGTACGTCGGCGTCGGTGTGTCCGTGCTGCTGGCCACCGTGCCGGCGGCGTTCGTGGTCTGCTGGAAGCTGGCCACGTTGACTGCCAACCTCGCCGCGGCCACCAGGTCGCTGGAAGAAGTGAAGGGCAATATCGCCATCCTCTTCGCCCGCGAGGAGCGGCGGCACTGCGAGCGCCACGATGCGACCATCGGACAACTCGACCGTCGCGTGACCGACGTGGAAAAGACCCTCCGCCACCAAGAGGCTTGACCCATGCCCGTCCCCGTCCGCGCCGAACATTGCGTCTCCGCCGCCCAAGAGGCCTTGCGGCTCACGCTGGCGGCGTCGACCACGTTCCGCGACTGGACGGGAACCAGCGGCCCCGGCACGGCCATCGACTACGTCCACCACGAGCAGCTCCCTCAGCCGGCCAGCGGCGAGAGCTACACCGAGGCCGAGCTGCTGAGTTACCGCCCCTACGCCATCGTGACCACGCAGAGTGCGCACGGCTTCGCCAAGCGCTTCCGCGCCATGTCGGGCCAGCGGGCCGACTTCGTCAGCTCGGGCGTGCTGTGGCTGATGCTGATCCAGGCCGTCCCCAGCGGCTACAGCGACGGCCAGGCCGACCTCGCCTTCCGCAACACGATCGGCGGGATCATCGAGGACCTTTGCCAGCTCGCCTGGACCACCGACACCGAGCAGTACCTGGCGATCACCGAAATCCGCCTCGCCCGCGACCTCTGGCGGAGCCACGAGAAGCACCAGCCGCACCAGGGGATCGAACACAACGCGGTCCTCGAAATCACCTGGGGGGTGCAATGATCGTCAACATCGAGCTAAAGGCCCGCGGCCCGGTCCCCGGCCTGAACATCGGCCCGCGGGAAATGAACAGCGTGATCCGCGAGACGTGGATCGACGTGGGCACGTACTGGTTCGTCCACTTCCGCGGCAAGCACTTCACCAAGCAAGGGGCCGCCGAATACGGCTACGCCCCCCGCCGCGGCGAGCGGATGGTCGAGTCCCGCGCCAAGGGCTGGGCCGGCACCTACACCGGCCGGAAGTTCCTGGAACACCACCACACCCGGCCGCTCGTGTTGACCGGCGAGACCGAGGCCGGCAGCCGCGGCGCCACCATCCGCGGCTTCGCCACCCGCAACGCCAGCCGCGTCGAGATCGCCATAGGCGCGCCGAAGCTCAATTTCCATATCAACCGCTCGCGGGTCGATCCGGCCAAGGAAATGCGGACCATTTCCGAGCGCGAGAAGCGCATCCTCCGCGAGCAGTTCGAGTCCCACTTCGACCGCCGCGTCGACGCCTTCCGATCCACCACCGTCATCGTAATCTAAAGGACTAATCCCATGTCCACGTGGAGTATTTACGGCGTCGAGTTCAACGCCACGGTGGTCGGCGGGATCACCCAACAGGCGGGCCGGCTGGGGACGACGATCGTCGGCGAGGCCCGCAGCGGCGAGCCCTACCCCCGCAACAAGGTCGTCACCGAGCAGAAGCCCGAGGTGGACTTCACCTCAATCGAGTGCGCCGCCGCCTTGGCCCAGTGCGGCGCGCTGGGCAGTTCCATCGCCGACCTGGCCGCCGGGCTGAAGCTCTACGCCTACATGAACCTCGACGGCGGCCTGCGGGCCACGGGCAGTACCCACCGCAAGATCACCATCGTCGAGGGCATCGTTTACCCCACCACGCTCTCCTGGCAAAACGCCGGCCTGGCCCAGGTCGCCTATCGGGCGATGGCCAAGTACGACGGGTCCAACGCCCCCATCGCCTCGACCGACGACTCGGCCGTGCCCACCGCCAGCGACGACGACGAGCGGTTCAGTTGCGGCCCGGTGACCATCGGCGGGGTGTCGATCGACCAGGTCACCAGCCTTAATATCGAATTCGGGATCGAGGTCATGGCCAAGGCCCGCCAGGGGGCGATCTGGCCGACCGACATCTGGATCAAGTCGATCACCCCCACGATCACGGTCACCACCGACGACGTGCTCGACTGGGCCTCCGCCGCGATCCCCACCGACGGCCTGGCCTGCACCCAGGCCAACACGATCCTCTACCTGCGGAAGTGGAACGCCGGCGGCACCGGCTTCCTCAGCGACGTCACCGCCCAGCACATCAAGCTCGCCGCCGCCGGGTTGGCCCACGTCGAGACCCCCTTCGACGGCAGCGGCTCCGACGAACAGACCACCACGCTGAAACTCGAAGTCGCCTACGACGGCACCAACGCCCCGATCGCCATCAACACCGCCAGCGCCATCACCTAACCCCCCATCGCCTAACCGCTTTGTGCCTTCGTGCGAGCCCGTTTCCAAGAAGACCCCCATGAACGGCTTCCTCTACTACCTGCCTGACGTCAGCCAGGCCGCCGCCGACGCGGCGATCGCCACGCACCTCTTGCACGCCATCGACCCCCGCCGCCGCACCGTCCGCGGCGTCACCGGCGGCCCCGACGGCGGCGCCGGCGTGATCGTCGCCGACGCCCGGATCGACGAGGTGGGCTACTTCCGCGACCGCCAGACGTGGCACTGCATGATCGCCGAGCACGTCCACGTGGGCCACTTCACCGACCGCCCCCTGCCCGGCCCCGCCGACCTGGCCCGCGCCAAGCTGCTCGACGGCTTCGACGTCACGCTGGCCGACGGCAATCCCTGGCACGTCCCCGTCGCCCGCGCCTGGGCCGACCTCGACGGCGAGACGTTCGTTTACCGCAACGCCTTCCCCCAGCGCTCCCGGCTCGACCCCGAGACCGGCCAGTGGGTCCGCGGCGACGTCCTGCCCGAGTACGCCGACCTCTGGCAAACGGCCGAGGCATGGTGGGAGACCCGCTACGCCGCGGCCGCCGACGCCGAAGCGGACGAAACCGCCGACGCCGTGACCGTCCGCTTCGACTTCGACGACGCCCACCACCGCGCCGTCGACGCCCTGGCCGCCAACTACCGCCTCGGCCCCGTCGAGGTCTCCCTGCTGGGCCTGCTGACGGAATCGTTGGTGGTCGAGGTCCTCGACGTCCTGATCGACCAGCCCACGCTGATCGCCTGGGGCAAAAAAAAAGCGACCGCTGGCCGACCGCCCGACGGCTCCGCTACCGACGCTGGGCCGCCGGCCGCGCCCCCGGGTACCGCCCCACCATGGCCGACCTCGTGCAACTCGACACCGACGCCGAACT
>DATLAN010000150.1:0-36279 GCA_035527455.1 Thermoguttaceae bacterium
GCCGGCGATCAGCGACCCGAACGATCCGGACTTCTATCGTCGGAACCTGGCCGATTTGACGTGCTGGAGCAAGTATCGCCGCCGGGCCGCCGCCGTGGCCTTGAGCCGAGCCGAACCCAAGGAACTCCGCACGGAAATCGCCGGCGCCCTGGAATCGCTGCTCGACGATGCCGACTCGGGAATCCGCCACGACGCGGCCGCGGCGCTGGGCGCATGGGGGCGCACCGAACCGCTGATCCGTTTGCTTGGCGACGAGGACGGGGGCGTCCGCGAACAGGCCCTGCGGTCGCTGGTCGATTCGCAGGATCCGCGGGCGGCCGTGGCGATCGCCAAAATGCTGACGACGGATCACGGCTCGGTCGAAGGTCACCTGCAACAATTGGGGCCCGCGGCCGAGGACGCCGTGCTGGTCTATCTCGACCACGAGGAACCGGAAGTCCGCAAAAGGGCCTGCCGCGTGCTCGGGAACATCGGAACCCAAAAGAGCATCGCCAGGCTGAGCGAACTGGCCGGCGGCGGGGACCTCGTGATGAGCCAACTGGCTGCGGCGGCACTCCGGCAGATCCAAACCCGTGCGGGAACGGGGCGGTCGAACGAGATTCGCATCGGCCCGGCGCCGCCGAGATTCCCGGGCCCTTGAGTTGCGGAGCCAAAGTAGCCGTCTCGCTCAGGGTGTTTGCTTTCGGCAGGCTTCCAGGAATCCCGTGGGGGAAACCACGCGAACGCCTCCTCGACACCTGGCCGGAAAGTGGCGAGTGTTGCCGGTGATCAAGTACTCCGCGTCGGCTGCGACGGCCGCTTCCAGGAACGGCTCGTCATCGGCATCCGGCAACCGCTGGGCAAGGGGGCTTGCCGTCACCCTTTCTCCCGCGATGCGAATCTGGTTCAGCAGGACGTCGATCTCGTCGGATCGAAACGGGAACTTCGGCCTTTGCAGCACCTGGCGATACTCGCTCAAGATTCGGGCGTCGAAGCAAAGCGAGATCGTCCCGGCGGCAGCCAACTGCACGATTCGCCCGGGCGCACCGAACGGATTCAAGAGGCCGGCGACCAGGACGTTCGTGTCCAAGACGACCTTCACTTCGGGCGGTCCTTTCGGGCGGCGGCGATTTCGGACTGAATTTCGTCCCGCGTCATGCGATCGCCTCCGGTGGCCGCCGACCGGCTCTGCATGGCCTCCACGGCAGCCACCGCCCTTGCCCGACGAAGCGCCGAAAGCGTCTCCTCCAAGTCGTCCTGCGAGACGGCGGAGAGGATGGCCACGGGCTTTCCGTTGGATGTGACGACCATGTCCTTTTCGTCGGCCAGTTGGCGCCACACTTCGGCACCACGGCTGCGCAACTCTCGCACGCTGAGAAAACGCATCTTGGAACTCCTTGTGGGGTTACTCAAGTGTATACACGATTGTGTACCGTGTCAAGCGGGTTGGGCGGGTGGTTGCTAAGCCGCAAGCGGCATCTATTCCCCGCCGGTGGAGGGCTGCTACCGGGAACTCGGTCCCGGTGATAAAATGCCCTGGCGTTGCTTGTCGCTCGACACATGGATTCCCACCCGCATGGAGGAAACGGATGAGCACCACTCCCTTTGCCCATCTGCATTGTCATAGCCACTACAGCCTGCTGGACGGAGCCGGATCGATCCGGGGACTGCTCGAACGGGCCAAGGCGCTGCGGATGAACGCCCTGGCCTTGACCGATCACGGCAACCTGCACGGGGCGCTGAAGTTCTACCGGCAGGCCAAAGAGTTGGGCATCAACCCCGTGCTCGGACTGGAGGCCTACATCGCTCCGGAGAGCCGCTTCAAGAAGGAAGCGGCCGGCATGAAAGACGCCAGCTTCCACTTGACCTTGCTGGCCCAAAACGGCACCGGCTTTCAGAACCTGCTGAAACTCTCCTCGGCCGCGTTCCTCGAAGGGTTTTACTTCCGGCCGCGTATCGACAAGCAACTGCTCGAAGCCCATCACGAGGGGATCCTCTGCCTGAGCGGATGTGCCTCGAGCGAACTCAACCGCCTGCTGATCGCCGGCGGCGAGGCGAATTTCCAAAAAGCCCTGGACGTGGCCGCCTGGTTTCAGCGGCTCTTCGGCGATCGCTATTTCATCGAGATCCAAAACAACGGCCTCGACGTCCAGCAAGCCGCCATGGAAGGGGCCATTCGCCTCGCCGGGCAGATGGGAATCCCCCTGGTCGCCACCAGCGACGTCCACTACATCCACCGGGAAGACCACGAGGCCCAGGACATTCTCTTGTGCGTCAATACGGGCAAGTTCCGCACCGACACCAACCGGATGCGGATGGGCACCCACGAGTTCTTCCTCCGCAGTCCCGAGGAGATGTACGCCGCCTTCCCCGGCCAGGAGGAAGCCGTCCGCCGTTCCCAGGAAATCGCCGATTCGGTCGATATCGAGCTGGAATTGGGCAAACGACACTTCCCCGTCTTCTCGCCGCCGGAAGAAAAGACCTCGGAGGACTACCTGCGGGGGCTGTGCCTCGAGGGACTGAAAGAACGTTACGCGGACGACCCGCGGCGGTGCGTCGACGGCCAACTCTCCGACGAAGTGCTCCAGCGGCTCGACCGCGAACTGGGCGTGATCGACAAGCTCGGTTTTCCGAACTACTTCCTGATCGTCTGGGATTTCGTGCGTTTCGCCCGGCAGCGAGGCATCGAGGCGACGGCGCGAGGCTCCGGCGTGGGCTCGCTGGTCTGCTACGCGTTGCATCTGAGCCACGTCTGCCCGCTGGAGTACGATCTGCTGTTCGAGCGGTTCCTCGACGAGAGCCGGCTGGAGGCGCCGGACATCGACATCGACTTCGACCAGCAGCGTCGCGGCGAGGTGATCCAGTACGTCAAGGACAAGTACGGCGTGGAGAACGTGGCCCAGATCGGCACCTTCGGCACGCTGGCTGCCCGGGCCGCGATCCGCGACGTGGGCCGGGCGTTGGGACTGTCCATCCCTCGCGTCGACGCCGTGGTGGCCATGGTGCCCGAGCAGTTGGGCATCACGTTGAAAAAGGCCCTCGAACAGAGCGACCAGCTCCGCAAGGCCCACGAAACCGACCCGGAAATCCGCCAACTGCTCGATTTCGCCATGCAGATCGAGGGGCTCGCCCGAAACGTCGGCACGCACGCCGCCGCCGTGGTGATCGCCGACCGGCCGTTGACCGACTACGTCCCCTTGCAGCACGTGCAGGGCAAAGAGGAGGTCATCACCCAGTGGGCGATGGCCGACGTGGAAAGCGCCGGGCTGTTGAAGATGGACTTCCTCGGCCTGCGCAACCTGACGATCCTATCGAAGGTCGTCGACCTGATCGAACAGACCACCGGCGAGCGGATCGACCCCTACAAGTTCCCGCGCGACGACGAGGAAACGTTCGCCGTCTTCTGTCGCGGCGAGACGAAGGGGATCTTCCAGTTCGAGAGCGGCGGGATTCGCGATCTGTTGCAGCGGATGAAGCCGGACCATTTCCGCGACATCATCGCCACCAACGCCCTGTACCGTCCCGGCCCGCTCGAAGGCGGCATGGTCGACGACTACATCAAGGTCAAGCACGGCCGCCAGGAGCCCGACTATCCGCACCCGGTGATGAAGGAAATCCTCGAAGAGACCCACGGCGTGATGGTCTACCAGGAGCAGGTGATGCGGATTCTCAACGGGCTGGG
The DNA here is from genome assembly GCA_035527455.1 of Thermoguttaceae bacterium. Classification (GTDB taxonomy): domain Bacteria; phylum Planctomycetota; class Planctomycetia; order Pirellulales; family Thermoguttaceae; genus DATLAN01. The sequence continues at coordinate 3,662 of DATLAN010000150.1, forward strand.
CGAGATCGAGCTGGCCAGTGCGTACACCTGCATCAAGGCGATCAGCAAGAAGAAGCTGCCGATCATCGCCAGGTTCCGCGAGGAGTTCATCGAGAACGCCCACCGGAAAGGCCTCACGAAGAAGAAGGCCGAGGGACTGTTCGGGATGATCGAGAAGTTCGCCGGTTACGGCTTCAACAAGAGCCACTCGACCGCGTACGCGCTGATCGCCTACACGACGGCCTACCTGAAGGCCCATTATCCGGTCGAGTTCATGGCCGCGCTGCTGTCGAGCGACATTCCGGGCCGCAACTTCAAGCGGAAGGACTCGCTGGTCGAACACCTGGAAGACTGCCAGCGGATGAATATCGAGGTGGTGCCGCCGGACGTGAACCGCTCGGGGGCCGAATTCACCGTGGCCGAGGGCAAGATCTGTTTCGCGCTGTCGGCCATCAAGGGTTGTGGGATGACCGCCGCCGCGGCCGTGGCCAAAGAACGGGAGAGGTCCGGCCCCTATCGCAGCCTGTTCGACTTCGGCGAACGGGTCGATCCCGGCACGGTGAATCGCTCGACCCTGGAGACGTTGGTCAAGGCCGGCGCCTTCGATTCGCTGGGTGCCCGCCGCTCGCAGTTGTTCGCCGCCATCGATCGGGCGATCCAGTCCGGCGCCGCCGCCGCGGCCGACCGCCGCAGCGGGCAAATGGGGCTCTTCGGCGACGAAGAGGACGAAACGCCGGAAGCTGCCAACGCCAACCTGCCCGAGGTGCCCGAGTGGGAAGAACGCGACAAGCTGGCCAAAGAGAAGGAAGTCCTCGGGTTCTATCTCTCCAGCCACCCGTTGGCCGAGCACGCGCAGACCTTGGCCGCGTACTGCTCGCACACCACCGGCGAGGCGGCCGGCCTGGGACACCGCACGGAAGTGATGCTCGGCGGGATGCTCGCTTCGATCAAGCATTCGCACACGAAGAACCCCAAGCCGGGCAGCCCCAGCCGTTACGCCATGTTCGACCTGGAAGACACGGCCGGCATCATGCGGTGCATCGTTTGGCCCGAACAGTTCGTCCAGTTCGGCGAACTGGTCCAGCCCGACGCGATCGTGGTCGTTCGCGGCGCCGTCGACAAACGGCCCGGCAGCGAGGAGGCCAACCTGATCGTCAACGAGATCATCCCGCTTGCGGACCTGGCCGCCCGCTATACCCGCGGCGTGAAGATCCGCGTCCTCGAAGAAGCCCACGGGCAGCAGAAGCTCGAACAGCTTCACGAGATCCTCCGCGGCTACCCGGGCCAGTGCGAGCTGCAGTTGGTCCTCTGTCTGAGCGACGGCAGCCGGGTCGACTGCAAGTGCGCCGAGTTCCGCGTCGCGGTCAACGCCGAGATGCGCACCCGGGTAGACGATCTGCTGGGCGCGGGCAACTTCCGCCTGCTCACCGCCGCCCCCGCGCCGACAACCGCCGGCCGGCCCAACGGCCGGTCGCGGCGGTGAGGCCGACGTATCGCTTTCAGCACCCGGAAGCGGGATGCACGGGCCGCATGTCTTCCATTTCGGGGACAGATGCTCGCAGGCGCGGCCAGTGTTCGAGATGACAGACGTAGGGTGGGCATCGCCCACCGCTTCCATGATGGAGGGGGAAGGTGGGCGGTGCCCACCCTACTCGTCTCGATCCTCGGCGCGTCCGTTAGGCGTGGGGCGTAATCGCCATGATCGTGATCTCGTCGGCGCCCGGCCCGTAGCACCAGAAAATGCGGTTGGCCGCGGGCGTATTCTGCTGAACGTACGCCGTAAAGACGCTGGCCCGGCTCTTGTACAAGTGCGGCAAGCTGTGGTACTTGTGCGTTTGGAGACCGGGATGTTTCGGATTACTACGCAACATCATAACGGCTTTGTGCACCTGCTTGAAAAGGCCTTCCGCTTTGGAGGATTTCTTCCTGCCTTTTGCTTGGCGCGCCGCCCGACTCTTCTCCGCTTTGGCCCACAATTCGTCATAGGCTTCGCGGGCCTCGGCCGTCCAGACGAGCGTGAACATCAGTCGTCCGATTCCTCCACGAAAGCTTCGGCTGCATCCAAGTCGGGTGGTGGAGCAAAGGCACCGGCTTCCGCTTGGGCGAGGCCTTTGGCGACCGACGCGAGTGCCTGTTCATTTTGCCAAAGCCAGGCTTCCGTTTCCGGCACGACGCGCGCCTTGATGATACGCACTTCCATCGGGCTGATCTCTTGAATCAGCACGGTTTGGTTCGCGAAGCTCTTGCCGAGCGAAATCCGCCCCTTCTGGTCGGCAGTCTTGGGGATCATGCGAGCGCTCCTGTCACCAAGGTCGTTTTATCAAGCCAATACTATTCTACCGGCCGGTGGGAAAGTAGTCAAGTGGGAATTGCCCACAATTCCACTACTTGGCATGTTCCCAGTACTTCGCCCGCTACCCGCCTCCCCCGGGTCCTTGACAGCCGACGCCGGCTTTGGTGAACTTGCCGACACGGGATCGGCGCCCGCGCGAGCGTAGGGTGGGCATCGCCCACCACAACGTGGGTCACTACGAGCGAGCGTAGGGTGGGCATCGCCCACCACAACGTGGGTCACTACGAGCCAAGGAGGAATCCATCATGAAAATCGGGATCGATAGCTACTGCTTCCACCGCTACTTCGGGGAGGTCTACGGCAACCAGAAAGATCCGGGCAAGAGGATCACCTACGAGGACTTCCTGAACCGGGCGATCGAACTCGGCGTGGACGGGGTTTCGCTGGAGACGTGCTTCTTCGAAAGCAACGAGGAAGGCTATTTTCAGCGGCTGCGGGAAATCATGGATCGGGGGAACCTGGAATGCGTCGTGGCCTGGGGCCATCTCGACGGGCTGGAGGGCGGCACGAACCTCGAGGCCGCCAAGGACATGGAATCCCATTTCCGCACCTGCGAAATCCTTGGGGCCAACGTCATGCGGATGGTCGGGTCCAGCCTCACCTTCCGCAACGACCCCCACCGGCCGCAAATGGAGAGAATCGCCAAGATCATGAAGGAATCGGCCAAGCGGGCCGAAGACCGGGGCATCAAGTTCGCCATGGAGAACCACTTCGATTTCACCGCCGACGAAATCCTCGAAATCTTCGAGACCGTCGACTCCGATCACTTCGGCATGTGCTTCGATACGGGCAACGCCCTGCGGATCGGCGACGAACCGGTCAAAACGGCCCGGCAGTTGGCGCAACACATTTTCGCCACCCATATCAAAGACATCGCCCCGGTCTACGGCGCCGACCCCCAGGACTGGGACTATTTCGCCAGCGTCCCGGTCGGCAAGGGCGTGATCAACATGCCGGATCTCATCAGGGTCTTGGAAGAGTCGGGCTACGACGGGCTGTTCGCGGTCGAGATCGACTATCTCCATCCGGATTACGAGGACGAAGAGCCCGCCCTGGTCGAGAGCATCAAATACTTGGAGGACGTGAGACAATCGCTTTGAGATAGAGGACAGTTCCAATGGGTATCGAAGGTTTCCAGGGAGTCGGCTCCGGCGGTTCGAGCCTGGCGGAGGTCGGGATCGGCCTGTTGGGCTGCGGTTTCATCGGGCAGGTACACTCGAACGCCTATATCAAAATCCCCTTCACGTGCCAGCCGCCCGCCGCCAGCCCGAAGCTGGTCGCCCTTTGCGATACGGTCGCCGCCGAGGAAAAGGCCCGGAAGTTCAAGTACGAGGGGTTCTACACGGACTGGCAGCGTCTGGTGGAAGATCCCCACATCGCCGTGATCGACAACTGCACGCCGGACAACATGCACCGCGATCCCAGCATCGCCGCCGCCGAGCACGGAAAACACGTCATCTGCGAGAAGCCGCTGGCGATGACCGTCGAGGACGCCCGCCATATGATGCAGGCCGCCGAGAAGGCCGGCGTGAAGACCATGTTGTGCCACAACTACCGCTTCCTGCCGGCGGTGCGGTTGGCCCGGGAACTGATCGAAAAGGGCGCCCTCGGGAAGATCTACCATTTCCGCGGGCAGTATCTCCAGCCGTACGGGCACGATCCGGACGAGGTGATCGAGAACGCGTGGTACGCGGCGGGAACGGCTTCCGGGGTGTTGTTGGGGATCGGCAGCCACGTGATCGACATGGCCCGATTCCTGGTCGGCGAGATCACGAGCCTCAGCGGACTGGTGAAGACCTTCAACACGTCGCGGAAACGCGGGGCCTCCGGCGAGCTGGAGACGGTCACCGCCGACGAAGGCAACCTCGCATCGGTGGAGTTCGACAACGGGGCGATCGGGGTGATCGAGTCCTCGTGCGTATGTGCGGGAAGGAAGAACGAGTTCACCTTCGAAGTCAACGGAAGCCGGGGAAGCCTCGCGTTCGACCTGGAAGATCCCAATCACCTTCAGGTCTGCGACACGAAGCGCTCGCCGGCGGAACTGTTGGGCTTCACCAACGTCTCGGTCACCTCGCCCGGCCATCCGCTTCAGGCCGCGTATCTGCCGCCGGGCCACAATGCGGGCTGGGAGTACGGCCACTTGTACGCGCTGAATCATTTCCTGGATTGCGTGGTCCACGACAAGCCGGTCGCCCCCTACGCCGCCACCTTCGAGGACGGCTACAAGGTCCAAGTCGTCATGGAGGCGATCAACGAGTCGTCCCGCACCGGGCAGAGGATCGAGTTGAAGTATTGAACCTCGTAGGTCAGGGCTTGCCCTGACGAAATCAGACGAAATCACGAGGCGCGATCGAGAAGACCGTCAGGGCAAGCCCTGACCTACATCGAGAGGAATGCACAACATGGAAATCGGTCTGAACCTGGAATTCATCCGCAGTTCCGACAAGTCGTTTCGCGTGGGGATCGAGACGGCGGCCAGGCTCGGCTACCGTTACGTCGAGCCTTGCGTGGCCCCGGGCTACGACCTGATCGCCCTGGGCGGATACTACCACACGCTGTCGATGGAGGACGACCCGCTGGAAGTGAAGGAGTGGCTGGACGAGCTGGGGCTGAAGCCGTCGGCCGTCAGTGCCCATTCGCCGTTGATGCGTCCGGAGGTATCGGTTCCCTATCTTACCCAGGCTATTCGGTATGCCAGCGACCTCGGTGCCCCCGTCGTGACGACCGACGAGGGGGTCCAACCCGACTGGATGTCGGAGGACGAGGCCTTCGGCATCATGCGATACAGCATCCACCAGGTGATGCGAACGGCCGAGCGATACGGGATTGTCGTCGGGCTGGAACCGCATCGCAACTATTCGGTCCGCAAGGATACGTTCCTCAGGATGCTGGAGCTTTCCGAGAGCCCTTGCTGGAAGGTCAACTGGGACACGGGCAACTTCTACCTGGGCGGGAAGGACGACCCGTACGAATCGCTCGACGCCGTGGCCGATCGGCTGTGCCACTTCCACGCCAAGGACATCAGCATCCAGCAGAGCGAGTCCGAGCGCGGCGTGGTGACCGGAACGCCGGTGGGCTGTGCCTGCGGCGACGGGGTGATCGAGTGGGATCGGGTGATGGAGATCCTCAAGAGGCACGGCTTCGACGGCGTGTTGAGCGTCGAGTGCGGCACCGTCGATCAGGCCGGGCGGAGCCTGAAATTCCTCCAGGGCCTGATCTAGCCGCTTGCGGCTTCGCAGCCCCCGACTTATACTTACGCGGTAAATCGCCACATAAAGGATCTGAAAACACGAACAACCGGCTTCAGGAGGGATCCATGTCTGATCCTGCGGAACTCTACGATGCGATCTTGAACGGCAACGCGCCGAAAGCGGCGGAGATTACCAAGGCCGCGCTGGAGGCGAAAGTCGATCCGGTCGAGATCGTCCAGAAGTACATGATCCCCGCCATGGCCGAGGCCGGGAAACGCTTCGAGTGCAACGAGTACTTCGTGCCCGAGTTGTTGATCGCCGCCCGGGCGATGAAAACGTCCTTGGCGTTGATCTCGCCGCTTCTGGCCGAAGCGGGAGCCGAACCGGCCGGCCGCGTGGTGATCGGCACCGTCCAGGGGGACCTGCACGACATCGGCAAGAACCTGGTGGCTTCGATGCTCGAAGGCGGCGGGTTCGAAGTGGTCGATCTGGGCGTGGACGTGTCGGCGGAGAAGTTCGTCGAGGCCGCCAGGCAAAAAGAAGGGACGATCGTCGCCCTCTCGGCTTTGTTGACCACGACCATGACCATCATGAAGGCGGTCATCGAATTGCTGGAGAAGACCGGCATTCGGCAGACGACCAAGGTGATGATCGGCGGCGCCCCGATCACGCAGACGTACGCCGACGAGATCGGCGCCGACGGCTACAGCGACAACGCCAGCGCCGCGGTGGCGTTGGCCCGAAAACTCGTGCAGTGACGCGACGGTCATGTCCATCGAAGGTCTGGCGATCATCGGGGAATCGATCAACGATTCGGTCCCCTCGACCCACAAGCTGTTCGAGGCCGGCGACGTGGATGGCCTGATCGAGTTGGCCCGTTCTCAGGACCGGCTCGGCGCGGCCTACATCGACGTGAACGTCGGTCCCCGCTCGCCGGCGTTCATGGCCGAGCTGGTCGAGAAGATCCAGGGCGTTACGGCCAAGCCGCTGTCGATCGACACGCCCGATCCGGAAATCGCCCGGACGGCCTTGGAGGCGTACGACCCGGATCGCGCCGGCGGGCAGAAGCCGGTCCTCAATTCGGTCACGGCGCTGCGGGTGGCGATGTTCGACCTCTACCGGCTTCAGCCCTTCAAGCCCATCCTGCTGGCTTCCGAGCAATGCGTCGAAGGCGCGTTGCGGTCTTGCCATACCGCCGAGGAAACCTATCAGGCGGCCAGGTATCTCGTGGAGACGTTTCTGGAGCGTTGCCCGGGCGCCGCCAAGGACGACTGCATTATCGATCCCGGCATCGCCCCGATCGGCAGCGACACCCAGGGGAACCTCCACCGCCTGGTCGGGGCGCTGGAGATGATGCATGCCGACGACGGTTTCCAGGGCGTGCACCGTTCGGTCGGGCTGAGCAACTTCACGGTGATGCTTCCCTCGAAACGGGCCGACGGCTCGCCGGTCAAGGGCCCGCTGGAAAGCGCCTTCTTGACCAAGGCGATGCCGCTGGGGTTGGATACGATCATCGGCTCGGTGAAGCGGAAGTATCGGCTCCTCGAACCCGATGACCCGGCGATGCTCTGCCTGGAGGCGTGTCTGAAGGCCAGCGGCTTCGACGTGCTGATGCGCGTGCGGGAGTTCTACGCTTAGAGTTTACGGTTCTTCGGGCAGTTTCGCGCCTGCCGGGTGAAACAGCGGATTCGATTGCCGGAAGAGTACGGGTTCCTCTTCTCTGTTCACGGCGCTCGAAGACGTGGAATCAGAGAAGAGGAACCCGTACTCGTCCGCGCCGTCAGCTTCGAAGGACCGGGAATTGAGCCACGGAAATCACTGAGGAACCGAGTTTACTCCAGATCGATCCGGATGCCGCGGAACGTCTTTCGCGTGTCGTCGAGCAGGTACTTCGCCTCGCACCATCCGTCTTCATAGGTTCCTTCGGCGCACTCACGGGGCGATGCCACCTTCACTTTCAGCGAGCCGTCGTCGCTGAGCAGTTGGACGTCCTTCCTGTCTGGATCGACGATCAACGCCTCGGGCGCGAAGTCGTCGATCCGGCCGATCCGCTCCGTTGCCCGTTGGAGCAGTTCCGGAGGATCATCCCTCTCGCCCGACCACCGGTAGAGTGCAAAGGTGCTCGTCGAATCAGCGGGCCCGGCAACGAGGAGATACGCGCCATGGGATGCGGAGTACTCGATGCTTCGCACACCCAGGCCCACGACGGCGCCGTCGACCAGCGCTGCCAGCCGCAGCTCGATCGGATCGCCGAAGTCGGGACGGGCCTCTTGCAGCAATACGGCGGCCGGATTCAACAGCGGCACGAGGATCGCCTTGCCCTCGTGCAGCGGATTGCGCAGCGCGATCAGCAGCGATCGACCGTCGGCCGTGGCGCAGAGCCCCTCGACGTTCAGCCCTTCCGTCTTGGGTGCCAGTGCGGGCACTTCCTTCTTGCCGAAATCCAGGGCCTCGGCCAGTCCCAGGGCCCGCATTCGCGGGTCGCGCACCAGGTCCAGAATGAGGGTCTTGCACGGGGTGCCGAACGGTTGGGCGGTGAAGCCGTCTTGCGTCTTGGCCACCGTCATGGCGAAGAAACGATGCCGGTTCTCCCGCCATTTCCCCTTGCGGCTCCGCCCGTGCGAGGAGATCCAGTAGATCCGTCCATCGAGCACGGTGGCCCCTTCGATGTCGGCCTCCGGGTGTTCATCGTCCGCCGGGATATCGAGCTGCCGGTCCCAGGGAATCGACTGCAGCGGCCCTCCCGATCGATCGGCGGGATAGATTTGCAGGACGTTCCGCTCGTCGTCGGCCACGAGCAACGTCTCCCGGTCCAGCGCCACGGCCGCCGACGCGTCGCACATTCCCCAGTAGCGCACCGACTCCGCGGAGACCCGCTCGGAAGGGCCCGGCTCCGCGCAACTCGCGGTGGTGGACAGCCCGACGGCCAGCAGGCCGTAGGCGAGATCTTGCAGTTTCATGACAACGCTCTCCAGACAAACCTGCTTCTCGATCGAACACATCGATTATAACCATCTCGACCACACCCTTGCCAGCCGAAGGGCTTTCGGTCATCATGACAGTGGCCGTGCACGATCTTACCGAAAGGACAATCCCATGAAGCGATCCCGCATGCTTCTCGACAAGACCGTACTCTACTGCGCAGCGATCCTCGTCGGTTGCTGCTTTGCAGCGGCCGACGCAGCGGACGGCGAGGTGCTGAAGGTCGGCGCGGCGGCCGTCGAAATCACGCCGGCGGTGGGCGACGTCCATTATCGTGGGGCCAGCACGGGAGTTCTCGACCCGTTGTGGGCCAAGGCGGTCGTGTTCCGGCAGGGCGACCGGCAGGCGGCCTTGGTGTTCTGCGACGTGATCGGCGTTTCCTTCGACCAGTCGGATGCGGTGCGCAAACTGGCCTCCGAAAAAACGGGCATCCCGCGCGAGCACATCTGCGTGGCGGCCACGCACACGCACACCGGTCGTCTGTCGGACAAGGCCGAGCAGGAAACCACCGGCCGGATCGCCCGTGCGATTGCCGAGGCCCATGCTACGGCCGTGCCCGTCAGGCTGCAAACGGCCACCGGGCGGCAAGAGGAGATCTCGTTCCACCGCCGGTTCTTGATGCGCGACGGATCGGTGCGGATGAACCCGGGCTTCAAGAACCCCGACATCGTTCGTCCCGTGGGGCCGATCGACCCGGATGTGAATGTGCTGCTCGCCCGGCGCGCGACCGACGATCGTCCCATTGCTTCGCTGACCGTGTTCGCCATGCACCTGGATACGGTCGGCGGCACCGGGTACAGCGCCGACTACCCCTACTTCCTCCAGGAGACGCTCCGCAAGCGGCTCGGTCCCGATTTCCTTTCGCTTTTCGGCACGGGCACGTGCGGCGACATCAATCATTACGATGTCTCCAAGGCGGTCCCGCAAAAGGGCCATGAAGGGACGACGAAAACCCTCGGCGAGGCCCTGGCGGCAACCGTGATCGGGCAGTTGCCGAAGATGAAGGACTTGACGCGCGCGGATTTGGACGTGCGAAGCCGCACGCTCCAGGTGCCGTTGCAGGAGATCACCGAAGCCGAATTGGCGTGGGCCCGTCAGCCGGAGGAGGGTCGCCGGCCGTTGGTCGAGGAGCGGCTTTTCCTCCAGCGATTCCGGGCCAGCAAGATCCTCTCTCTGGCCGAGATGCGCAAGCGTTGGGGTGCGAATTTGCCCATGGAAGCGCAGGTTTTTCGGCTCGGTGCCGACGTGGCTGTCGTCGCGCTTCCCGGCGAGGTGTTCGTCGAATTGGGGCTGGCCGTCAAGAAGGCTTCCCCATTCGCCACGACCATGGTATTCGAGTTGGCGAACGACTGCCCGGCCTACGTGCCCACGCGCAAGGGCTTCGAGCAGGGGGACTATGAAGCGATCAACTCGCGGGTAGCCCCCGGCGGCGGCGAAATGCTGGTCGACGCGGCCGTCGAGATGCTCGAGGAACTTCAAGCCGCCGGCGATTGAGCGTGCCGTCCCGTTCGACTTTCCAGCGAAGTAGGCCGGAACAAGCGCAGCGCCGTTCCGGCACGTGACTTCTTGCGGCCTTTGCTCAGAAGATGCCGGAACTGCGCTGCGCTTGTTCCGGCCTACAGGGGTTTACCGAGCCCGCAAGCGGCTCAGTCCCACCACCATTGGCCTTCGGCCAGCTTCAAGGTCGTTTCGTTGCGGAGCTTGGCGACCCTGCCGTTTTCGTCGGCCAGGCGGTTGTCGCTTTCCAGGGCACGCCGGGCGTGGATCGTCACGCCGCCGCCGACCGGAGTCATCAGCCGACTGCCCTTCCAGAGGGCATTGCACGCCGTTTCCACCGTCTTCGGCACGCTGTAGGTCTCCACGGTGTACTTCTGCTCGTCGCCGAAAACCTCCATGTCCCAGTTGGCCTTGTCGTAGAACTCCTCCTGCTGGATGTAAGCGCCGGCCACCGCCAGATCGATCAGGTTCCGCAGCTCGGCGTAGACGGGCGAACGGTCGGCCAACTCGGGATACTTCTTGGTGAAATCGGCCACGAACCCCTGGCTGGCCATGTTGCCGCGGCTGGACGCCTTGCGCACCCCGCCGGCCAGCACTACCTCGTCCTCGCCGACCAGCTTCACGCCGTCGCCGACCAGTTCCATCGCCAGGCCGTCCTGGCTGACGCGGACGCACTCGTAGTCCGGCATGAAGTACCAGCGCTGCATCGCGTTGGCGCTGACCTGGGCCGGATTGGCCCGCTCGACGTAGCTGACCAACCGAACCGGCGGCTGCTCCAACCCGATGCCGATCAGCTTCATCCGGTAGTCGGCCTCGACCATCACTTGGGCGAAGTGGGTCGAAGGCGAAACGCCGTTGATCGTGACGCTCTGCAAGCCCAAGCTGGCCTGCAATCCGGTGACGACGTACTGGGCGAACTCATTGGTCGGTTGCGGGCGGAGACTCTGCAGGAAACGCTGCATGTCGGCCAGCCCTTGGGCCGAGGGATCGATCGAACAGCCGATCAGGCCCGCACCCCGTTGGCCCGGCGGATACGCCCGCAGGGCAACGACCAGGTCCTGCAACTGGACGGCGGGTCGCCCCGAGGTGATCCCGACCACGCGGCCGGACAGATCGGTGACCCAGCCTTCGGCCGGCCCGGCGATGACGACGTCGCCCGTGTCGGGGTAGAGGAAGACGTACTTGACGCGCTGCAACCCGGCCAGATAGCGCATCTCGTCGGTGACGGCGCCTCGCTCGGCGAAGGCCTTTTCGAGCCGATTGAGCGAGATCATCCGCATGGCACTGAAGCGGCCGACTTGGGGATTCAGCGACGCCTTGGCGGCCGCGATCCGCTGCATCATCAGTCGTCCGTCGGGGTCCTGGTAGATCCTGGCGTGCAAAACGCCTTGGGCATCGACCACGACGCCCGCCTGGGCTTGTGCCATGGCCGCCGAAGGAACGCTCAGCAGCAATCCCACCACGGCCAGCAGCCACAACGACCTACATCCAATGGCTCGACAACGCATCGGTAACTTCTCCGTATCCGAGGGAAGGGAATTGTCCGGTACGCTCCCACCAGATCGGCCACGACGCCGCAGGTGGGAGCGTGAGATGGCGTAACGAACGTTTAGACCGCCCGAGCCGGCCGGTCGTCAAACTGCCCACGCTATTCATCATAATTGGGCAAGTTGGGCAAAGCAAGCAGCGGGCGCGTAAATGGTCGGCAGTAGCAATCAGGCGCACACGAGCAGCCGGCTTATCCGGGATCATAATCGGCATAAGTCATGGATATTCAAGTGGTTACGGCATCCACCCGCCGCCCAGGAAAAGGGGGCGCTCCCAATCCTGTTCGGCTCGATTATTCCGCAGCAGCTGAGCGATGCCAAGCAGGCAGAGCTGGGCTGGGGGGGGGGGTATTTTTTGGTTCTTCGGGCAATTTCGTGGCTGCCGGGTGAAACAGCGGATCCAACTGCTGGACGAGTACGGGTCCTCTTCTCTGTTCATGACGCTCGAAGACGTGGAATTAGAGAAGAGGAACCCGTACTCGTCCTTGCCGTCTGGTTCGAAGGACCGGGAATTGAGCCCCGAAAATCCCTGAAGAACCTTTTTTTGCGCACTACGAACAGCCGCAGGCGGCGGCCTCTTCCTGCGCAATGCGGCACCAACGGATCACGTTTTGGGGATTGTTGCCGATGGTGTGATTGTCCTTCATCATCAGCTCCATGCGACAACCCTTCGTGACCCCGAGCACCTTGCGGAGTTCGCGGCGGATGCGGTCTTCGTTTATCTGCGGCAGGGCCAGATCGGCCGGGGAGGGTTTGAGCGAATAGATGTAGTCGGCGCCGAGGTACTCCGCCATCTTCCCGAAATCGGCCCAGGCGGAAACCGAGATCCGCCGCAGCCGGGGGAACCGCCTGACGACGTGCCAGCGCTTGTCCAGCGGCTCGCAACAGCCGTAGCAGTTCAGCCCGAAGCGTTCGAGGATCGGCAGTTGGTACGGGAAGATGAACTCCTCGAACATCGCCGGCGAAACCTGGACCGTCTCCTGGCTCTCGCAGAAGCCCCACATGTCCATGGTGCGCACGTGCGTGCCGTCGAAGTCCGGCTGGGGCAACTCGCGGGTGAACCCGAACCCGCCGGAGCCGACGTAGGTGTTCTCGGTGTTGAGGCTCAGCAGGTTGTTCTCTTGAAGAAAGTCGAGTTTGGCCAGGTGCCCGTCGCGGAGGATGCCCATCACCCGGTGCAGCCCGTCGGGATGGTCGTACATGTCCATCATCACCTGCTGCAATCCGCGGAGGTTGATCAGCGTCCAGGTCATGCCCAGGGTCCACCACCACATGGTCTTCAGCCGCACGTCGAGCAAATCGCCGAACGTCTCGCCGGCCAGGGCCAGCAGCTTGTCGGTCGAGTCGTAGTCCACGGTGATTTCGGGAAAGCGGAGCTGGTCGAACTGATCGTAGTCCTTCAGCGGCGCATCCCAGCGGTACGAGCCGTGGCTGACCACCTTGGTGATCGTCTCGTGCATGCCCCAATCGCTCTCCTGGTAGACGTGCCGGACGTGGAACACGGCGTCGACCACTTTGTCGTCGCCCATCGACTCGGCCCAGAAGATCTCCTTCCGCAGCGTCATCTCCCAGCCCCGGGCCAATTCGCCTTCGCACTCGATCTGGTCTTCGGTGATGATCTCGTTCCAGCCGTTTTCCGGATCGCAGAAGACGACCGGCCGGGTGGCTTCCAGGGCGTTGTGACGATACCACAGATCCCGTTTTTCCTCTTCCACGGGCCGCGCGGCCAGTTCGGCCGTCTTTCCCGCCAAACGCCGCAGCACGCCGCGGTCCTTATCGCCGACGAAGATCTGCTCCGGCGGAATAGACTGCGTAAACAACGAGGCCACCGTCTGATCGCCCATGATTCGACTCCCTCTGGTTGATCATCCCCAATGTCAAGCCGCTTGCGGCTTCGCACCGCGTCATTGAGCGTCGTCCGCCGTCGCACCATACAACTCCAACTCCCAAATCCGCGTCAAGTCACCGGGCGTGCGCGTCACGAACAAACGAACGGCCGTGGTCGTCACCGGCTCGAACTTCGCGTGCCAGTCGCAGGACTCGTTGCCGGCGGCCTTCGTGCCGGGGATGTCGCGGAAATCGGCGCCCTCGCGAGATTGCAGCACGAAGTCGGTGATCGGCGTCTTCGGTCCCGCCTGGCCGGTGACGATCCGCACCGCGCCGATCGTCTGCGGTTGGTCCCAGGCCAGCTCGACCCAGCCGGGCAGCTTCGCGTCGCTGACCCAGCGCAACGCGTTGTCGGTGTAGCTCACCCGGCCGTCGTTGATGTTCCCGGCCGGATACGACGTGGTCGGGTAGTTGCCCGAGACGGTCACTTGGGCATCTCGGGCGAGATTCGGCCCGGCCTTTTCGATCCACTCGGGCGGTTTGGGCGGCCCGGGTGGCTGCGGAATGGGCAGCTTGCCGACGCCCCGGGTCATGTGCTGCTTCAACGCGTCGAGGTAGTTGGCGTACACGTCGCGAGGCCGGGCGTCGTATCGGTTGCAGACTTCGGCCGCCATGCCGACCACCTCGCCCATCATGCCGGTGGTCCGCATCACGCGGATCGTACCCAAGGCCGCGTGCGTGACGCTGATGTCCCGCCCGGCCATGAAAAGGTTCTCGACGTTGCGGCTGTAGAGCGTGCGATAGGGGATCGCGTACGGCTTGACGTGCAGGAACTCGGCCCGCGAGCGGAACTCCTCGCCGGGGAACTGGTCCGACTGGATCGGATAGTGCAGGTCGATCGACCAGGTGGTGGTGACCGAGGCGTCGTCGAACCGGCGGCCTTCGACCACGTCCTGCTGGCGGAGGATCACGTCGCCCAGCAGCCGCCGCGATTCCCGCTTGCCGCCGACGAAGGCCACCCAACCGAGTTCGCGATTGGCGTATCGCTCCTTGTCCGGGGCATGGTTCTTCTGGAACGCCCAGTTGCCGTAGACCGCCCGCAGACCGTGATCGCGGATGGACTCGAACTCCTCGATCTGATCGCGGCGGAACCCGGTTTCCCAGTTCCAGTCACCGGCGGTTGCCCGCTGATAGTTCTTCTCGTTGAACTGGATCGCCCAGGGGCAGTCGGGAAAGGTGGTGGGCTGGTCGGTTTCCACGGAGTACCACATGACCGAGGTGCCCATCGTCTGCCGATCGGCCTCTTCCGGGGCCAGCGCTTCGCCGGTCTCGTCGCGGCTCTCGCGTCCGTAGCGGTAATCGGCGCCGGCCAGGTAGCCGATGGTTCCGTCCCCCGTGCAGTCGGCGAACAACGGGGCAGCGAAGCGCAACTCCCGGTTGGTGCGGATGTCCTTGGCCACCACGGCGGCGATCCGGTTGCCCTGCTTCTCGACCTTGAAGACATGGGTATTGAGGAACAGGTGGAGCTTCTTTTCGGCGCGAACGACGGCCAGTTTCTTTTGGTCGTCGTACTGCTCGGCCGGCTGGGCGTTGCCGTGATGGCCGGAGTCGAGTTCGCGGACCACGCCGCCGATGGCCGGATAGGGCGGCAGATGGATGTTGCCGCCGAGGTGGACGCGGACCTCGGAGCTGTTGTTTCCGCCGAGCACCGGCCGGTTCTGGATCAACGCCACGTCGAGCCCCAGCCGGGCGGCAGAGACCGCCGCGCACGTTCCCGCCATGCCGCCGCCGACCACCACCAGGTCGAACCGGCCGGCGTCCTGCGGCGTTTCGGACAGCCCGAGCAGCTTGCGGCGAAACGCGGCCAGCGGCTCGCGCTGGTCGGGTGGGCTGAAGTTCTCATCGGCCGTCAACAGGATCGCGTCGCAACGGCCGTCGAATCCGGTCAGATCGTGCAGGGCGAGGGCGACTTTCGGCTTGTCGATCTTGACCGTGCCGCCGTCCTGCCAGTGCCAAGCGGCCCCTTCCGTGCCGAAGGTCGTTTCCAGCGGCTCTCCGTCGAGCAGCAGTTGGAAGCGGCCCGGCGCTCCCGCTCCCTGCCACGGGGCCACCCAATCGCGCGTCCGCACCAGCACGCGATACTCGCCGGGGCCGGGCAGCTCGACGGTGGTCGTCGCGTCTTCCACCGAGACGCCCATACCATGGGCCAGAAGCATCGGCGAGCCCATCTGGTCCATGAATTGCTGATCGATCACCCAACCGCCGAGACGCTCGAAGCCTTCGGCCTCGACCAGAACGGTCCCGGCCGGCTCCGCGCGGGAGGCCGAGGTCATCAGGACCAGACAGCCCGTTGCGAAAATCAGCACGAATGGTTTCACGTCCATCATGTCCTCCGTTGCAGGAAGGGGGGGGTCCGATACACTGCTTCAATTGTGGGCGGACGGAAAGGCAATGTCAAGAATGCCAGAGTTCGTCGAACTCCACCCGACGGTGAATCACGTCGCGTGATACCTCGAAAGTCCGAGCCAAATGGGCTTCGACGACTTCGCGAGCACCGGTTCCCGCCTCGTCGAAGTCAATGCCGTGTTTCTGCCCTTCCTCAACGTGGTCGAAGAATACGTCTCAAAGTTCAACGGGCGGGACGAGTATCAATCCGGCAAAGGCATACGCGTGGAACTCGAGATAGCGATACTGGTCTTCGGGGATCGCATCGCTGACGACCTCTTTCCAGCTCGCGATGTCGTCAAAGGCCAGATCTTGAAAGACTTTGGCGTGCAGAATGCGATGTCCCAACTCGTGAGCCAAGCTGAATCGATACCTGTTGGGGCGCGCGCGATAGACAAAATCGTCAACGCAGATCGTCTGCAAGTCGCGCGAAATGAACGCCACGGTGTTGTAAGCATTCTGCAATCCGGGCACGGGAACGATGTCCATCTGCAACTGAACGTCAACGATCTGCTCGATGGGAACGGGGATTGTCCGCTCGAAATGGTATCTTGCCAAGAAAGCTTCCGCACGTTGGCGCAGATCGTCATAGCGAAAGAAGGGAGCCCGGAATGACACTGGTTAGCTCCGACGGATTTTTTCAATCAACTCGTCCAGTCTCTCCGGTGAGACTTGCTGACCGCGCATCGTCCGAAAGAGTACAGGAAGCTTGTCAATCACCTCTTGGTCGGTCATCAGATCCGCAGGGATCTCACCGCGTTCGGCTGCCGCCAGGTCGAACAATTCCAGCCACTCGTCGGAACCGCGTTCCAGGGCCAGAGCGATCGCGTATTTCTCCAGCAGTTCCTTGCTCTGCGGAGGCCGGTATATGCCTCGTTCCACTCGGCTATAATTCCCGGGATCGAGTTTGTTTCGAAGGCAGAATTCGCGCAACGTCATACCCCTGCGAATGCGAATTCTCTTCAACATAGCGGCGAATTTGCCAGGCACTTGGGTCCTCCCGGCGTCGCATGGACGCGAGTTTGGCAAGAAGTCAATCCAACATCCGTGAGGCCTCGTTCCTGATGTAAACATTGTACAACGTCTACAACAGTCGGTCAATGCCAAACAAGGCCTTGACATGATCGGTGCAAGCACTTTGCCCACCCAAAGACCGCCGCCAAGATCGGGACCGTTGCCACCATTCGATGTCGCCGGGTATAATCGTTCGCATATTCTCCGTATTGCCTTCTACGGTCCCATGCCCATGATCCACCTCGAAGAAGTCACGAAGATCTACCCCACGGCCAATGGGCCCGTGCATGCACTTTCAGGGGTCAGCCTGGATGTCCAAGAGGGGGAATTCGTCGCCGTGCGGGGGCCGAGTGGGTGCGGGAAGACGACCGTGCTGATGATTCTCGGCGGGCTGTGTAGGCCGACTTCCGGACGCGTGGTGGTGGCCGGCGGAGACCTCGCGGCGGCCTCGTCGGCTGCCAGGGCCGACTTCCGTGCCCGGCAGATCGGCTTCGTCTTCCAGATGTTCCACCTGCTGCCGTATCTCAATGTGCTGGATAACGTGGCCGCCGCCGCCATGCCCGGGCAAGAGACCGCGGCACGGGAGCGGGCTGCCGAGCTGCTCGGGAAGTTCAGTTTGGCCGACCGGCTTCACCACCGGCCGGGCGAACTCAGTGCCGGCGAACGCCAGCGGGTGGCGATTGCCCGGGCGCTGGTCAACCGTCCGAAGCTGGTGCTGGCCGACGAGCCGACCGGGAACCTCGATCCGGAGAGTGCCGCCGCGGTGCTGGACCTGCTGTCCGGCTTCCACCGCGACGGGGGCACCGTGTTGCTGGTCACCCACGAAGAGCAGGCCGCCGGCTACGCCCAAAGAACGGTTCTACTCCGCAACGGTGCCGTGGAAGAGGCCGCATCGGCATAGAAACACCGTGTTCGCCGGTCTTTGTGCTATATTCGGCACCAAACGGTTCTTCGGCGGTTTGCCATCAAGTCTGGGATGTCACGGTGGGTGGCACGCCCTGAGGAACGAAGGGCGTGTTTTCCCGACGTACCACGCCCTTCGTTCCTCAGGGCGTGCCACCCCGGAGTTCACCGCAACGAAATTCCCAAGGGTAGGACGTCGCGCTTTGGGGCGGCGGCAACTCGATTGCCCCCCAACCGGCGGGTCTTCGTTTCGGCCCTTGCAAGTTTCGAGAATGTGAGTTAGGTATAGAGGTTTGGGAGATTGATCGCCGAAGCACCTAGGAAGTGCGGGCGTTTCCTCGGTTTCCTCCCGTCAGGAAGGTAGATCCCATGGCCGACGAAAAGACCAAAGACGAACCCACCACCAACGACCGGAAGCGGATCCTGCTGGTCGACGACGACCGCGAGATCGTCGAGTCGCTGCGGGCCGCGCTGGAGGCGAACGACTTCGAAGTCCTCGTTGCCCGGGACGGCAACCAGGGGCTGGCGATGGCCGAGCGCGAAGACCCGGACCTGGTGATCCTCGACATGATGATGCCCAAGCGGAGCGGGTTCCTGGTCCTCGAGCGGCTGCGTCGAACGCGCCCGGTGCCGTTGAGGGTGATCATGATCACGGCCAATGAAGGCAGCCGGCACAAGGCCTACGCCGAAATGCTCGGCGTCGACGACTACATCCGCAAACCGTTCGCCATGGACCGGCTGATCGACAGCGTCAAGCGGCTGTTGGCGTAGCTGCCGGCCGCAGTCTTCCCCGGGCGGGTATACTTGGATTGGGAGGAGCCAGCCGATGCAGCTTGCCGTTGAGATCGACCGAGATCGGATTGCCCGGTTCTGCCGCCGTTGGAAGATCTCCGAATTCGCCTTGTTCGGCTCGATCTTGCGCGAGGACTTCGGTCCCGAAAGCGACGTGGACGTGCTGGTGACTTTTGCTCTGGAAGCCGAGTGGACCTTGTTCGACATGAGTCGGATGCAGGCCACCCTTCGGGAAATCTTCGGCCGGGACGTCCACCTGGTCAGCCGTCGCGGGCTGGAGTCGAGCCGGAATCATCTCCGTCGAGAAGCCATTCTCTCGTCCGCCGAGGTGGTGCATGTCTCGTGACGCAACGTACCTGCTCGACATCCTCGAATCCAGCCGTCTCGCCAGGAGTCATCTCGGCGAGATGACCAAGGAACAGTTCCTCGCTAATGTCGAGAAGCAGGATTCCGTGATTCGTCGCTTGACGATCATCGGCGAAGCGGCCGGACAGATTTCCAATCAAACTCGCTCCCAGTTGTCCGATTTGCCTTGGGGCAGCATGATTGGCATGCGCAACTTCATGATCCACAAGTACGACGACGTCGACATGGTGATTGTCTGGGGCACCGTGCGCAACGATCTGCCGGTGTTGATCACCAGACTCGAGGAGTTCGTTTCCCCACAGGATCGAGGAGAATAGGTCTTACCCGACCGCACTGATGCGAGACGTCACCAGCGGCCGGCTCGAATGACGACTCCGCACTTCACCCCTTCTCCTCCAACTTCGGCGTCAGGATCATCGTCACCGGCGTGCCCAACGGGGGAATCCGCTTGGTAAAGGCCCTGAACATCAACTGGTCGTTGCCCTGGCTGCTTTGGATGGGCACGTCGAGCATGGCCGAGGAGAAGTTCGACACGCAGATGAAGTCGCCGCCTTCGGCGAAGTATTGTCGCTTCCCGGTCTGCTCATCCTTCCAGAAACCGCTGCCGGCGAAGACGAAGGGGTGGGCCATGGCCTTGCCGGTGGCCGCGTCGTGGATCCAGTCTTGCGCCCGGGCCTTGCGGCGCCGGTCCTTCTCGTCCTTGTAGACCAGCGCGATTTCGATCTCGGTTCCGGCGGCGGGGGCATATACCGGATCGAACTTCACGGGATGGCCGACCTGGGCCCCCACGGCCAACAGGCCGGCGTGTACCTTGAACGCCTCCACGTCGACCGAGAGCACCGACTCGTGTTCCTTGGTGTCTCTCAGACAGGCGAACATCTCCAGCATCGCCTCCCTCTGGCAGACCTGGCCGATCATCACTACCCGGCGGTTCTTCAAATCGATCCAAAGCGGTCTGGCCGGATCGAGCCTCTTGAGGTTCTCAGGTTGATCGACCAAGGGCTGCCCCAAAGCGGCGTGTGGGTTGTCTTGCGGCTTGGACGTCTCGGTCGAATCGGCGGGCTGGCCGTGAGCGGGCCGGTCACAGGCCGTCGCGACGAGGACGGCCGCCGCCAGCAGGAGTCTTGCGGAAAACACGGTGCGGTTCCTTCTTGAGGTTCCAGGGGCGATTTCGTGGCTGCCGCGTGAAACAGCAGATTCATCAATTACCGTAAGAGTACGGGTTCCTCTCCTCTGTTCACGACGCTCGAAGACGCCGAATCAGAGAAGAGGAACCCGTGCTCGTCCGTGGCGGCAGCTTCGAAGGACCGGGAATTGAGCCTCGGAAATCGCTGGAAAACCCTTCTTGACGATGGTTGCTTCACGGCTCTATGGCGTTTCCGGTGCGGGCGCGGTTTCTGTTGCGGTTTCCGGTTCCGTTGTGGCGTCGGGTTCTGTTGTCGCGCCGGGCTCCGTTGTCTTGTCCGGTTCTGTTGCCGTTTCCGGCTCCGAAGCTGCTTCGGTTTCCGTTGCCGCGTCCGTCTCGTTTCCCGCCTCGGCTTCCTTCGGCTTGGGCTTCAGCGTCAGCGTCACCGCCGTGCCCACCGGGGGTATGTTTTCGGTGAAGGCATTGAACATCCTGTCGCTGTCGGCCTGGCTGCTTTCGATGGGCAGATCGAGCATGGCGCTGTTGAAATTGGCCACGCAGATGAAGTCGCCCCCCTCGGCCTTGTACTCCTTCGTCCCGGCCATTTCGTCTTCCCAGAATCCGCTGCCGCCGAACACCCAATCGTGCGTCATGGCCTTGCGGGTCGCCGTGTCGTAAACCCACTCTTGGGCCCTGGCGGTTTGGATCTGTCCCTGGTCATCCTTGTAGCTGAGCGTGATTTCGATCTTGCCGCCGGTCGCGGGCGCGTACTCGGGGTTCCACTGGACCGGGTGTCCGGCCTCGGCCCCGATGGCCAGCAGACCGGCGTGGACCTTGAACGCCTCGACGTCGACGGTCACGATCGATTCGTGTTCTTTGGTATCCTTCAGACAAGCGAACATTTCCAAGGCCACATCGGTCTGGCAGACCTGGCCGACCATCACCACGCGGCCGTTCGTCTGGTCGACCCAGAGCGGCTTGACCGGATCGAGCTTGCGGAGATCTTCCGCCTTGTCGACCAGGGGAGGTCCCAGGTCGGTTTCCTTCGCGGCCTCGGGCTCCGTGGGCGGCATGGGACCGGGTTCCTCCGGCGGCGTCGGGCCCGGTGCGACGCCCGGCTCGCTCGGCGGCTCCAACAATCCGGCATCGGGAACCCCCGGCACGTCCGGCGGTATCAGACTCGGGTCGATCGACGGCACGAGTCCCGGTCCGATCGGCGGCTCAAGACCGGGTTCCACGGGCCAACCGGGTATCCGTCCCGCTCCCAAGGGTGGCTCAAGACCGGGTTCGGTCGGCGGCTCGATCCCCGGTTCGGTCGGCGGCTCGAGACCAGGTTCCACCGGCGGCACAAGACCGGGTCCGAACGGCGGCTCGAGACCAGGTTCGAACGGCGGCATTGGCTCCGGTTCGAACGGCGGCACAAGACCGGGTTCCGTCGGCGGCACAAGACCGGGTTCCACGGGCGGTGCCGGCTCAGGTTCCGCGGGTGGTACCGGTTCGACCGGCGTCTTGCTCTCCGGCTCGACGGTCTTCGGTGTCGGCTGCTCGTCGGTTGCCGAGGTTTTCTCTTCCTGTTGGCAGCCGGCAAACACGAACAGCGCCGTCAGCATGGCACCCGCACACAGGAGGGGCCCCAATTTGGTCGAACGTCGCATGATGATTGACCTTTCCGTAAAATGTGCGAAACTGTTCGCTTCTCGGCATAGGATAACCGTTTGCCGGGCCGCCAATCAATACCCGATCGGGGCACGGCCTGCCCATATAGTGAATTCGGCAAGGCGCAAAACCTTTATTGCACGCCAAACTCTACCTCACGAAGACAAGCGATATGGTCACGACGACGTCTACAAGCGGGAAATCCGCCCCAAACCCATCCCTGACGGTCAACGGCACGGGCAGGGCCGTCTGGCACAAATCGGCACCGCCGGCGGTGCGCCGGGCTTTTTCCTCAGAGAATTATACCGACGGTTGGATTGC
Source organism: Thermoguttaceae bacterium (assembly GCA_035527455.1). Taxonomy (GTDB): domain Bacteria; phylum Planctomycetota; class Planctomycetia; order Pirellulales; family Thermoguttaceae; genus DATLAN01. The sequence continues at coordinate 25,661 of DATLAN010000150.1, forward strand.
CTGGAAAAAACACCTCGCCCGGCGGAAGACGCCCCTCGATCCCGCTCGACTCATTCCCGGTGCCAAGGACGCTTTGCGCTGGGGGCTGTCCGGTGAGGTGGGGGCTAGTGGCTATCCGCAGTGGCTAATCCAGGCCGATCGTTCGCTCCAGGCCAACCGCACGGCCGACCCGGCTCTGGAAAAGAAGGTGCTCGTCTGGCTGGGCGAATCGGCCGGGGCGGCGGCCGGCACCCGCGATGCGCTGGACGCGCTGGCCTGCGGTCGGGCGATGGCCCGGTTGGCCGGCATTTTGTCGCCGGAGATATGGTGGGCCTTGCTCGACCATCTGCTCGGTGCCGTGGCCGATGCCAAGGCGATCGAGCTGCAGGCGAATTTCCTTCAGCCGGATCCGTTGGCCCATCAGCTCCTGGCCGGCGAGTTGGCGTTGACGCTGGCGTACCTGTTGCCGGAGATCGCGTCTTGCCGAAAGTTGAAGTCTTCGGCCCGGCGGGTCCTTTCCGCGGGGATCGTCGATCTGCTCGACGGCCAGGGTTTGCCGCACGGAGAGCAGCTTGGGCTGTTGCGTCCGCTGTTGGCGTGCTGGACGCGCTGCCGGGCGCTGGGCGAGAGGATCAAGGGCGGGTGCTTCACCGTGCCGGCCGCCGAACAGTATGAATGGCTGCTCAGACAATCGCTGCGGCTGGCGCGGCACGACGGCAGCCAGGTCTTCTCCGATGGTTCGCCGGGGGAGTTCGACGGAGACTTGCTCCGGGCAGCCCTGAGGTTCAGCCAGGACGACGACGATCGGCAGATCGCCGAGTTGGTTCTGCCCGGCGGGAAGAAATCGCCAAAGAAACGCGTTCACCGCCAAGCGCTGCCCGAGGCGGCCACCCATTCGCCCTGGGCCGGCGTGACCATGCTGCGCACCGACTGGTCCCGCTCCGCCGAACGACTGACGGTCGTCTACGCCGGCAAGGCGATGCGGGTCGAGCTTTCTTGCGGGAAGGACGTGCTCTGGTCCGGCCCCTGGGAATTGGACTTGCGGGTAGACGGCCGTCCGGTCGAACCGGTTTCCGACTGGGAAGAAGTCTGTTGGGTTTCGGATGAGGACGTGGACTACCTGGAACTGGAAATCGCGCTGAGCGGCGATCTGCGCGTCCAGCGGCAGATGCTCCTGGCCCACGAGGACCGCTTCCTGTTCCTGGCCGACGCCGTTCTGGCCGACCGGTCGGTCACGCTCGAGTACCGCACGTGTCTGCCGCTTCGCAAGCGTGTTTCGTGGCGGCAGTCCGAGGAGAGCCGCGAGGGCCTGCTGGTGGCCGGCAAGCGTCGGGCGTCGGTCTTGCCGCTGGCCTTGCCGGAGTGGAAAGCCGATCGGCGGACCGGCGAATTGCTGCGAACCGACGCGGGATTGGAGTTGCGGCAATTGTTCGAGGGCCGCGGTCTGTACGCCCCGTTGTTTCTCGACCTCGACCGCCGCCGCCACACCCGGCCGCTGACGTGGCGACGACTCACCGTGGCCGAATCGCTGCAAGTCCAGCCGGACGACGTGGCCGTGGGCTATCGCGTGGCCGTCGACGAGGAACAATGGTTGATCTACCGTTCGCTGACCGAGCGGGCCAACCGCACGCTCTTGGGCCACAACCTGTCGACCGAGATGCTGGTCGCCCGATTCGACCGGACCGGCGAGGTCGAGCCGCTGGTGGAGGTCGAATAGGAACTGCCGTATTCCTCTATTGCGGCAGTATTCCATCGCGGCGACAATAGTCCCGAAGTGTCAAGTCGGCGCAGGTTGCCTCGGCCCCTCATTTTCACGGAAGAAACCATGCGGGAACAACCGCCCAGACATCTGACCGCCATGCTCGAAAGGCTGGGACTGGCCGGCGGCAAAGACGTTGCCCGGGTGGCGAGACGCGTGCGGCGGCTTGCCGGGGACCTGCCGCGGTTCGATTCGGTCTGGGTCGATGCCTTGGCGCAGGCCCGAGTGCTCACGCCTTTTCAGGCCGCGGAAATCAACGCGGGGCGGGGTGAGCGGCTCCGCGTGGGGCCCTATTTGCTGTGTGCGTCGGTGCCTTGGCCGCCGTACGCCGCCTGCTATCGCGCACGACATTTGGACTCCGGCGAAACGGTCCGGCTCGTGGTGGTCGGCGCAACTCAGCGGGCCGACGAGATCTCCAGCGCCCTGGAAACACTGGCTGAAGTCTCGAATGCCAAAGAGCTGCGGTCCGAACATCTCGCGCCGATCACGGCCACGGGGATCGACGATAATCGCATCTGGGCCGCCGCGCCGTGGGTCGAAGGCCGCACGGCCGCCCGGTGGTTGGTCCACAACGGCCGCCTGCCGCCGGAGGTGGTGCTGGAAATCGCCCGAAACATGCTCGCCGGACTGGTGGACCTGGAACGGGCCGGCCTGTGCCACGGCGACGTCAGCACCGCGGGCCTGGTCTTGCAGGACGACGGCGCGGCCGTGCTGTTGCAACCGGGATTGCGGGCGATCCTTCGCCCTGAAGAGGGTTACGCCCACGCCGACCTGCTGCCCGAGGCGTACGATTACCTCGCGCCGGAACGCGTCACCGACGGTACACCGCCAAGCACGGGCGGCGACGTCTACGCCTGCGGCTGCGTGTGGTGGCACATGCTCTGCGGCCGCGCACCGCTGTCGGGCGGGAACAGTCTGGCGAAGTTACGGGCGGCCCAAGCGGCCGAGATCGACGACCTGCGGCGGTGGGCCCCGGAAGTTCCCAGCCCGCTTTCCGCCGCGATCACGGCTTGTGTCGAACGAGAACCTTCGCGGCGTCCGGAATCGATGGCCCGGCTGGCGGCCGTGCTCGGTTCGCCGACCCGGTGCGGGAAACGGGCGCTGGCGAATTGTCTGGCCCAGTCGGGACGGTCGGCCGCACGTTGGCCGCTGACGGCGCCGGCGCGTACGAGATGGGCCGCACCGTCGCGATGGCTGGCTGCCACGGCCGTTTGCCTGATGGCTGCCGCGGCGATTCTCTGGCCCTGGTGGCGTGGCGGAGTGCGGGCTCCTTCGACCCGGCAAGGCGAACCGGTTGCGTCGACGTCCGAGCGCGATCACGATGAAAACCGCGAGCGGGACTTGCCCGACGCAGCGGCCACGCATTTGTCGCGAAATGCCGGCCCATCCGAGCAAGGCCACGACAATCCCGTTTTCCCCGCGACCGACGGTGCGGTGGTTCCGGCCTATTATGAAGCCGCCGTATCGCCGTCGGACGTGCCTCGGTCGCCGTCGGAGACGCCTCCCACGGACCTGGTGCTGGGCTCGGGCGGGCCGCTGAGCATCGAGTCGCTCCCGTTGCGAGCGGGGCAGTGCGTGCGCGGCATGCCCGGCGAGAGGCCGTTGGTCGTGGTTCCACCGGGCGGCCTTCCCGTTGAAGCGGAAGACGTTCGGTTCGAGAACATCGACTTTCTCTGGAACCACCGGGCGGGTGCCGAGGGCACCACGGCCTCCGACGCCGCGATCGTCGATCTGCGCGTGGGGAAGGCCGAATTCCGCGGCTGCTCGTTTCGGGCGGCACGCGGCGATGCGACCCCGCCGGCCGCCATCCGCTGGACCCATCCGGCGGCAAGGGACGATTCTCCGTTGTCCTTGCCCAGCGGCCGGGTGCGACTCGCCGATTGCGTGATTTACGGCTTGGCGGCGGGAATCGATTGCCGGACGGTCGGCGCATTGGCGGTGGAAATCAGCAATACGCTTGCGCTGGGCGGCGGTCCGCTGCTGCGGCTCGATCACGCTCCCCGGCAGGACGAACCCGTCTTGATCAGCCTATCCCAGGTAACCCTGCGCAACGGCGGGCCGCTGTTGCAGTGCCGCTTCGGCCGGATCGAACCGCAGCCGGGCGAGATTTCGGTCCGCTCCCTCGGATGCGCGCTGGTGCCTCACATGGACTCGGCCTTGATCCTGTTCGACGGCCCGCAGCCGCCCGAACCCTTGTTGGGCAGCATCCGTTGGACCGGGCAGGGCTCTCTGGTTTCGCCCGAGGCGACCATCGCGGCGTGGCGAGGCCCCGACGGAGTGCAGACCGTTTTGGACGATGCGTCGATTTCGATCTCGGGCGTGGTCCGCAGCGAGGTCGGTTTCGCCGGCGACGCCCGATCCGGCCCGGCCGCCAGCCGCATCGTCCACTGGCAGGCGCCGCTCCAATCGACCGACCCACCCGGCGCGGATCCCACGAACCTGCCGGCGGGAAACGCGCCGTTTGACAACCCCCCCCGGTAAGCTAGAGTTTACTGGGCGACTCCGTTGCCCGGCTCGTCACCTTTTCTCTTCTTTACCGTGCGTTTCGCAGCGGAGGCTCGACATGATGCAACGACTCTGCAGGATGCTGCGCGATGAACAGGCGGCTACGGCCGTCGAATATGCCGTCATGCTGGCCCTGATTCTGTTGGCCGTCTTCGGAGCGGTCGGGATGGTCGGGGCCCAATCGGGCGGAATGTGGGGAGGGATCGAAACCGATCTCAATGACGTCGGATTCGGAGCGGCGACCCCCCGGTGATGGAGGTTCTTGGAAGCTCCGCCAGGAAAGGGACGGGAAGCTTCCGGCCGCACCTTGGCCTTGCCGCCAACGGACCGTCGCGCCGGAGCACCCCGTCCCTATTTTTTCGTAACACTTCAGCCAAACGGTAGCCGGATTCGCAAGAATTCGGGCGTTGCCCAGTTTCACGCGAAATGGCTTGACCGAGGCTTCATCTCGCGGAGGCTTCATCTCGCGGAGGCTTCATCTCGCGGAGCGAGATGGCTACTATGGGGTCCCGACGGTCACTCCTTCACCACGGCCGCGACCCAACCGCCGGGTGACGGGGCCGCGATCGTGACCGTGCCGCCGCCGGCGATCGTAGTGCTTTCGCCCCAGGCACCAGTGGCCACGCTAATCCAGCGGAGCTGGTACGAGCCGTCGTGGCCGGACAGATTCAGGCCGACCTGCCCTGCGTCGGTGAAATACAGGGCGTAGGCCGCGCCCGGCCGGGCCGCCAGATAGGCCTCGTTGTCCTCGCGATCGCTCAGCAAATCATTGGCCGGCTCGACGTCCCAGAGCGGGATCAGCGACTCCAGCTTTCGGGCGGCCGCCAGACTGGCGATCGACGGCTCGGAGAGCCCGAGGCCGCTCTCGGGGCGGTGGAATCGGGCCGAAGCCGCACCGCCGATCACGTGCCGCCACCACCGCTGCACGCCGTCGGTCGCGTTGCCGTACGGGCCGCCGTCGGCGCCGTACGTCTTCACCGTGTTCAGAGGCCAAGGCCGCCGAGCGACGTGCCGCCGGACCCACTGGAAATTGTCCCAATGTTCCTGGCCTTTCTTCTGGTTGTTCTGCGAAACGTCGGCGAAATCGTATCGCTCGGGATGGTCGAGCGTGCGGGCGTGACGTTCGGCCTTCAGGTCCCAGTCGTCCCACATCTCGGTGATGCAGACTCTCTTGCCGGCCTCGTCCGCCCGGCGGCGGATCCGCTCGGCCCAGTAGATCGGCCAGGCTTCTTCGGCCTTGGTCTCGTTGTCGATGCAGTAGAGCACGTGGTCGTATTTCAATGAATGGGAGAGCATCTCGTCGACGAACCGCTCCTGATACGCCAGCACGACCCGGTTGTTCTGCTGCTCCGGCGTGGTGAAGAAGAAGGGCTGCTTGTTCGCACCCGGGTGGTCCGGATACGTTTCGGCAAAGCCGGACGCTTCGTACGTGTAGTTGACGTTGTTCTTGGGGTTGTAGGGATGGCGTTGCCAGCGGTCGGCCTGGCGGTTGTCGGTGTAGTCGAAGCGGTCCCACACCTCGATCTGCACGATAATGTCCCGCTCGGCCGTCAGCCGCAGCATGGTCTCGAACCGCTCCCAGTACCGCGGGTTCCACTGGTCGAGGTCGTAGCGGCCGTCGTCCAGCCGGAGGAAAGGATACTCGTTGCCCTCGTCGCGGTCGGACATCGTGTTGCGGATGTAGTTGGCCCCGGCGGCCTTCATCCGGTCGAGATGTTGCTCCAAATCCGGAATCTGGAAGAGGTTGTCGTCCTTGCTCGCGCCCAGCAACAGGACCGGTTCGCCCTTGTACTGCCAGTAGAACGGGTTCTTCGCGTAGGGCCGAATGCGGCCGGCGTCGTCTGCTTCGGCCACATGCCGGCCGCCGATCAGCACGGCGACGAAGCCCGCGGCAAAGAAGGAAAGCAGGACGGTTCTTTTCGCTTGGGATAGAAGCATCGTGTTGGCCCTTTCTTCCGGTGGTGACTGAGTAGGCCGGAACAAGCGCAGCGCAGTTCCGGCACACGTCTTCATGCCGCATTCTCGCACCAAATGCCGGAACGGCGCTGCGCAGTTCCGGCACACGTCTTCATGCCGCATTCTCGCACCAAATGCCGGAACGGCGCTGCGCTTGTTCCGGCCTACATTTGCTTGCGGCGCCCGTGAATATCTTAGTTGACTCGATGGCCATATCCAAGAGGCTCGTGGACTGTGGGCCGAAAAGCTGTTATGCTTGACCATGTTCGGCATCCTCGACCCACGCCACGGCAACCCGGCTGTTCCAGCCGAAGTAGCGACAGGAGCATGACCATGGCCTCCAACTTGAATCGGCGCGAGTGGCTCTGCGGCAGTGCGGCTTTGGGGATGGCCGGGTGGATGACGCCGGCCGCGGCGAAGGCGGAGGACGAGCCGGAAGGCGACCAGCCGTGCCGCGTCTACTTCGGCGACCTGCACAATCACAACAGCGTCGGTTACGCCCAGGGCTCGTTGGAGCGGACCTTCGAGATCGCCCGCAACCACCTCGACTTCTTCGCCTTCACGCCGCACGGCTGGTGGCACGACATCGGCCATTACGAGAACGACATCGAGAACAAATGGCTCCGCGGCTTCGACGTGACGCGGGATCGTTGGGGCGACGTCCTGGAAATGGTCCGCAAGTACCACCAACCCCCGCGGTTCGTCGCCATCGCCGGCTACGAATGGCATTCGACCAGCCTGGGCGATTACCATATCATCTTCCCCACGGCGGAGGCCCCGTACGTCCGCTTCGACGACTTGCCGGCATTCCAGCGGTTCGCCAAACGGCACGGCGCGCTGCTGATTCCCCATCATCCGGCCAACCGGCTCGACCACCGCGGCGCCCATCCGGTGCACTGGGACCCCGAGGTCTCGCCCGTGCTCGAAATCTATTCCGAATGGGGCAACGCGGAACACGATCGGGCGCCCTTCGGCTACGTTCGCCATACCGAGGGCGGACGCTGGACGCGGAATACCTGGCAGGAATTCCTCGCGCGGGGATATCGCATGGGAGCGATCGCCAGCACCGACGACCACCTCGGCTATCCGGGCGGGTATCGCGAAGGGCTCGCTGCGGTGCTGGCCCCCGAGTTGACTCGCGAGGCGATCTTCGACGCCCTGCGCCGCCGCCGCTGTTACGCCGTGACGGGCGACCGGATCCTGCTGAGCTTTTGCCTCAACGGCCGCCGGATGGGCGAAGCGATCCCCTACGCGCCCGAGCGACGGCTGAGCGTCGCAGTGACCGGCTGGGATCAGCTCGATCGCGTCGAGGTGCTCAAGAACAACCGCGTGATCCATCGCGATTTTCCGTGCGATAGGCGCCCGGCTGCCGACCGCTGGAAGCAGCCGGTGCTGTTGCGGTTCGAGTACGGCTGGGGGCCGTGGCCGGCGCTCGACATGACGCGGATCTGCGATTGGGACTTCCGCATCACGCTCGAAGGCGGGCTGCTGGAGGACGTGCAAACCTGCTTCCAATCCGGCCCGCTCGACGAAACCCGACGCGACCGGATCGTCGAGCGCTCGCCGCGCCATCTCCGCGTGCGGTCGTTCACGGCGCTCCGCCAGCAACTCGACGACGTTTCCACCAAGGGCGTGGTGCTGAAGGTCCGCGGCGGGCCGGAAACCAGGGTGACGGTCAGCCTCACTTCACCGACCGGCGTGTTGCTCACGCAGACCTTCAAGCAGTTGGCCGAGAGCAACGAGATGCTCTTCACCGGCGATTTTCCCAAGGAGTCGGCCATGCTGCACCGGCTCGTCTTCCGCGACCACTACCATACGTCGTTCGGCGTCTTGGACGAGGACGACGGGTCGGGCGAGAGCTGGTATTACGTACGGGCGACCCAGGCCAACGGCCAGCTCGCCTGGTCCAGCCCGATCTGGGTCGAACGGGACGGAGGCTCCTAAGGTTCCGCGCAGAAACAACCTGTAGCTTTTTCAGCGAGGGTGGCACGCCCTGAGGAACGAAGGGCGTGAAAAACCTGCTAAACCACGCCCTTCGTTCCTCAGGGCGTGCCACCCCATGGAACAAGCTGTTCGGGGCGCGACCACCGGTCGCGATTCGGGGCGCGACCACCGGTCGCGGCTTTATGACCGTATTCGGGCCGCAACAAAGCGTCGGCCTGGGGCTTGTCGAGGCTCCGTCATTCGTCATTCGTCATTCGTCATTCGTCATTCATTCGTCATTAGACATTGCCCCTTTCCTCCTCATTTCCCCTCAGCCGCGTTCCCGTGTATACTGATCCGTAATGTCCCCTTCGTATTCCGCTTCTGCTTGGGAGAAATACCATGGATCGTCGTAGGTTCCTTCAATCCAGTGCCGCCGGGCTGGCCTTGTCGGCGGCTGCCGGGCCGGCGGCGGCTTTCGCCGAGGGCAAACCGAAACGCGTCGGGCTGATCGGCCCGGGCTGGTACGGCAAGGTGGACCTGCTCCGCCTGATTCAGGTGGCGCCGGTCGAGGTGGTATCGTTGTGCGACGTGGATCGGAAGGCGCTGGACGAGGCCGCCGAGATCGTGGCCGGCCGCCAGGCGTCGAAGAAGAAGCCCCGCATGTACGGCGACTATCGCGAGATGCTCAAGGAGAAGGACCTCGACATCGTCCTGGTCGCCACGCCCGACCACTGGCACGCGCTGCCGATGATCGCCGCGGTCCAGGCGGGGGCCGACGTCTACGTGCAGAAGCCCATCGGCGTGGACGCGGTCGAGTGCCAGGCCATGGTCGCCGCCGCGCGGAAGCACAAGCGGGTGGTCCAGGTCGGCATGCAGCGACGCAGCACCCCGCACGTCGTCGAGGCCCGCGACCAGATCATCCGCGAGGGCAAGCTCGGCAAGATCGGCCTGGTCGAGGTTTACTGCTACTACCACATGCGTGCCCGGGGCAATCCGCCCGACGCCGATCCGCCCGAACACCTCGACTGGGAGATGTGGACCGGCCCGGCTCCGTTGCGGCCGTACAACTCGCTGCGTCATCCGGGTCGCTGGCGGTCGTTCATGGAGTACAGCAACGGGATCGTGGGCGACATGTGCGTGCATATGTTCGACATGACTCGCTTCATGCTCGACTTGGGCTGGCCGACGCGCGTCGGTTCTTCCGGCGGGATCTTCCTCGACAAGGAAAGCATGGCCAATATCTCCGACACGCAAACGGCCAACTTCGATTTCGACGGCGACGATCTGACGGTCGTCTGGCAGCATCGCACCTGGGGCGACACGCCCGACCCCGAGTATCCCTGGGGCGCCACGTTCTACGGCGACAAGGGCACGTTGAAGGTGAGCGTACACAAGTACGACTTCACTCCGCGCGGCTCGGGCGAGAAGATCCACCGCGACGTCACCTACGAGTTGGAACAGTACCCCGAGGACGAGACGGAGCCGCGTCTGGAGAAGCACTGCGCCCCGGCCGTCCGCTACCACATGCTCAACTTCCTCGAGGCGATCGCCACCCGCGGCCGTCCGGTGGCCGACATCGAAGAGGGCCAGATCTCGGCGACCAGTTGCATCCTGGCCAACATGGCCATGGGACTCGGTCGCACGCTTCAGTGGGACGCCGAACAGGGCCGGATCGTCGGCGACGAAGAAGCCAACCGCCTGCTGAGCCGGCCGTACCGAAAGCCGTGGGTGCATCCGGATCCGGAGAATGTCTGAACTCCCCTCGCCCGTCCACGGGAGAGGGGTTGGGGGTGAGGGCCGTAAGCTCACGCCCGACGCCGAGACTCGGGATTGGGGGCTGGGGAACAGCTTACTGATTCGAGCCCACGGCGAAGTCCTTTTCCACGCCGACGGGATTCGATCGATCGACGTCGATCGGCGGCCAGACGTCCTCGCCGCGGCGTTGGGCGTGGATCGGGTCCATGTCTTCGCCGATCCAGCCGATTTCGTTGGAGTTCAGGTCCAGCCACAGCGTCAGCCGCCGCCAGTCGTCCGGCGACATGTCGAGGTCTTGGTGATAGTCCTCGGTGCGCAGCGACTTCATGATGCCCGACGCGTGCGCGCCGAACCGCCCCGGCGTGGTCCGCGAGCCGCCGATCCCCAGCATCCGCATGCCGATTTCGCCGGGCAGTCCGAACGCCAGGTGGTTCTTGGCCAACGAGGCGTAGCTCATGTCGGGCGCGTCGGGATGTTCCCGATGACACGGCGCGCACTTCTTGTCGAAGACGGGCCACTTGACGAGCTTGTAGAAATTGAAGGGGACGGCCCCGCTTGCCACTTCCGCAGCGATCTTCGACGGCGGCCTTCCGAACGCCTTCGGGCCGGGCATCGACGGCGGCGATTCCCACTTGCTCTCGTGACAGCCGGCGCAGCTCATCTGCTCGCCGGCGTGGACGTACGTCACCGACCGCATCGAGTGGACCGCCATGCCGTTCTCGTCGAGAAGCTGGAAGTA
>DATLAN010000151.1:0-2590 GCA_035527455.1 Thermoguttaceae bacterium
TGCATCTGCACCTGAGAGCGGTGAGGTCGATCCACACGAGCGGTTGCTGAGGTATTTTTTGTATTCATGACCACGTTTTAGCGCGATCACCAAAAATGCACAAGCCCGTTTAATAAATTCACAGGCTATCCGCGAGACGAAGCCATATCTTGCGGAGCAAGACGGCTACTTTGAGCGAGCCACGCTGGATACTCACCCCGCAAATATCACCGTTCTCCTCACAAATCACAAGGCTACTGGCATTTCCGGCCGACGTCGAGGCTGAAATACAGGTTCTACGTGGATTCTCTTGTCCTGCCGAATGCTCGATTCCGTCAGGGCTAGCCCTGACCTACTAGAACCGCACCAGCCAGTCTTCGGGACCGGTCTGTTCGAGTTCGACGCACAGGTCCATGAATCTCCGCAGCACTTCCACGTGGGTGGTGGCGTGGGGTGAAAGGGCCAGCGTGCGAAAGGCCCCGCCGCCGGATCCGAGATGGGCGGCCAGACCGAAGGGAAGCAGAAGCTGGTCGGCCAGATGCTCGCCGACCGGCACGTCGGCGGCCAGGTAGCGCTGGGCCGCTTTCCACGCGCCCGCGGCGACCCGTTCGGCCTTCACGCCCCGCTGGCCGAAACCGGTGAAGACCTCGGTAAGCTGCTCCGACTCGAGTTCGATCATCACCGCGTTGCCCGGCCCGGGCGACCCGCCGATCTCTTCCACTTCGAAGCACGAGCGGTCCCAGCCCGACCGTTGGGCGATCGTGCTGCATTCCCGTTCGGCGATGTGACGCGGCAGGTTGGCGACCATCGCCCGGACGCGACGGGCCGTGATCGGGCCGCGTTGGGTAAGCTCCAGGCCGGTCAACTGCTTCGCCGGCCGGATGTCGACCGTGATACATCCCCCGCCGGCCGGATAGAAGCCGGGCCGCTCCAGCGTGGCCTCGACCGTCGGCCCCATCCGGTTGATCAGCGGCAGGTACGTCTTGGCCAGGAAATCGAACGGCGGAGCGAACGGATTGTGCGTGCCGCCTTCGAGGGTCAATTGCGATCGGCCGTCGGCGATCAGCAAGGCCGGCAGGATCGTCTGCAAGACGAGCGTCGTGCTGCCGGCCGTGCCCACCGAGAACTCGTAACGCCCGGCGCGGACTTGCCCGGGCGTGAATCTCAGCCACGTCGACCGGATCTCGGCCCCCTCGACCTCGGCCCGGCTGACCTCGGCCGCGGCGCGAACGGCCGTGAGATGCTGCCGCATCAAACCGGGCTTCTTCCGCCCGGCACGGATGTTCTCGATCACGCAAGGCCGGCCGGTCACCAACGACAGCGCCAACGACGACCGCACGATCTGCCCGCCGCCTTCGCCGAAGGAACCGTCGATGATAAGTGTGTCGGTCATAGTAGGTGGGAAGCGAAGTAGGCCGGAACAAGCGCAGCGCAGTTCCGGCAGGTGGTTTCATGCGGTCTTTCCTTGGCAAATGCTCTCCTCGGCAAGTGCCGGAACTGCGCTGCGCTTGTTCCGGCCTACGCATTCACTCCGGAAAATCGGCCACCAGCAAATACGCGTCCAGACCGCCGGCGTGCTTTCCGAACAACGCATCCTTCACCGGGGTGCGATCGCTCTCGGCCATGCCGACGACCACGCACCGCGTGCCCCTCTGCGCCACGGCGTACGGCACGGCGTCGGGCAGATTGACGCTGAACTGCTCGTCGAAATCGTCGCTGGAGACCTTCAGGAACATGCCCCGATCGCTCGCCACGTCGAACCACGCGTCGTCGGTGGCCGTGTGATTCTGGTTGTGCCGCCCGACGGCCAGCACCCGCTTGCCCGGCAGGGGGCAGAGATCGACCGCCCAGGTGGCCTGATAGCCGGTGGTGCCGTAGGAGCCGAGCATGGTGGCGGCACGGACCTGGCGGCTTTCGGCGTCCAGCCGCATGAGGTGGCCCACGTAGAGCACCCGTCCTTTCATGCCCGCGTAGCCGCGCTTGACGTCGGCCCCGGGCTGTTCGTACGTCCGGGCGTCCCGGCGCAGGACGGTGTTGCCGCCGTCGCTGATCCCGGAGACCAGCAGGCCGCCTTGCCCATCGACGGCCATGGAGCGGATGGCCGAATCGGAGACGAGCCCTCCCATGCGGTTGTCGCGTCCGCCCATCGGATCGTAGCTGTAGGCCTTCCAGACGACCTTGCCGTCTTGGCCGAATTTCCAGAGGAACGGACACCACCACGGCTCCCGCGAGGTCATCGAGACGGACCAGCCGCCCACGTAGAAGTTGCCCTGCCCGTCGCCGCGCATCCGCAGCGTGCGGATATGGCCCAGGATCGGATACTTCCAGTCCTTGAAACTCTCGCGATGCCCGCGGATCTTTTCGATCGGCTGGATCTCGGGGTGATAGATGTCGACCTTCCAGGCACGGCGTTCGAGGTCTCCCGAGAGTCGGCTGACGTGATCGGCCGCGTAATAATGATGGACCGGCGACCCGCCGTCGTGCAGCACCGCCAGATCGCCGTCGGGCAACGGCGCGATCCCCAGCGGCGACCACTCCTCGTCGTAGGTGGGCATGGCGATGTTCCAGGCGTAGTGGTGGCCTTCGAGGAACGTGCCGGCCGTCAGCGCGC
>DATLAN010000152.1:0-19436 GCA_035527455.1 Thermoguttaceae bacterium
GAGTCGATCCTCAGCTTCTACTGCTACGCCGATTACACCCAGGCGCCCTCCGGTGGAGTGAAGCTGGCGCCGAACCTGTGTGCTTGGGTGGCCCCGATCCGCTACTGCCGGTTCCATCGCATCGGGCACCCGGACTGTCCTTCGCGGCGTCAACTCGAGGAACTCATGGACGGCTGGGGGGCGGCCGTCGAAAAGATCGCATATCGCACCTACAACTACAACCTGGCCGAGTGCGTGGTGCCCTTCTCGATGATCTCGGTCTGGAGCCACGACATCCCGTACCTGAAGCGGCAGGGCTGCATCGGGATCAACCTGGAGACGCTCGCCAACTGGCAGATCTACGGCCCGCACATCTACCTGAGCATCCGGCTGGCCTACGACCCGGAGGCCGACGCCGAGGCGATCATGGACGACTACTACCTGAAGTTCTACGGACCGAAGGCCGGGCCGATCATGAAGGAATATTGGACGGCCGTCGATCGGGCGTTCGTCGAGTTGCCCTCCCACGCCGGCAGCTTCTTCGCCGTACACCTGGTCTATACGCCCGAGTTCCTCGAGCAGTGCCAAGACCTGATCGATCGGGCGGCCGCCGCGGCCGGATCGGACGAAGCGTACGCCGCCCGGGTGCAGATGGCGGCCGAGGGGCTCCGCAACGCCGAGGAGTACGCGGCCCTTCGCCGGGCGATCAACCGGGGCGATTTCGCCGCGGCCGGCCGCGTCTACGAGCGGCTCCTGGCCCGCAGCGAAAAACACCAGGAAACGAAGCTGGGCAATCACTACACGGTCGGTTATCTGCAGCGATTCGTGGGCCGCTACGTCGAGGCGGGCGCGGCGGCCACGGCCTCGCCCAACAAGCTGGTGAGCGTGTTGCCCGACGTGTGGCGGCTCGAGTACGACGAGGCGGACGAGGGCGTCGCCAAGGGCTATCATCAGGCCGATTTCGACGACTCGACATGGCGCGGCGTGGAGACCTACGGCCGCCCGCTCGATGCCCAGGGGCTGCCCGACCGCCAGACGATCATGTGGTATCGCACGACCTTTTCATGCCCGGAGAAGGTCCGCCGGCCGGTGCTGTTCTTCACCGAAGTCGACGGCGACGCCACGGTCTACGTCAACGGCAAGCCGGTCGGCGGCAGCGAGAAGAAGCGGGTGCCGTTCGAGGTCGATCTTTCCAGTGCACTCGTATCGGGCGAGAACGTGGTGGCCGTTCGCGTCGACCACTCGACCATCACCGAGCTGTTCCTCGGCGGCATCATCCGGCCGGTGTTGCTGATCGAGAAGGGAAGTTGAGTCCGCAGCGCGGAATTGCAGAACGTCGACGTTTAGTTTAGCGGGCGGGCTTGCCCGCCGTTGCTTCGACAGAGAAACGGCGCTTGAGCAACGGCGGGCAAGCCCGCCCGCTAAACACAATACACTGAAGCGGAACCAACTCGTTCTCGGACAAACATGTTACCCCGAACGCCCGGAAAACAATCCTCCGCCACAGCATTACGGCGCGTCGAGACTCCGTCGCAGTTGTTGCAGATGCCGAAGCGTCTCGGTGTCTTCTCGCAATTCGCACAGGCGAAGGAGTTGCTCGTCGATGTAGGTCCAATCCAATCCCGTTCGCTGGCGCGCGAGAATCCCTTCCACGGCCACCCAATCCTGTTGCCGTCCCGCGAAAACCTTTAATATGACGAGATCCTCGGCAGAACAGGTCGCCAGCGATACTCCCGGAGCGAAAGCGAACGGTGTCGCCCGCTCGATGAGTCGTTCTTCGAACGGGATCGCGGCCAAGGCGACGTCGATGGGAATCCCGTTGGCGGCGTGGACCAGCAGCACGCGATTCTCCAGAGCGAATTGCCGGGCGTCATGGATTCGGGCCTCGAACTGGGCGAGAATCGCATCGACGTACCGGGCCTCGTCGCCGAAACCCGTCAACAGGCTGACGTCGACGTCTCGCGTTCCACGCGGTTCTCCCCAGCGTATGGCCGCCAGACCGCCGATAATGCAGTGGCGCCAGTTGCGATCCCGGCAGAAGTGCTGAAACTCAAGGGCCGCTTCGAACAGGACATTCATTTCCGCAGCTTCCCGAAGAGGCGTTGCTGCTCGACCAGCCCGCTGGTCGTGCGGGGGCTGCCGTGCCGACAGGCCAGTTCCAGCATGGCATCGATGGCGTCGACGTGGTCCTCGTACTTCAGCAGCGCGAGTTCCCGGCGGCGGATTTCCTCCAGCTTCGGCCCCGCTTTGGCCCAGGTTTCGACCCAAGCGCGGGTCGCGTCTTGATCGGAATCTGGCATCATCGAACCTCCCTCGCGTCGGCTTGCCGACTAATAGGATTCTTCAGTGATTTCCGTGGTTCAATTCCCAATCCTTTGAAGCTGAGGGCACCGACGAGTACGGGTTCCTCTTCTCTGATTCCACGTCTTCGAGCGACGTGAACAGAGAAGAGGACCCCGTACTCTTCCGGCAATTGAATCCCCTGTTTCCCCGGCAGCCACGAAATTGCCCGACGAACTACTAATAGAAGTCTAACGCCGAACACGGGAACGTGCAATTCCTTCTTCCATGGCCAGTACATTCGCTTCTCCCGCATCCCCTGCTTGACCGGCCCGGCTCGAGCCGACTACAATCGGGGAACAGCATCTCTCACGCGGAGGATTCTGCCCGACATGCGTTTGTTGATCGAGTGCCCCCAGTGCGGACGTCAGTACGACGCGACCGGAAAAAAGGTCGGCGGGCGGTTCCGCTGCCATTGCGGCGAGGCGGTGACCGTCCAACAGCCTCACGGCCGCGACGCCGCCGTGGTCCGGTGCTCTTCGTGCGGGGCCCCGCGGATCGAGGGGAGCCGGAACTGCCGTTTCTGCGAGGCCGATTTCACCCTCCATGAACGCGATCTGCACACCGTCTGCCCACGGTGCCTCGCCCGAGTGAGCGATCGGGCCAGTTTCTGCCATCACTGCGGCGTCCACCTCGTGCCGGAGATGGTCGCCGGAGACGATACCCCGCTGACCTGCCCGGCTTGCGGCCAACCGTACCGACTGACCAGCCGCCGGATCGGCGAAGTGGCCGTGCTGGAGTGCGACCGTTGCGCGGGCTTCTGGCTGGGCAACAACGCCTTCGATCGTCTGACCGAGCGGGCCGCCGCCGACACGCTGGGCACCGACGCTTACTTCAAGCCGAGGCCGCAATGCGCGACGCCTCCTCCCTTGCCTGAAGGGCCGCTGCCGCCCGAACTGTCGGAAGACGCAACCTCGGCCGCCTCAGGCCGGACGTGGCGTTATCGCCGCTGTGTCCGCTGCGACCAGTTGATGCACCGCCACCACTACGGCAAGGACAGCGGCGTGATCGTCGACGTCTGCAAGGCCCACGGCGTCTGGTTCGATTCCGACGAGTTGGCCCGCATTCTGGCCTACATCCGCCGCGGCGGAGAATCCGAGGCGAAGTCGGAGTCGGCCGTCAACGCCGCCCACGCAGAAGCGGCCGGAGGTCCCCCGCCGCTTCCCGCGACGTCCAGGGCCTCGTTGCACGACGGCGACCAGCCCCGCAGCGAAGGGTCGTTTCTGGACTTGTTCGGCGATTTTTTCCACGTGCTCTTCGGAGGCTGATAAAAGTAGCCATCTCGCTCCGCGAGATGTGGCTTCGTCTCGCGGAGCGAGACGGCTACTTTTTTTTCACCTTCTTACGGGCCGAACACTTCACGCCCGCCTGTTGGCTCGCCGGATAGTTCGGATTGTCGGCCTTGCCGGTTATTTCGTAGAGAAAGCGGCTGGGGACCGTGGGCCGGGCCTTGCCCCATTTGCGGCGCGTCAGGGCGAGCGTCAGCGTCAACCGGCGCCGTGCCCGGGTGACACCGACGTAGCAGAGCCGGCGTTCCTCTTCGATGGAAGCCCCGGCGTCGGCGATCGAACGCCGATGGGGCAGCAGCCCTTCTTCCATGCCCACCATGTAGACTTCCCGGAACTCCAGCCCCTTGGCCGCGTGCAACGTCATCAGCACCACGGCGTTGCGATCGAGTTGCGACTCTTTGTCCTTTGGTTCGTCGGGTCCGCTCAGCGCGATTTGCTGGAGGAATCCGCCCAAGGTTGGCTTGCCGGCACGCCGCGAGTAGTCGGCCGCCGCGTTGACCACTTCTTCGACGGCCCCCCAACGGGCCTCCAGTTCGTCGGTGTTGGGATAGAGCCGGGTCAACTCGTCCTTGTAGCCGACCTCGCGGACGATCCCGGCGACCAGATCTTCCGGCGAAGCGTCTCCGGTGCGCTTGCGAAATCGACCGATCAAAGACCGGAAGGCGTCGATGGCCGCCCGGGCGGCCGGCGGCAGATCGATCAGCTTGTCGGCCCGGGGCAGCAGGTCCCACATCGGTTCGCCCCGTTCGACCGCCGCCTCCAAGAGCCGTTTCACGGTGGCCTGGCCGATGCCGCGGGGCGGCGTGTTGATGATCCGCAGCAGCGAGACCTCGTCGCGCGGGTTGACCAGCAGCTTGAGATACGCCAGCACGTCGCGGACCTCTTTGCGATCGTAGAACGACATGCCGCCGACCAGCACGTAGGGGACCTTGGCCTGGCGCAGCTCCGTTTCGAACGCCCGCGGCTGCTCGTTGGTACGGACCAGGATCGCGAAGTCTCGCGGCTGGCGCTCTTTCGCCTGGATCCGCGAACGGATTTCGCCGACCACGGTTTCCGCCTCTTCCACTTCGTCTTGAAGTTGGAGGATTCTGGGCTGCTGGCCGTGCACGGTGGCCCGCAACACCTTGTGGTGGCGAAGCTTGTTGAACGCGATCAGCCGGTTGGCCCAATCGAGGATTTCGCCGGTCGAGCGGTAGTTGACCTCGAGCCGGACGACCTTGGCGTCGGGCCAATCGTGCTTGAAGCGGAGGATGTGCGTCACCTCGGCGCCCCGCCAGCCGTAGATCGACTGGTCGTCGTCGCCGACCACGCAGAGATTGCGATGCCCGGCGGCCAGGGCCTTGACGATGCGATACTGGCTGCCGTTGGTGTCCTGATATTCGTCGATCAGCAGATGGTCGAAGCGATCGGCCTCGGCCTTTCGCACCTCGGGAAAACGCCGGAACAATTC
Source organism: Thermoguttaceae bacterium (assembly GCA_035527455.1). GTDB lineage: Bacteria > Planctomycetota > Planctomycetia > Pirellulales > Thermoguttaceae > DATLAN01. Next base: position 5,059 of record DATLAN010000152.1, read on the forward strand.
TTCGGTACACAGCAGCAGATCGTCGAAATCGACGGCTCCCACGGCCTTCAGGGCGTTCTGGTAGCGGCGGTAGCCGGCGGCGGCCAGGTGCTCCTTGTCCGTTTGGGCCATCGAAGCGGCTTGCGGGGGCAGGACCGACGCCGTCTTCCAGCGGCCGATGAAGTTGACCAGGTCGCCCGGCCTTAAGGCCCCGTCGGCCACCTTGATCTCCCGCAGCACGGACCGGGCGATGCTCTCCTGATCGCCCCGGTCGTAGATGGCGAACGTCGTGGGATAGCCGAGGTGCCGGATGTGGCGGCGGAGGATGCGGACGCAGAGGGAATGGAACGTGGAGATCTCCGGCTGAGTCGTGACCCCTTTCCCAAGCCGGGCGGCGGCCCGCTGCTGCATCTCGGTGGCCGCTTTGTTGGTGAAGGTGACCGCCAGAATCCGCGTCGGTCGGATCCGATTGCGAATCAACTCGGCGATGCGATAGGTCACCACCCGCGTCTTCCCCGTCCCCGCACCCGCCAGCACCAGCAACGGCCCGGACAACGTGCGTACGGCGTCGTGTTGGGCCGGGTTGAGGTCCATGTGCGAATCCTTGCGGGCAGCCGAAGCCAGCCAGCCCATTCCATCTATTCAGGGCGTGCCTTTACACCCATTGTATCGGGTGCCGCCACTTCGTTCGAAGACAACCGATGTTAGAAAGCCGTCGCGGAATCGGAAAGGGGGGCGGCGCAGCCGTACGACACGGCGATCTTGACGCCTTTCAGCCGGCGGCCTTATACTTCACTTGTGTAGACGTAGTGATATGCTGAAGCATAACCTACCCGCTACCCACTGAATCTTATCGCGCGAGATGCCCTCGGGCTGACTAAAGGTGTCCCCTCGAAAAAAGGTCGCCAGACATGAAAAGCGAGCGACGTCACGAACTGGAAAAGAACGAACTGGCCAATTGGATGGCGAAATCCATCGAAGGCATCAAACCCTACACGAACTGGATCCTGGGAACCATCCTGCTGGCAACGCTGGCGACCGCGTCCTACGCGTGGTGGTCCGGACGCTCGGGAACAAAAACCGAAGAGGCGTGGGCCCTCTACTACCAGGCGCTGGACAATAAGGACCCGGAAGAACTGGACGCCGTCGGCGATAAGTACCCGAACCACGAGGCGGCGTACTGGGCCACGATTGCGTCGGCCGATTGCCTCCGCGACCAAGGATGCGACGAACTCTTTCGCGACAAGGCAGTCGCCGGCGAAAAACTCACCGAAGCAGTCGAGCGGTATATGAAGGTCCTCGGCGACGAGGATTGCGAGGACCCCATGCTCCTGCAGCGTGCCACGTTCGGCCTGGCCCGAGCACTGGAATCGCAGACCGAGCTGGAACGGGCAAGGCAGCGCTACCAGGAAGTCTACACAAAATGGCCAGACGGACCGTTCGCCGCCGCAGCCAAGCACCGATACGAGGAGTTGGGCAAGGACTCCACAAGATTGGATTACGACCGTTTCGCCAAGTGGGGACCGCCGAAATCGAGCTATTCCGACGAACCGGGTACTCCCGGCATCCGCCCTGACGTCAGTGATCCGAACATCCTTTCCTCCGATCCGAATCTGCTCTCGCCCGGTCGGTTCGTTCCGCCTCTCGATCCGAGGGATGACGGAAGTCTGCCCGTGCCGCGGATCAGCCCCGAGGGCATTCCCGAACCGGCGATTCTCGATCCGGTGCTCCCGGATCCGACGTCGCCGACAACCGAACCGAAGGACTAGCGGGCAACCCGTCTGCCGCGTTTCGATATTCGCTTCTGTCATGTCGCGCCCGCCACTTTCCGCTGAACCGGTCGAGTTGGTGGTCGAAGAGTCCGAAGCAGGCCGGCGCTTGGACGCGTTTCTGGCACACCACTTCACCGACTACAGTCGCGTGCATCTCCGCCGGGTGATCACTGCCGGCGGAGTGAAGGTCGACGGCAACGGCGGAAAACCGGCCTATCGGTTGAAGGCCGGGCAACGCGTGACGATCGTCTTGCCGGAGATCCCTCGCGAGGCTCCAAAGCCGGAGAACATCCCCCTGGATGTCCTGTATCAGGACGACCACCTGGCGGTAATCAATAAGCCACCGGGAATGGTGGTTCACCCCGCACGGGGGCACTGGTCCGGCACGCTGGCCGGGGCACTGCAATATCATTTCGGTTCGGGACTCAGTGCCACCGGCGGTCCGACCAGACCGGGCATCGTCCACCGGCTGGATCGGGACACCAGCGGCGCGATTCTCGTGGCCAGGCATGACCAGGCCCACGCCAAGCTGGCTGCACAGTTCCAGAATCGTTCGATCGAGAAGGAGTATTTTGCCCTGGTGCTCCGCTCTCCGGACCGCGACCGCGACGTCATCAACCGGCGGATCGGCGTTCATCCCCACCAGCGCGACAAGATGGCCATCCGCCACGACGATTCGATCAGTCGGCCCGCGGAGACCTTTTACGAGGTGGTCGAACGGTTCGACGGGTTTGCGGCGATGAAGCTCTATCCGAAGACGGGCCGCACGCATCAGATCCGCGTGCATCTGAGCCACATCGGCTGTCCGGTCCTCTGCGATCGCCAATACGGGGGCCGCTCGCAGATCACCCGCGGCGAAATCCGCCGCGATCCGGCCGACGCGCTGGTACTGCTCGCCCGTCAGGCATTGCACGCCTCGCGACTGAGGTTCCTCCACCCGGCCACGGGCGAATCCCTTCAGGTCGAGGCCCCCCTTCCGGACGACATGGCAACGGTGTTGAGCGAATTGCGAGAGTACCGCAGCCCATAGGGTGCAGCGCCGCTCCGGCGCGGGATGATCGCAATCCGGATCTTGCTGAAGGAGGCCGGTTGCAGAGTCGGGCGGTATTTGCAATACTTGTAATAGGAGTGGAAGGTTCCCCCGCAACGATCTCGGGGCGTGGCGCAGTCTGGATAGCGCGTTTGACTGGGGGTCAAAAGGTCGCTGGTTCGAATCCAGTCGCCCCGACACATAAAGCCCGACGTAGCAACGAGTTACGTCGGGCTTTTCTTTTTTTCTCACAAGGGGGGAATGGGTGCCGTGCTACCCCGGTGCTACCCGACCCGGTGCTACGGTCCGGTGCAAAGAGAAGCCCGGCTCAAACCGGGCTAGGGGGGCGGTGCTAGGTTTGAAAACAGGGCCCGGCACACTCGGAAAGATCGCCTAGCCGCGGTGCTAGGCTCACGGCGCCAAAAGGCCCCTTGGGTGGGGGGGTGGCTTGGGAAGGTATAATTGTTTGTGTGGAGATGTGACAAGAGAAGTACTGGCGTGTTTGCCGATTTCGGTGTAAGAAAGAGATTGACGCCGGGTTTGACGCCAACTATGCTCTTGTCTTGGTTCGGTTATTTCTCGCGAGATTCGCAGTGAGTTTCGGCCTTGGCTTCTAGACCTGAAGGAGACTCAATGGTGCCCGCTGTCGCATCCAAGGTTGTCCAATTGCATTGGAACATGGATGGACTTGTGACCGTGACCCCCGAGGATGAAGATAGATTCAGCATCAAAGTGAGCCGTGTTATAGAGATCCTTCAGCAGGCAAAACGTCCCGACGACTTCAAACAACAATTCAATCTTCTTCTGCGCATTCTTGCGGGATGGCTAGCAGGCCAACCGGGCGTAGGAGAGGCTTTCGTGACGTTGCGAGATGGCGCACTGGCGTTTGTTGTGGTCCGCAATTCGTGTAAATACGACGAACAATTTGAGGACGCCCTTTCTGAACTTGATTTTGATTGTGCCAATGATCCCGATCTCAATCTCATAAGGATGGACGCAATTGCCCTACCGCCCGCTTCTGCGAGCGCGCTGAGTTCGTTCCTTGATCCCGAGTTTAAGATCGAGTACTGCGGTCATGTCGACTGAAGCGGATCACATAGCTCTGGCCAACAAGAACCACGCTGTACTATCGCATCTGCTGAAAGACTTTGAGACGTTTCCAGAGTGGGTAACGGTCGCAGCCTTCTATAAGGCGGTTCAAGTTGTTGAGGCTGTGTTCGTCAAGAACCAGGGCCGCTGCTGTCATGGGCACCAAAAGCGACTGGAGTCGCTGAAGAGGTGCGGCTATCGAGATCTGCATAAGCACTATCGCGCACTGTGGGGCGCATCCTCTGTGGCGAGGTACTTGTACGACACGACTCAAGACAAACCCTATTCGTGCTTTACGGATTATCTCACTGCGGATCAAGTGAAAAAGAACATCGCAGAAAAACGGCTCCACGGTGTCGAATGCTGTGCCGTTGGATTGTTAAGCGAGAACTGTAAGAAGAGCCTTTTGCGAGTTCGGCCTTGACCTGAGCTAGAGCCATCGACCTGGAAACCGAGGCCGCCACGTGCCCCAGGATGCGACGGAGGGATGGGGTTGGTGTGTTTGGACCTTGGAAGCAAACGGCCCTTAGAATCGAAGCTACGGCCGCGCGCAAAAAACCGGCCACCCGACGGCGAAACGGGTGGCCGGACGTGGAGATCCCGCTACGAGCGGGAATGCGAAACTTATCGCTCTGCCAAGGCGCAGGCCCAGGACAACGTCGTGGTCCCGTTTCGTGGTGTGACTACGCTATTCCATCCCGGCATTCCGTCAACTCTCAAAATCGCGCGGAATGCGATCTCGTCGGACGAAAAGTAAGCATGTCGGGAAGTATCGATCGCAACTTCTTTTCGCAAGCCAATAATGTATTGGCTTGGATCAACCAGCAGACAGTCGCCGACGCTGCCGATTTCCGCGAGTTTTTCGGAGAAGAAGCACGGCCGCGTCAGGAGGCGAAACTCGCCATTCGATTCCTGCAAAACCGGGACATGCTGGCCGCCCAGGGCGATAGCGACTGATAGTTCCAGCAGCGCCGGAATGCAAGTGTTGGAAAAAACCCAAACCGATCTTTGCCTGCACGGCCCGGTCAGGCGGGAGAACATGGAGGTTATGTTTTCATACAACAGCGTTTTCGATGCTTGTGCGGTTTCTTTTGGCTGCACGATCAACGAGTTTGCGTTGAAAATACCCAGCGGTCGCCCGCCGCCCGAGCCGTACAAGGCGGCGCATCACAAGAACGACGGCGTGACGGGGAACTACTTCGACTTCCAGACCGCCAGCGACGTCCTTCCGAGCAACGACCTGATCGATCCGGACCCGGGCAACAACGCAAACTTCAACCGGGGCGGCTACACCATCGGCAGCCCCTACTACACGACCGTGGTGGGCGAGTTTGAGAACTCCGCCAGCCCGTACGGCACGTTCGACCAAGGCGGCAATGTCGGCGAGTGGAACGAAGGTTTCTACAACTCCGGTATGGGTTTCCGTTGCGTGCGTGGTGGCGATTGGAAAATGGGAATAATGGACTCCAGCGACCGCGACTCTTTCCCGACGTTCGAGCCCGAACACGTAGGCTTCCGCGTGGCAAGAGTTCCCGAACCCTCCACCCTCATCCTTCTGGCCACGGGCGCCCTCGGTCTTCTCGCCTTCGTCTGGCGAAGACACCGCCGCTGATCCCATTGCCAGTCCTTTCGTCCCCCGTTAAACTGACCGACGCAACAGGAAGGGAGTAGATCATGGTTCGTATCGTCGGCCGCGCTATCTTCCTCTGGATTCTGCTTGTCCTGCCTGCCCGTGCCGACATCCTCACGGTTAAGGTCGTCTCGATTGCAGACGGCGACACCCTCACGATCCTCGTCGATCAGACCCAACACAAGATCAGGTTGCACGGGATCGACACGCCGGAGAAGGGCCAGCCGTTCGGAACCAAGGCCCGGGAGTTCACTTCGAGCGCGGTCTTCGGCTAGGTCGTCTCTGTCGAGGTGGTTGACAAGGATCGGTACGGCCGGACCGTGGGCAAGGTGGTCCTGCCCGACGGCGCCGTTCTGAATCACGCCCTGGTCGAGGCGGGGCTGGCATGGCACTACGTTCAGTACGCCCCCGACGACAAGACACTCGCCGCCCTCGAAAAGGCGGCCAGAGAAGCACACGTGGGCCTGTGGGGCGATCCGACTCCGATCCCGCCGTTGGGAATGGAGGGAAGGGCAAGCGGGCCACGGGCGAGCCGTCTGGGGACGGTACAGGGAAATTCTGGCTCAATACCGCCAGCAACACCCGGCACAACTCCGGGTGCCGATATTACCGCAACACAAAACAGGGTCGCCCGTGCGGTGCAACCGAGGGCAAGGCGTGCGGGTTGTGCGGTGGTTGATCTGGTTGCCATGGCCAAAACATCGCTTCCGAGCAAACAGAACGGCACCTACGCGGCCTTTGAATCTCGCGAGCCCTGGATACCGCTGCGGGCGAGCGTAGCCCCGGTTCCACGCCCAACCAGCCGAATCGGGACATGACCCCATTTCGCCCCAGACTTCCCCCGTCGGGGTAGGTGCGTTGCCTATCTTGCCGCCTGCGATTCCTCTTGGCGCGTCGGGGCAATATTCGAGGCGTATCACGAAAGGCATGAGCAGACGGGACCGCTGTTGAGTCGCGAGACGTTCCGTAACGACCAAGCTCACCCGCCGGGGCCGCCTGCAAGAGCGTGGTGTCTCTGAAACCGAGAGGGTTTCAAACCGGAAACTCGAGCCTTAAACTAAAAGCACGGCCTCTAGGTATGCACAATTCCGAACCCGGGGACTTTCGGCACGACGACGTCTCCGCCGTCGATCTGGAAGTGCCCGTAGTCGAGACCCGTACCAACGCCGGGGATTCCTTCCACGATCAACACGTTGCCGACGCCAGCGCCCAGATGGGCGCAATAGAACGGCCGCGGGGTTCCGCCCCAGAGATGCGGCGCCGCCTTCACGCCCGCTTCCACCAGTTCCGGCATGACGTGCCGCCAGCGCGAGAAGCCGACGATCGCCAGGTCGAACACGAAGACGTCCACGAGCCCTTCCGCGGCCAGCGCGTACAAGTTGTCGACCCACTCCTTGGCGTATCCGCCGTACTTCCAGATCTCGTCGGCGGCCGAGCTGCGCCCTTCGCCGTCGGCGATCAACGCCTTGCAGCCGACGCGGGCCATGTGATCGCGGAGCCGCTTCAAATCGTCGCGGTTCTCCGCAAACGGCTCTTCGATGAAGAACAGATCGCAATCGGCAACGGCGGTCACGTATTTGAGAAAATCATCGCACGCGTACGCGTCATTGGCATCGACGAGGATCTTGCAGTCGGGACACGCCTCGCGAACGGCCCGGGTGACCTCGACGTCGCGGCGAAGGCCCGGCTCGCCGGGGATCCACTTCGCACCGCGTCCGATCTTGAGTTTGAACGCCCGGTAACCCGCCACGTAGTCCTGCCGGCAGGCGTCGACGACAGCCCGAACGCCGCGGGGCTTCTCAAGGGGGATCAAGTCATCCATATAGATGGCGCCACTGTAGATGGGAAGCCGGATTGGTCCCTTCGCGCCCAGGATCTCGTAAACCGGCTTTTGGAGAATCGCGCCGGCCAGATCGTATAACGCCAGGTCGAGCGGGTCTGCTTCGGGGCTGGTTCCAGTCTCCGCGGCAAACAGGTCGCTGACTCGCGCTCCCACCAGTTTCCGGATGACGGCGTCCGACGCCCCGGACATGCCGAAGCCCGTCGCGCCTTGGTCGGTGGTGAGCGTTCGGAACTGGCGCCCATATCCGCGCCCGAGCGGGTTGCCTCTTGAATTCGGCCCGAGGGAACGGGTGTAGCGATCGTTTGACGACCACGCATCGATTTTTGCGATCCGGTGCGAGGCAAGGTCGCGCGGCCAATCCGCCGCTGCGGCAGCGTTCGCACTCGCCTCGGCGCGGCTTGTTTGTGCCAGAGAAACCAATGCGGCGCCGGTCCCCGCACGGGCCAGAAACTCACGTCGATTCATTTCTTTCGACCTTTTGACCGGGATTTGCCATACAGGCTCCGCTCGGATACGCTCCGAGCAGCAACAGTCTCCCCATGTTAACAAAGCGGCTCGCGACCTTCCAACCGGCGCGCCGATTCCCCGTCCAGAATTGAATTCTTTGGGCGATCCTGAAGTTTGGCGTCTCCGCTGCAGAAGACAAGGAGTTAATCCCAAGAATCCTTCCTTTCCCGACATAACTCGTTACTGACGCTGCGGTTGCATCAATCAGTCGCGACGGCAACCCCATTTTGCCATCTGCAAATTCAAGATACCACCGTCCCGTGGCGGCGGTGGTAGATGAGACGGCTGGTAACTTCCGCCAGCCCCTGGGCCGCCGGTTTCCGTCACGGGCAGTTTGAAGAGGGTTGCCCCCGCTTGCCGGTCCGAACCGTGACATTTTGGACCGCTATAGCAGACCGAACCTCCTCTTAACCCGAACTGGCCGGCGGAAGAGAGACACCGAGACAACGGTGGCCAGAAGGCCGTTTCGGGCGGGAGGTCGGCCGGACGAAGATGTCTCTGTCCGCCGACGAGACGAGCAAGCCGAGACAAGACACGCGACGCAAGTTCTTGCAGAGCCTTGCTGCGAGTTCGCGTTGTCTCATACAGGACACGACCGCGTGTACGTTTCCGGATCGGTGATGGAACTGTTCGCTTGGTTGCTGGTTGCGCGGCCGCTTCTGGAGCAAGGTCAGGTGTCTTTCCTGCCCATCATTGGCAAGACGCCGCATCGTTGGGATGATCCCGCGGGCTCATTGGATGCTGGAGGCGATCACTTGAAGCAGGGCCGGTTGGGCAGTGATCCTCTGCGTTCCGCGGCGGAGGCCTTCTGCGGCGACATCTTGGTGTCGCTCCGTCTGGGATGAAGAGGAGGGAATTCCAGCGGATGTCAAGCGGCTGGAGGTTGGCGATGCCCTTAACACCCTGAGAGCGATAGGGCAGAGCGTTTCAGCACAGGTGTCGGCGCCGAAGAACTCAATCCTTCACGCGGTTGGACGTTCACTGTGATTCGTGACGGGAGGATCGACGCGTGGATCGCGTCCCCGAGACGGGATGAAACGTAAGGAGATCGCTCAACGCTGGAGGGGCATCGCACGGACCGCGGTCAATAGAGCATGAAGAATGGTCAGTGGATGAGGGGGGCAGCCGGGAACAAACAGGTCCACCGGAACCACGGAGGCCGCGCCGTTATGGACTTCGGGATGATCCACATAGGGACCGCCCTCAATCGCGCACGCGCCGACGGCGATCACGATCTTCGGTGACGGCACGGCTTGATAGGTTTTCTCCAGGGCCACACGCATGTTCTGAGTGACCGGACCGGTAATCAACAGCCCGTCGGCGTGCCGTGGCGAGGCCACCAGTTGAATGCCGAAGCGGCCCAGATCCCAGCCCACGGTGTTCAGCACATTGATGTCAGCCTCACATGCATTGCATCCGCCCGCGCTGACCTGTCGTAGTCGCAATGACCGACCGAGCAGGTGGTGGATAGTGTCGTCGAGTTCGACTGGGGGCAACGGTGAGTCGTCGGTGACGACCAGTGCCGGGCGACTTGAGGACGCCAATCGGAACTCGCGAGAAAACCGCACCGCTCCCGAATCGCATGCCCGCTCGCACGCCCGGCAGAAGAGGCAGCGGCCCGTGTCGAGCGACAATTTACGCGTTTGTGGTGTCCATTGGATGGCCTGGGTGGGACACGCTTGGACGCACTTGTCGCACCGGGCGATGCATTTGCCGCTGTCGATTTCGGGACGACCGGCGAAGTGCTCGGGCAGATCGGGCGCCGGCCCCTTCGGGTATCGTATCGTGCGATAGCCTTGTTGCCATCTTGCTCGGAGTACCTTCAGCATGCTCCCCTCGCCGAACGAGTTCTTCGATCGACTCGGTAGTCAGGTCGTAAGTCACGCCGCCGGGGCGAACCAACCCTCGCCCAAATCGATTGCCGCAGAGCATGGCGGTCATGTTGAGCACGTCACCGCGAATTCGTCCACAGTAAGACATGGTGGGCAAGTAGCCGATGTCGCCGGCCAGTGCGCCCAGATCTCCGATGTGATTGGCGACCCGTTCCAGTTCGAGTGCGATTCCACGAATGACCTGTGCCCGGGCCGAAACGCGAGTGCAAGACAGGGCCTCGATCACGCCGGCATGGACCGGCCCGACGGCCACTTCATGCACCTCTTCGCCGTCCATGTGAAAGAAATCGGCAACGCCACAGGCACGCGGTTGTCGCGCCGAGGCGGTCGTGTCGGTGGATGTTGCGGCTCGGGACTGGAAACGAATCGGTTTGAGCCATGGGTGGCCAACGGGGACAATGCCGCACGGTTCCCATATTTCTCGTTCAAACCAATGTGCCTGCGGGCAGTCGGTTGTGATCGACGCATACTCCGGTCCCGTCGAGGCAACCAGCACTTGCAACGACGATTCCGCGTCGAAGGCGATGACGGCCGTGATCTGGAATCCGGACGGGCCGTCGGGCCGAGCAAACAGGGCTGCCAATCGGCCGCCGCCGTCGAGCAATCGGATCACGTCGTCGCGAAAGCGGTCGACGTTCGTCGTCATTAGGTCGGAAATTGCGAATGTTTCGCCGTTACGCACGGTGATGCTGCTCATGGTGGACATTATTCGACTCCCGGGACTTTCGCCGCCTGATGCAACAAATCGCTTAGTTCCGTTGGCACGTATAAACCCAGAACCAGCACCGCCAACGCGAGCAGCAAGGGCGGACCGATCGACCACAATGGTTCCGCGATCGATCGGCTGCCTTGCTTCGGCGCTGTTGACGGCGATTCGTCGCCGGCCGGTCTTCCATAGATCATGGGAATGATGGTTGCCAACATGCCGATGAAAACGGCCGCCAAGGCAAGCAGGTAGAATAGGGCCACGATCATGCGGCTACCGTCGATCATCCCCCGCAGAATCGCGAACTCGCTCAGAAACGTCCCAAAGGGCGGCGAGCCGGTGATGGCCAACACGCCGACGATCCAAAGCAGACCGGTCGTCGGTAGAACTCGAAGGAGTCCCCGCGTTTCGACGGTTGATTTCGTGTGGAAATAGGCCAAGGTGTTGCCGGCCACCAAGAAGAGCATCGCCTTGGTGACCGAGTGATTGACGGCATGAAACATGCTTCCGAAGCCGGCAACGCCGCCGATCCCCACGCCCAACGCCAGAATGCCCATGTGCTCGACGCTGGAATAGGCCAGGAGCCGTTTGTAGTCCATTTGACGGATGATGAACACGGCGGCGAACGCCATGGACAGGAGTCCAAAAAGAACCAGCAAGTCGCGGCTATAGTCGCCAAGCCCGGCCTTGACCAGCAGGGCGTGGCTTCGAAGAATCGCGAGAAACGCTATTTGGCCATCAAGGTCCTGATGGCGCCACGGCACACGCATTCCTGCGGAATGATCCTCGATAATGTCGTGTTGAGCTACATCGACGAAGCCGGGGACGTTGGAGCCCGCCACGAGAGCCGCCGTGCCGGCTGGGCGGATCAGCCAATGGTCACTGTTGCCATCAAGAATGTTGAGTTTCATCAGCCGGTGTTCGTGGGAGACGTTGTGAGCTTCTATACAAGAGTGGTTCGTGCAGGTCGCACGTCGATCACAGTGCATGTGACGGTAGAGGCAGATCGGGACGGCAAGGCGGCGCAACTGACCGAGGCCGAAGTCGCCTACGAGGCAGTGAAGTTGGACGAACAAGGTCGGCAACCTGTGCCAATTCGGGGCGAGTGATAATTGGACAGCGCCACTTACGGGAAAACTCGGTAAACTTTCGCCCACGCAGCCACACCGCGCCTGGAGTTCCGCGCCACCCGTTACACCATCATCGTCCTTAGGTGCTCGGCTCCGATGCTTCCTTCCCTGCAGAAAGAGGTCGCGATGAAGTCGGCAGAGTGCCTGGCCTGGACGTCGATCGCTTCAGACAACGCAGCGCCGCACGAGTCCCTGATCGAGTGCATGATGGCCGTCCGGGCCGCTTCCGTGGCCGGGTTGTCGGAAGCCGACAGGCCTACATCCGCGGGTATGCCTTTCAGCACACCCTCGTCCAGTCTCCTCATGGTCGGGCCGGTCGCCTTGCCGGATGCGAGACTCCAAGCCGTCTCGAGCGAGTCCTGCATCGGACCCGAGTAGTCAATCAGCCAGCCCACAGCGTCTTTCGCTCTTACCGGCGCTCCGGTCAGCAACATGCTGACAAGCTTCGGCCACTGGGGCCGGTTGGCTTTCCTGAACGGCCAGTGGCAGCCCTCCATGCCCGGCACCACGGGCAGCGTCACCTCCGGCATTCCGAGCACCGCGTTTTCGACGGCCACCAGGTAGCGGCAGTGCATCAACAGCTCCAGGAAGCCGCCCAGGCAGCGTTTGCCGCCCACGAAGCCCACGGACACTTGGAACTCGTTGTATAGCCGCCGGGCCGTCGCAGACCAGGTGGCGGCCAGGCGACGTCCGGCCTCCGCGTCATCCAGAGCAGGGAAGAACTCGCTGGTGTCTGCCCCGACCATCTGCGTAGCCAGGTGGAAATCGCCGGTCACAATCACATGGGCGATTGCTTCGGCCTTGAGCCAGTCGATGGCCCGGTTCAATTCGGCATCCACATCGCTGTTGTAGGTTTCCCGGCTGATGGTGATGACACCCACTTTCCCGTCATGCTCGGCGTTGACGTACAACTGCTGCCACTCGGGGCTGCCGAGTTGCTCGAACACGGCCGGATACCAGCAGCTACCAGCGGCTTCGGGGTGGAGCCGGTGATACGCCTCGACCCTCTTGATCGCTGCCTCGGCCCCGACGCTGCGGATCATGGCAAGGATGCCCCGGCGGAACTGCGCGCACAACTCGCCAATCGCGTTGATGTGGGAGAGGTGGGCCCTCTGCTCGTGAAGCATCAGGCTGGCCATCTGGATTAGCGCGCCTTGGATCCGACTGGTGAACTCATCCTCTGCTTCGTCATCCATAGGCCAGTTGACCAGGGGTCTGAAATGGTCCAGCGGATACCAGTTCTGGCCGGTCACCCGCCGCTCGTCCAGCTCCGGCGTCGGGGTGAACAACGCCCCGTATTTCTCACCGAGGTGATGCAGGCAGGACCACGTGAGGAAATTCGCTCCCCCGGCGCCGATGACGTCATGGGCCCTGAACGGATTCGGACCCACGGACTTCCTGACGTACTTGTCGATCTTCCAGAAAGGCATGTTGGTTGCACGGTGATATCTCAGGCCCGCCAGCGTCACGCCGCAGAACAGCACATCCAGGACGAACGACCAGTCGTCACTGACCGGAATCGGGACCAAGCCCAGCGCCCACAGAAGTTGGGTGATCGAGGAAGTCTCTTCTTCCACGATTTCCCAGACCTTGTTGATCTGATGGGGAAAGGCCGGGTGCGCCACGCCCACACCCAACTGAGAACTGGGGAAACCAGACGTGACCGAGCGAATTTCTATGCCCGGAAACGCTTCTCGGAATATCTTATAGTGGGCTTTCTTGATCTCGAGGATCTCCGGAATCGCTTCCAGAAGAAAACAGGGGCGCCACTTCTCGAGGTCCGCCGGGAGGCTGGTCCCGTCGTACGTCATCCGGACGATGTTCCCCATGATCCTGTCGGCTCGCTCTTTGCCGAACGCGTCGACCAGCCCCGGGTACTGCGGGCCGATCCCGTCGGCAGTCCTGGGACGACTGAGGCTGATCGACTTGACGCCGAACGGCTCCAGCCGGGAAGTGAGCTGCATCATCTTCCCGGCTCCCACGATCCCGTTGGCTCCGGAGATCACCAGCGAGCCGCGCCGGCCAGGGCCGCCGAACACCCGGTCCACCAGATCGCCGGCCTCGACGGGCAGCCTTCCGTTGCGAAAAACATCCGTGACCGAACCGAGTCCCAAGGTCTGGAGCGTTGACTGTCTGATCGCGTTGGTCATTTCGACTCACCTCCTTCCGTGACTCGCAACAGGGCTGCGATGCCCACGTCTCCTGCGGCGCAGCCGAGCAACAGCACGAGGCCGCCTCCCAAATCCACCGCTTCCTCCAGACCTTCGATCAACAATCTGGTCAGCGTCGGCCCCTGAGGATGTCCCCATACCAGCGAGCAGCCGGTCTTGTTGACCTCGCTCCAATCATACTCCATCACTTTGGAGAAAATCGCGTCGTTGATGGCAAACGGGTTGTGGCTCTTGACCACGGCCATGTCCCCCATCGTGAAACCGGTCTTGGCAAGCAGTTTCTGCACGGCAAGCGTGGGGGCCTCCGGCATCAAGGCCGGATGGGTCCTGATCTCGGTTTTGGCGACAAACCGAATGACGATCTCAGGCCGCGGGCTGAGTTGCCTGGCCTTCTCGGGGGTCGTCACCAGCAGCGTGGCCATCCCGTCCGACGCATGCGTCTGGGTCCCCGTCGTCACGCACGTGTCCAACTCGCGCATCTGGCGCAAACCGTCCAATGTCAGTTTGCGAACCCCAACGTCATCCTCGATGCTGCCAAGAAAGCGACCTTGCACGTTCAATACTTCGAGCGGCACGAGGATACGATCGAGGAACCCGGATGCCTTGGTTTCGAAGTATTGCTGATGCCG
>DATLAN010000153.1:0-8522 GCA_035527455.1 Thermoguttaceae bacterium
TGCACTGCTGGGCCTGATAGACGTGGCCGGCCAGCGCGGCCGTCTCCTGGACCAGTTGCCGGGCCTTTTCGTTGCGGGCGAACTCCGCTTCCACGGCCGCCTGTTCGTGCGCTTCAAGCTGCCCGAGCGCATAGGCCGTCAACAGCGCCTCGTCGAGCGGCCGGCTGTTCGGATCTTGGGGATTGGTGTTCATGATCGAACCTCTATCGGATCAGGTGTCCTCGGCAAGCAGCAAGCCGGGTTGCCCGAGAGAATCGGGCATGACGAAAGCCTGCTCGCCCAAACCGACGCTTGCTGCTTGCCCGGGACACCGGGTATCGACCTCACGCTGTAAAACCCCTTCGGGGTTTCGGGGAATGGCGGGGGTCCTCGTGACCCAGGGTGCGCTGCGCGACCCTGGGCTTTGTTGTTTCGACCCCGTTGGGGTCGTTTTCATTTGACTCCTGTTGCACGAACCCTTCCGTCTCCTCCTGTTGCACAAGCCCTTCCGTCTCCGCGTCGCCGAGCAACCGGCGCAGGGCCGGGCTCTCGCGGAGGTGTTTCAGCGCCCGATGGACCAACACGCGGACGTTGCCTTCGCGGCGGTCGGTGATTCGGGCGATCTCGCGATAGGCGAACCCTTCCGTCCACAGGGCCACCGCCTCGCGCTGGGCCGACGGGAGCCGCTCGATCAGGTCGTTGATCCGCCGGTACAGTTCCTGCTGCTGGGCGGCAACGGCCGGATCGGCCTCGCGGCTGAAACCCTTGAGGCTGTCGCCGTCGCCGATCGGTTCGGTTTGTCCCCGGGCGCGAAGCACGTCGATGGCCTTGTGGCGACAGACGGCGAACAGCCAGGGACCCACCCGATCGTGCAACTCCTCGGCCGACCGGTCGCACAGCCGCAGGAAGACGTGCTGGACGACGTCGCGCGCGGCCTCTGCGTCGCCGAGCAGCCGCGTGGCGAAACGCAACAGCGGCACCTCGTATCGTTCGAGCACGGAGAGCACCCACCGGCGCCTGTCGCCCGATCCCGTCGCTCTCATTCGTCCACCTGCACGTGCGGCCTGTCTATCCGTAGTACGCGGCAGCCTGCTTTTCGTTACGCGAAAAAGGGATTATTCGCCGATGCCAAAACGGTCAATTATTTCTTGACAGAACCCATCGCGGTCCCTGGCCGTAAGGAAACGGCGGGCAAGCCCGCCCGCTAAACCCGGATTATTCATGACCCCGGGAATTGCGCGACACACTGTCGTAGCCACGTTCGCCAGAACGTGGTCGTAACCCTTGGGCACGCTCCACGTTCTGGCGAACGTAGCTACAAACCTATGAATAATCCGGGCTAGTCCGCTCCCCCCACCACCGGGTTACGCAGCACGCCCAGCTTCTCGATCTCCACTTCGACAATGTCACCCGGTTGGAGGAACAGCGGTGGCTTTCGGGCGAAACCGACCCCGGGCGGCGTGCCGGTGAAGATCAAGTCGCCGGCGGTAAGCGTGCACACGCCGGAGACGTACGCGATCAGTTCGTCGATCGGGAAGATGAGCTGTGCGGTGGTCGAGTCCTGCATGGTCTGGCCGTTGAGGCGGAGTTGGATCTTCAGATTGCCCGGCTCGGGAACTTCATCGGCCGTGACCAGGGCCGGGCCGAAGGGGGCGAAGGTGTCGAACGACTTGCCCAACAGCCACTGGCCGCCCGGCTTGCGGAGTTGCCAGTCGCGGGCCGAGACGTCGTTGCCGCAGCAATAGGCGGCGACGTGTTCTCGGGCCTGCTCCTTGGCGATGTGCCGTCCGCCCTTGCCGATGACCACGACCAGCTCGGCCTCGAAATCGACCTCCGCGCTCAGCCGCGGCAACACGATCGGCTGCCCGTCGGCCAACGCGGCCGTGGGGAACTTGTTGAAGAGGATCGGCTCGCCGGGCGGCTGGCCGCCCGTTTCCTGGGCGTGGTCGGCGTAGTTCAGGCCGATTGCGATGATCTTCTCCGGGCGGGGGATCGGGGGGAGCAGCTCGACGCGGTGCCGGGGAAACGGATCGCCGGCGGCCAAAGCGGTGGCCGCACGGGCGAGGCCTTCGGGCCCCTGGGCCAACAGCGCCTTGACGCACGCCGGCACGGCCGGATCGGCCCAGTTCAGATCGACGCAGTTTCCGTCTCGAATGCCGGCCACGCGCGGCCCGTGCTCGCTCTGGTAGGTGACTAGCTTCATGCAAGAACTCCTCTCGAAAAAACCCGGATGACAAGCGCGATCGTCAGCCGGCGGAGAATCGCCAGTCGCAAACGGCCGACCTCGCAACAGGGCCACCATAGCGGATTCTCATCCGCCGGACAAGCGCTGCGCGGTTTGGGGACGTTGGTGGTGCGGCTGTTGACGGTTGTGCAGAACGGTCGGCCGACGGATGATGCCCGGCGGCCACGCCGTTGCGGCAAATCATCGCATTTCGGCAGGTTGCCCGCAACGCAACGACGGCACGCCGACCGGTCGAACGTTTTGACGGAAGTCCTCGTGTGACCTAGGGTTTCAATGAATAGGCCATGTCGTCGCCGGCACTGGTGGGTCCTGCGAGTGCGCCCGTGCACCACGTGGGACGCCACGGTATTGCCGGCCTACTTCTTCAGAAGAAACTCGCTTGGAACCGACATCGATGGCCAAGGTCTCCAGCCTGCAAACCCAATTCGAGACGTCCCCGCCGCCGGCTGACCGGCCGGTGCCGCCGGAACAGGCGCGGGCGGATCGTTGGGTGTCGGAACTGAGCACGCTGCTGCGCGAGCTGGAAAGCGTCACCGGCGACGTCTCGCAGCCGGTGGTCGACCAGGGGATCGACGATCGGCTGATCCAGGTGCGGCTGGGGGCGGCGGGCGGCCTGTTCGCCGCACTGCGGTGCAAGCACGCCCTGACGGCGGGGCACGCGCTGAGGGTGGCGCTGAGCTGTTCGGCCTGGGCCATGAGGATGGGGATCAAGGAGAGCCTGCGCGATGCCCTTGAAATCGCCGCCTTGTTGCACGACGTCGGCGTGATCGGCGTTCCCGACCACATCCTCCTGAAACCGGGCTCGCTGACCGCCGAAGAAGCGGCCGTCGTGTCGCAGTCGCGGAGGATGAGCCTGGAGATCCTCCGCCATAGCTGCTCGGCGCCGGAGGTCCTCGATATCGTCGAATTCGTGCCGGCCTGGTACGACGGCAGCCGAGACGGGTTCCGGCTGTTGGGTACCGAAATCCCGCTGGGATCGCGGATGATCGCCATCGTCGAGGCCTTCGACGCCATGACGACCGATCACGTCTACCGGCCCGCCATGTCGCAGGAGCGGGCGAGGATGGAGCTGTTCGACTGCGCCGGCACGCGGTTCGATCCCGAACTGGTCAAGCGGTTCGCCGAGTTCCACGTGGGCGATTCGTCGGAACTCCATCGGGAAGTGGCCGGGCGCTGGCTGACCACGCTGGTGCCGGAGATGGTCGACTCCTACTGGCAACTCAGCTCGCCGCCGCCGCAAACGCGGCAAGAGGACGGCGGGTTCCTGTTCCAGAAGAAACTGCTGGCCAACATGTACGACGCCGTGGTGTTCATCGATACGGCGGGGCGGGTGACGTTGTGGAACCGCGGAGCGGAGCGGCTGACGGGCATCGCCGGCAGCAGCGTACACCAGCACCCCTGGCAGCCGGAACTGCTGGAAATGTCGGATGAGAAGGGTCTGCCCGTCGTCGATAACGACTGCCCCGTACACGGCGCGATTCGCTCCGGGGTCCAGTCCTTGCGGCGGCTGACCATTCGTGGCCGCAACGAGCGTCCGGTGGCGGTCGATACCCACGCGATTCCCGTCGTGGGCGAAGACGGCGTCGCGCTGGGCGCCATCTTGTTGTTCCACGATGCCTCGTCGGAGACCTCGCTCGAACATCGGTGCCAAAGCCTGCACGAGAAGGCCACCAAGGACCCGATGACGCAAGTGGCCAACCGGGCGGAGTTCGACCGGGTCCACGAGATGTTCGTGGCCGCCCATCAACAGCAGCAATTGCCCTGCAGCCTGATGATCTGCGACCTGGACCGCTTCAAACAGGTCAACGACACCTACGGTCACCAGTCGGGCGACGACGTGATCAAGAGCCTGGCTGCTCTGCTGAAAGCGTTGTGTCGGCCCGGTGATCTGGTGGCCCGATACGGCGGCGAGGAATTCGTGGTGCTTTGTGCCGATTGCGACAACGCGACCGCCACGCAGCGCGCCGAAGGAGTCCGAAGGGCGCTGGCGCAAATTCCCCAGCGGAGAATGGGCGGCCGTACCGCGACCGTCAGCTTCGGCGTGACCGAAATCCAGCCCGGCGATACGCCCGAAACCATGCTCCGCCGGGCGGACCGGGCCTTGCTGATGGCCAAAGCGAACGGGAGAAATACCGTCGTGCAATTGGGAACCGGTACCGTCGACCGCGGGGCGAAGAAAACCAAACGCACCAAGCCGGGCAAGAAGACCGGTGGCGGCGAAGCGCTCGAACAAACCGTGGTCACTCCGGTCCCCGTCAAAATGGCCGTCGAGAAACTTCGCGGCTTCGTGGCCGATCACCAGGCGAAGATCGTCAAGATCGACGGCGACCGCGTCGAGCTGGAGATCTTCGAACAACCAGGCCCGATGCGCCGCCGGACCGACCGCCCGATCGTCTTCCGTGTCGAACTCTGCTTCCAGGAAGAACGATTCCAGAAGAGCCAGCAGGCGGAACTCTCCGCCGGCGTGTCCCGAACCAGGATTCAAGTCAGCATCCAGGCGAAGAAGAACCGCGACCGACGCCGCGAGGACCTCTCCGCCCGTGCCCGAGACGTCCTGATCAGCTTCCAGTCCTACCTGATGGCCGCCACCGAAACCGAAGAATCGGTACCCACCACCGGCACCCTGACCAAAGCAAGACGGATCCTTGCGCCGTGGCTGGCAAGGAAGTAAAGGATACCAACTACCATGAGCCGCATTAGTATGAACCTCTCGGGCATCGAGCGGACTCTGCTGAATCGGCTGGCCGAGGCCAACGCAGCCGCTACCCTCAGCAGCTTGCGAATGGCCACCGGCGAGATGATCAACTCTCCCCGCGACGACCCTTCCGCCTTCGTTTACCTCAGCGGGCAGCAGTCGCAATTGAGCCGGGTGCAGGAAACCATGGACAACGTCACCGCCGCCGCCAGCATGGTCGGCCAGGCACAAAGCACCGCGGACGAGATCCGCACCCAGCTCAGCGCCATCCGTACCGAACTGCTGAAGTGGGAATCCGGCACGCTCACCGGTTCCGAGCAGTCGAACATCGACGCGGCCATCACCGAGATCGAAAACCTCGTGGCTACCGAAATGGACGGCAAGAGACTGCTGGACGGGTCGGCCAACTTCGAGATCTCCGGCCGCAATTCCAGCCAGGTGACCGACGTGAGGGTCTTCTCCACCGGAGGGGCGACCGTGACCGTCTCCGGCTCGGTGACCGCGGCCGCCACCCGGGCCGAACTGACCTTCACCGGCTCCGGCGGAAACGTCGATACCGACGCCACCTTCACGCTCACCGGCAATACCGGCAGCTACGAGTTCACGGTGACCGCCGCGCAAACGCTCGACAACCTGGCGACCGCGATCAACGACAAGAGCCACGAAACGGGCGTGACCGCCTCGGTCGACGCCGACGTGCTGACCTTCACCAGCGTCGAGTACGGCACCGACGCGGACGTCACCATCGGCGTCAGCGACGGCACGTTCATCGTCGCCGCCGGCAACACGACCTCCGATGCGGGCACCGACGTCACGGCCACCATCGACGGGCAGTCCTACACCGGCGACGGCCACCAACTCTCGATCAGCGACGGCGTGGCCAACTACCGCCTCGAGTTCGAGCCCACGTTCACCGGGGATTTCGATACCATTACCGTAAGCGGCGACGCCCTGACCTTCGCGCTTTCCACCGATCTGGCCCGCAGCACCACGTTGGCCATCCCGGGATTGCACCCGGCAAAGCTCGGCGGGCCGAGCGGCTCGCTGTCCGATCTGGCCACCGGCGGTTCGCTGGCCGGTCTGGGCGACAACGCCTCCCAGGCCATCCGCGTGGTCGACGAGGCCCTGGCCGATCTGACCGAGGTCGAAGGCGCCATCGACGGCTTCTACAACGCCTCGGTCACGTCGGCCTCCAATTTCCTCGCCGACCTGGAGGATGATCTCGAAGACGCCATCGACGACGTCAACCTCGTCGACGATACGGAGGAAGCGTCACGACTGGTTTATTACACCGGGCTGGCCTCCAACAGCATCGCCGGATTGTCCATTCTCCAGAATCAGCGGGCCGGCATCGTGAGGTTGATCCAGAAGATCGCCGGGCTGGCCTGAGCGCACAGTAGCCATCTCGCTCCGCGAGATGTGGCTATGGCTCGTCGCAATAAATCTGCAACAGGCAACGTGGGGCAGATTTCCTAATCTGCCGGAAGATTGTGGGAATCATGGCAGGTTGGGAAACCTGCCCCACGTTGCACTTTTTTCCAGACGAGCCATGCGTCTCGCGGAGCGTCCACGGCGTCCAAGAACCTCCGCCCGAACCACTCGGAAAGCCGCCGAAATGACCGTCGGACGAGTACGGGTTCCTCTTCTCTGTTCATGTCGCGCGATGACGTGGAATCAGAGAAGAGGACCCCGTACTCGTTCGTGCCGTCAACTTCGAGCGACGAGAAATTGAGCCACGGAAACCTCCGAAGCCGCCTTTTTCGACTCGCCGGCTACAGTCTCACCTCCATCGTCTCGCGATTCTCCGCCGTCGCCCGGACTTGCCGGATGACGCGAAAGCGGTCCGTCCCGGGCTCGCCCACCTGGACCGTGTACAGTCCCTCGCGAAATACCTTCGGCCGGAACTGCGACCCGCGGATACGCAGCGTGTAGACTACCTCGCCGTCGGATTCGTCCACGATTTGCACGACCGGGTTCTCCATCCCCGTCACCTCGAGCGTCGGCAGCCACGCCTTGGGCGCTCGGGCATAGTTGTCGGCCTGCGCGACCGTGATCGGCCAGCCGGCGTACATCGTGCCGGTGTTCGGATCGGCCGGGTTGACGTGACGCGGCCACGTCTCCATGGTGATCGTGCGCCGGGCCTTGTCGAAGCGGACGATGCCGTAGCCGGGCACCTCGCGGTAGAACTCCACCGGCTCGGGAAACGCGCCCGGCGGTGGGTTCCTCACCGGGTTCGCCACCGCGTGGACGGTCAGCTTGTTGTGAAAGCCGTCCTCGTAGCGGCCCGTGTACGGCGGCATCCCCGGCCGGTAGTTCAGCGGCGGGTAGTCCGGGTCCCAACTCCGCGCGTAATAGTTCGCGATCGACGGCACGCACAACGACCAGCACGCGTCCTCCCACTCGTCGGTCCCGTGATGGATCGTGCTGGCCAGGTGCTGGTCGCCGGCGATGTGGACCATGAATCCGCGCCGCATCTCCTGAAGCGCTTTGCGGCGGCCCGTTTGCGGCCAGCCGTTGGAGTCCAGGTCCCGATCCAGCGGGATGGCGAACTCCTGCGGCACGTCGTCGGCTCGCTTGCCGAGGATCTGCAGGTTGCAGAAGATCGTCTGGCTCAAGACGGCCTTCATCTCCTGGCCGCGCCAATCCTCGGCGAAGCGGCGGAGGAATCTCAGTTGGCCTTCTCCCAAGAGCGTGGCCCCGGGCACGTCCGCTTCGCGCGAGTCGTAACCCTTCGGCTCGGTCAGATGGCTGTCGCGGCTCATCCGGGCCCGGACCACGGTCGGCGCCGACTTGAATTTGCGGTCTTCGATTACCGCGAAACCGACGCCGCCGACCGTCAACGCCGTGTAGTAGACCGAAATCCCCTGCCCGATCGGCGTGGGATCGAACGGGTCCGGCAGGTTCGACGTCTGCGTGCGCTGCATCATGTTGAGCCATTGCGGGTGCATGAAGTAGCCCCCGTAGGTGCCGTCCAGGTCGCCGTCGACCGACGCCCCGCCCCCGATGCCCCAGACGTTCCGCTGGTACACGTCGTGATCGTCGGGGATGATCACCGCCGGAATGTCGCGGGTAAGGTCGCGGAACGCCCAACACCACAGATACCACTTGTAGAGATAGTCCAGGCAGGCCTTGTTCAACGGCCGTTCCTGGGCCCGGGTCGGGTTGCCCTCGTAGACCTGGTCGCCGGAGAAGAAGAGCAGATCGGGCTGGTGGACGGCGACGTGTCGGACGATCTCGCTCTGCGGAAAGTAGACGCATCTGGTCCAGTCGTACGTGTTGCTCGCCTCGACCGTCCCTTCGCTTCCCGCGTCGGCGGGAAAGGGCGCGTCGACGCCGTAGGGCAGCGGATATTCATACCCGCCGCGGACCTGCATGTTGCCGGTGAACGCCGCCACGACCAGCGTCTCCTTCTCCACCGGATCGCGGCGAATCGTGCCCGACCAGTAGTGTGGGTGCGGCCGGCCGTCGCTCTGCCGGAGTTCGTACTTCAGGCGATACGGGACGTCGTTGTCCGCGCTGAAGTCGTCCACGCGGAAGGTGGCCGTGGAGCCGGGCACGACGATCTTCTCGGCGGCGATCGTCTGCCAACCGTCGCCTTGGCGG
>DATLAN010000154.1:0-4468 GCA_035527455.1 Thermoguttaceae bacterium
GAAAACCGAACAGCAGACACGCCGATGATACGAGAATGATACGAAGCATGATTCTCACGACGGCTCATGTTGTGATTGAACAATTGGTATACGGATCGCACATACCGTAGATAGCCGCAGACTTGGCAATAACGACTGCCAGACCGACACGAGTCGGCGCCAGCATAATCAATAATGGAAGCCAATTCCTTTGACTTGTCAAGATCCGCGCTTGCTGCGGCCCGCCGGGCGAGGTAGACTCGTCATACTCTACCACGCGCGATCGGAGGACCACACTATGAAATCCTGCTTCTTCGTCGGCACACTCTTGGCCGCGATCGTCCCGGCGGCCTCCTCTTCCGGTGCGAACACCGTCTGGATCGAGGCCGAGCGGTTCGAGGACCGCGGCGGATGGGCCGTCGACGCGCAGTTCATCGACCAGATGGGCTCGCCCTACCTGCTGGCCGTCGGCCTGGGCAAACCGGTCGCCGACGCCGTGACCGGCGCCACGCTCCCCAACGCCGGCTCCTATCGACTCTGGGTCCGGACCAAGGACTGGGTGCCGGAACATCACCCCGGCAGGTTCCAGATCCTCCTGGACGGAAAACCGGCCGGGCCGGAGTTCGGCGGCTCGGGCAAGCCGGCCTGGCATTGGGAAGACGGCGGCGTGCACCCGCTGGGAGAGAAAGTGGAACTACGGCTGCGCGACCTCACCGGGTATTACGGCCGGTGCGACGCGATTCTCTTGACCGACGATCTCGACTTCACGCCGCCGAACGACTTGGATGCGATCGCCGAACTCCGCGAACAATACGGCGGCGTCAGCCGTGAGATCGAGGAGATGCCCCCGCACGACGTGGTCGTGGTCGGGGGCGGGTTGGCCGGGTGCATGGCGGCGGTGGCCGCCGCCCGAAACGGCGCGAGCACCGTGTTGATCCAGAATCGCCCCGTCTTGGGCGGCAACGCCAGCGTCGAGATCCTCGTCCCTCCGGTCGGCGCGCATCGGCCCATTCGAGAGAGCGGGCTGATCGAAGAGGTCCGCACCGCCGGGAACCAGCGGGCGGCGGAAAGCTGGGTCTACTCCGGTCGACTCCGGCGGCTGGTCGACGCCGAAGAGAATCTCGATCTGCTGCTCGATACGCACGCCACCGGCGTGGAAATGAAAATCGGCGCCGCGGATACCATCGCCGCCATCCTGGCGGTCGACACCCGCTCCGGCCGGCGAATGCGCCTGCCCGGACGCATGTTCATCGACTGCACGGGCGACGGCGTGATCGGCATCTGGGCGGGCGCCCAGTACCGGCACGGCCGCGAGGCCCGCTCGGTTTACGACGAATCGCTGGCGCCGGAGACGGGCAACCCGAACACGATGGGCAACTCACTGAAATTCGCCGCCCGGCAGACGGACGCCCCAAAACCGTTCCCCACGCCGGCTTGGGCGTACCATTTTCCCGAATGCGGCGACTTCGGCCCCCGACGTCACCCCTCGCTGCGAGCAAGTCTCGACTGGCAATGGCTGATCGAGCTGGGCGGACTGCGCGACACGTATGCCGACGCCGAAGAAATCCGCGACGACCTGCTGCGGGTGATCTACGGCATGTGGGACCATATCAAGAACCACTGCCCGACGGAGCAGGAAGAGGCCGCCCGCTGCGAGCTGGCCTGGGTCGGTTACATTGCCGGCAAACGCGAGAGCAACCGGCTGATCGGCGACTACGTCATGACGGAGCAGGACTTCACCGACCAGACGCTCTTCCCCGACCGCATCGCCTACGGGGGCTGGGGACTCGACGACCATCCGTCCGCCGGGTTCTTCTACGAGGGCGACCCGGCGCACCACGTGCAGGGATTCGGCCGCGTGCCGCACTCGGTGCCCTTCCGCAGCATCTACTCGAAGGACGTCGACAACCTGCTGATGGCCGGGCGGAACATCTCGGTCACCCACGTCGCGCTCGGCACCACCCGGGTGATGCTCACCTGCGGCGTGATCGGGCACGCGGCGGGAACGGCCGCCGGAATCTGCACCGAAAAAGACACGACGCCTCGGGGCGTGTACCGAGAGCACATTGCCGATCTGCAGCAGCGTCTGCTCAAGGAGGGGGCCTACTTGATCTCGCTGCCCAATGGCGATCCGAACGACCTGGCCCGGTCGGCCGAAGTCACCGCGTCCAGCGAGGCGTCGCCGGCGGCCGCCGTGGTCGACGGCTTCACCCGGCCCGAGGGCGACCGGTCGCACGCCTGGCAACCGCGATCGACCGACGCCGGGCCGCACTGGGTCTGTCTGACCTGGCCGAAGCCGCAGACGCTCAATACGGTCCACGTGACCCAGTCGGAGCTTGGCCCCTTCACGATCGAAGCGTGGCTCGACGACGCCTGGAAAACGGTTGCCGAAGTCCCCGACGATCGCTTCCGGCGAAACGTGCTGGCATTCGATGACGTCGCCACGACGCGGATTCGCCTGGTGATGGCCCAGCCGCGGGCGATCCACGAAATCCGCGTCTATCGTGAAGACCGGCGGCAGGTCGAGATCGCCCGGCGAGCGTTCCAAGTCATGCGCACGCCGATCGACGGCCCGGGCTTTCCTTGGGGCGACGGGCCGGTATTCCAAGTGCGGCCGGACGTGCCGCCTCGGTCTCCCTCCGGCGGCGCGCCGGGCATTGCGGCCGACAAGCTGCCCGGGATCGTTCTCGACGCGAAAGACGCCGTCCTGACCGGTTTCTGGACGCCCTCGACGCACACCGGCCCCTACATCGGCGACGGCTACCTGACCGACAACAACGAGGGCAAGGGCGAGAAGTCAATCCGCTTCCTGCCGAAGCTGGCCAAGCCCGGCAAGTACGAAATCCGTTTCGCCTACTCGGCCCTGGCGAACCGGGCCTCGAACACGCTGGTCACCGTCCACGCCGCCGAGGAATCGAAGAGCGTTCGAGTCAATCAGCGAGAAAGACCGCCGATCGACGGCCTCTTCTTCCCGCTGGGCACGTTCGACCTCGACGCGGCCAGCAGCATCGTCGTCAGTAACGCGGAGGCCGACGGCTACGTGATCGTCGACGCGGTGCAACTGATTGCCAAGTGAATACTCTATCGTTCGAGCCAACCAGATCGAACGAGAGGCAGTACAGCTTGCGCTGGTGGATCTCGCTCGACGCCGGCAAGTCGGGCGTCACGCTGTCCACTTCCAGACCCATGCCGCTTGCGGCTTCGCAAACCTCCGCCTGCACGATATCCAAATGCTGACACCCGTCGAACAACTTCCGGGACGTAAGCGGAAAGCCGAGTATACTCGATCGGCGGACGGATTTCCAAACCCGTTGCTCGTTCACCGCACCCAGTCGGGGCCGAAGAACAGCGGCAGCTCGGCCGCGCAGACGGGCCCGACTTCGACCGCGCGGCCGAGCAGCTCGGACACGCGACCGGCAAGCGACTCGGCCAGCCCGGGCAGGATGAGCCGTCCCGCCGGGTCGTGTCCATGGTCACCGCCGATCCCGAAGGCTGCGACGACGGCCTCGGGCGTAAGCGTCTTGTAGACCAGCGCCATGTCGACCGTATGGCCGGCCGTGTCGACCGCGAGCAACCACATCGGCGCGGTGGTCGTCGAGAGCACGGCCAGCAGCACGTCGTGCGTCAGTTGCGAGTTGCCGGTAATCAGCACCGGAGAGCCGTCCATCGGATCGTTCAGCGCGAACCGGCCGGCTTCTGTCGGACGCGGGACGGAGAGCGACGGGATGCTGGGCAGGATCCGGCCCGCGTCGATGGCCATCCGAAAGGCCTCGACCCGCTCGGGCGGCCAATGCGGACACTGCCCGGCACAGAACTGCCCGGACCGCAGCCGCTCGACGAGTTCCTCGAGCGAGTCGACCCGACAGACCCGGCACGTCGGCGAGCCGGCATAGCGCGTCAGGTCGATTCGGTCGAGGTAGAGATCGGCGTGCAGCGGCATGATGCGTCGTCCTGGGGAGCCCCTTCACATCCCACCATAAACGAACGGCGGGCCGTGCGAAACCCCACCCCGCCCCACACATCGTAGACGCCGCGCCCGAGCCGTGTTACAATCTCCAACTGCAAGTACGGAGTCGAAAATGGGGACTGGCTCCGGGCCGTCTTTGACCTCCAAATTCGCGAAGAACGTAGGCCGGCCCGGTGCCTGTCCGCTTTTTCGACGGTTTTCCGAGTGACGATGGAGCCAGTCCCCATTTTCGGCCGGTGACTGCCGGGACCTCGTGGAAAAAGGGGACAGGCACCGAGCCGGCAGCGGTTTTCCGCGACTTTTACACCATGGGCGGCTCGGAGCCAGTCCCCATTTTCCACTCGCTGCCCACAAGGAGATGTTCATGTTGAGAGTTGCTGCGATCTTGACGCTCGTGCTGCTGTTGGCTTCCCCAATTTGCGCCGGCGATTGGCCGCAATGGCGGGGGCCGCTGTTCAACGGCTCGACCGACGAGACGAATCTGCCCGACGATTTCAGCCGCACGGAGAATATCGCCTGGAG
>DATLAN010000155.1:0-8704 GCA_035527455.1 Thermoguttaceae bacterium
TCCAGCCGCCAGGCCTGGAATTGACCCAGGTACCACTCGCCGTCCAGGCGAATCTTGCCGCGCCACCTGGGTACCTCGGGGTTCTCCCGGAAGTATTCGAGGATCTTCAATTCCTCGGGGCCCGCCGTGTTGACCGGATTCATGGGGTTGTCGGAAGAGAACTTGAGCACATAGTCCGGAAACCGCAGGCCAACCTTCTCGAAAACCCGCCGCGCCACGAAGGACGACGACATGGCCTCGGGAATGAACTCGTCTTTCCCTACCCGTTGCTCCACCACCGGACTTATCGATTCGTCCACGTACTGCCGAATGGCCAGATCGAACTCCAGGGCCAGTTCCGCTTCGCGCGCGATCGCCTTCTCCAATTGGGCGCGGCTCGAGGACCAGGTCTCGTAAAAAACGGCACCCGAAAGAACCACCGCGAGTGCCAAAACGAGAAGAAGGAACTTGGCGTTAACGCTCTTCATGTCTCATCCTCCGGTCGCTGCCCCTGCGCAAAAGGGGGCGAAAACCGCTCGGCAAGCTCCGTCGCGGACATCAAAAGGCCATGGGCGGGACGACCACGGCTACACGGGGTTATACCAAGTATGCACTGAGGAGCAACCACGTACGCACTGAATCATAGATCGCCCCGCCCTTTGGAGATTGACGCGAGGACCGGGGCGAAGCGTGCGGGTGGAAACGGCGGTGCGGCCTGAACGGATGCGAACGATCGATCCTTCGAAGAAGACCGCACCAATGCGGTCGCTACGAACCGAAGCCTGCTCAGAGTTCGATCCTGCGGCCCTGCACGTGGCTGTTTCGTGCCTGCTGCACGATGTTCAGCGCACAGTAGGCATCTTCCAGGTCGCATGTCTTGCCGACGGGATTCGTCACGACTCGGTGGAACTGGCTGAGGAGTTGTTCACCGACCGGGCGCTCGTTTTCGAGCGATTCCTGGTGGCGGCCCGCCTCATCGAACCAGACCAACGTGGCTGGCAAGTCGATAAAGGCGATCCCGCGCTCGCAGGAAACCTGCAACGCGGCCAGCGGCCGATAGGTAATCGCTTCCTGCCATCCGGCGGGGATGTACTGCCCGCAACTGATCTGGGCAACAGGGCCGGTCCCGGGAGACGTGGCTGCGGAGAAGTCGAGGCTCATCATCTGGTAGTCTCCCGCACCCGTCTCGTGCCCGCCGGCGTGCATCAGCCCCGTGACGAACGTCGGGTCCTTGTCGACCACGTACCGGCACCAATCGACCAATTCGATCATGTCCCGAAGTTGCACGTGGAAAGCGGAACAGTTGGTTTGCGGTTGGACGGCCAGTTTGGCAACCGATCGTTGGTGACAGAAGAGCAGTCTCGGTTGCCCGAGCACGGTGGCGATCAGTTCCTTCAGCCGCAAGGTGGCGGGGGCTTGGCGGCGGGGAAACTCGGCCATGAAGACGATCCCCGACTCTTCCACCCGCCGCTTGACCAACCGAGCGGTCTCCGGCTCCAAATCGAGTCCGGCGGCGCAATAGATGGCTTTCCCCGACTCGCAGGCCGCCAGGATGGGCAAGGCCCCATACCACTGAGGGGAGAGAATCAAGACGACGTCGATGTCTTCGCGACGTGCCAGGGCCCGATAGCCGGTCACCGCGGCGGCGTCGAACTCGGCCGCCGCTTGTTCGGCCCGATGTTGCACCTGCTCGCACACAGCGCGGACCACGAATCGGTCGGCCAGCGCCCGCAATGCGGGTGCGTGCCGCTGCTGCCACGAATCCCCCAAACCAACTAGTCCGACGCGAAGTTTCATGTGGCGATCCCCACCAGGTCCGCCTTCCCGCTGAGAGAGGGAACTGATGCCCTAATTATATCGGCCGGTAGGTGGCCCATTCAATGAACTCGACGCGGAAGTGGATGAGATTTCTCGACTTGCGGTGATCCACACATCCGGCAACACGCAGTTCGCACCGATCGATCCAGCTTGGCATACGGGTGGCATCATGGCGAATACAAGGAGGGGGTCCGTATGCCCATTATGTTCATTCGCTACAAATCCCACCATTCCCCCTTGCATTCCCATTTCCCCTAAATAAACTTAGTACTTGCTTCGTGTGGAAGCGGAAACGGATCGCGAATCCCCCAATCAGCAGGGATGGGGCGGTTGCTCGCCTCTCCATTCACTTCCCTGTCGACACCCCAACTACCAAACCCCGAGGAGTCTTCTCGTGACGCTAACGCTCGCTGTCTTGCTCCACACCTCCATTTTGGCCGCCGGCACCGATGGTTATGCACAGGCCCACCGTGAAGCGGAACAGGGCAAGCCGTTGGTCGTGCTGGTCAGCACCGAGTGGTGCACGCCGTGTCAGACGATGAAGAAGACCGTCATTCCGGAGGTGAGGAAACGCGGGCTGTTGGCGAAGGTCGCCTTCGCGATCGTAGACCCCGATCGCGATCAAGGGCTGGCCGAGCGACTCACCGGCGGCAATCCCGTCGTGCCCCAGTTGATCATGTACCGCAAGGCGCCGGACGGTTGGAAGCGTACGGTCCTGATCGGCGGGCAAAGCGTCGAAGGCGTGGAGGAGTTCATCAAGCAAGGCGTCGCCCGGAACGAAGCCGTCGAGAACGCGATCGTAGCCGTCAGGCACGAATAGCGCCGGCTATTGCCGGGCGAACTCCGCCGCGTGAACTGGAAAGCGGCCACGGTGGGCGGCGGCGGGGCGATCTGGTCTTTGGCAACCCGCAAGACCTCGCTGACCGCGTCGACCACGATGCCGATCATCCTGCGGCCGACGTTGAGCACCATGATCCGGCTCTCGTTGTCCAGTTGTTGGGCGTAATCGCCGCCGGCGAAGGCCTTCATGGACCAGGGTACGCGTCCACGCGACTTGGTAGAGCATCGCGGCAAAGCCCGAAATCGCGAAAGCGGCCACGACGCCCTTCTCCAGCCCGGTAAGCTTGTGTTCCTTGTCAACGCCGACGCTGACGGCCCCCGAGGATTCCGTGATCGATTCCACGAAAGAGGTCGAGCGGGCGAGTCGATGGACGCCCCAGAACGCTCCGGCCACCAGGAGGTTGATGCCCACGGCCAAGAGGTTCGTCAGGCCGATCCCCAAACCCGCCATGAACACGGTCAGCACGATGGTCACCGCGTAGGCCGTCGCGGATCATGTTGCAGATTTCGATAACAACTCGTCTACGGCCGCTTCGACCGAGTCGCCCTTCTGCGCCGCCCGGTCCCTCGGGCGGATCTGCTCGATCTCGTAAAGCCAGGCCCATGCGTCGGGTGATCCCTTGGGCATCGACGCCGGCGCGGGCAATCCGGCAGCCTCCGACGGTCGGCTCAACTCCAGCGCGTCCAGGAAGCCCGTTTGGTGGTTCCTCGCCAACAGCACGTCCGTGGCATTCACACGTCCGTCGCGGTTGAAGTCGTAGAGGAAATCGATCGCGGCCGGCTCGAGGAGGTTGCGGGGGTTGTTGCGGGCAAGAAGGAGGTCGGCGATCGTGACTCTTGCATCGGCGTCGGAATTGCCCGACTCGGCCACCGCGTTGCCGAAGTAGAAGAGGTCGTCGCCGGACAGTCCGAGGTTTTCGGCCAGTACCGTGACTTGCAGCCATCGGTCGCGGATCGCGCCGTCGGGCCACGTGATCAAGACCCGGTCGGAACCGCCGACGCCGGCATCTTCACGTACCGAGAACGCGGCCGGCTCGGGGGCGGGGCGCCAGGTGTCCGGGTCGTCGGGATCGCTTATCATCAACCGGAAATCGGCCGTCGTGGGTGTCGCGGCGGGCCGGGCGACGTCGATCATGATGCCGTTGATGCCGCGATGGTAGCTCGTGTAGTTGGCAAAGGTGGCCGTCTGGCCCGGCTGCAAGGCCGTTTTGTCGGTCGCGATCGCGTCGTCGTCGCCCGTGTTGGGGCCCGCAATGCCACCGTCGAACGCGGAGCAGTCGTAGAAGACGTGGCGGCCGACGACTTCCGTCTCGGGCAACACGGTCAGCGCCAGGCCGCCCAGCGCCACGTCTTCCCAAGCCACGTTGCCCTCGCCGTGGCGGCTGAACTGGAGTACGCCCGGCAGGAGATCGAAGTCGGTTTGGCCCGCGGCGGAGGCGACGCACCGGATCGATCCCAGCCGTGCCCAACCGGGCGCCAGGCCGACGCCCGCGGTGAGCGTGGCGCCGCCGAAGTCGTCGACCAGCCCGGCCGCGTCGTTGATCGTGCCCCTGGCAAACAGGTTCAAGGCCGTGCCGTGCGTGAGGCCCAGCGCGTCGGCGGCGGCGGTCGTGTAAACGACGTCCACGCATCCGCCGGTGACACCCACGCCGGGATCGGCCGCGTCCTGGACCCAGATCTCCAGGTAATACGTGCTGCCGGCCTCCACTTCGGCCAGCGACTCGGGCAGCGCGGCCAGGGAGTTGGCGGCCGTGGGACTGGCCACGGCGACCAACCGCACGTCGACCTGAGGATCCACCGGGTCGGAGGCCGGAACCAGCGCCGGCAATGCCGTGGCCGCCGGGAGCAAGGCCGGGCTGGCCGCGGGCGTTCCGCCGGACCAGGCGGCCGGGAAGTTGTTGTGGAACAGCACGTCCGCGTCGGGCTTGCTCTTCGCGAAGTTGGGCGCAAACAGGCTCAGATCGCCGAAGTCGACGAAATTACTCTTGTCGAAGTCGGCCCACCATGCATACGGCGGCTGGTTCCCGCCCGGCGAACGGCCGAACGCCGCGGCGAAGAACGAAAGATCGCCGAAATCGATCAGGTCGTTCTCGTCGATGTCGTAGACCACCGCGTACAGGTCGGTCTCGGGCGCCGTCCCCCGTTCGCTGCCGGCCGGGTGGCCGTCGACCTCCATGCGAACGTCGTCCCAGGCGAAGCCCAGGTCGTAGGGGCCGATGCTTCGGTTCCGCTCATCCACGGCGGCCCGGTCCTCGGCGGTCGGCTCGAAGCGGATCCGCCCCAGCAGGGCGAAGCGGTCGTCGCCCACGTCGGTCCGTTGGGTGTGGCCGCCGAGGTCGTCGATCCGCCCGGCCGGGTCGTCGATCGCGCCGCTCGGGTCGGAGGCGAACGCCGGGCCGTACTCGATCTGTGCGGCCGTGGCCAGGGCCGTGTTGTAGAGCAGATCGAGCGTGCCGCCGCTGGTGCCGACGGTGTCGGTCTGGGGCGTGCTGACCCAGAGTTCCATCCAGAACGGCTCCCATGCGTGGATCCACGGCTCGCTGGGCGGCAGCATGTCCACCTCGCCGGTCTCCTGCTCGTCGAAGGACGTCGGCTGGCGGACCAGCGTCATATCGACCCGGGCACCGGCGATCTGCAACACGCTGACCGGCTCGGGCAGCCCGACGCGATCCCAGGCGACGTTGCTCAATCCGAAGCGGCTGAACTGGAACACGCCGGGCGAGAGTTCGAAGTTGATTTCTCCGTGTCGATTGGCGACGAACTGGACATAGGCCATCCGCGCCCAATCGGGCCCCAGCCCCATCCCGCCGGACATGGTCCCGCCGCCCAGATCGTCGACCAGCCCTGCCGCGTCGTTGATGGTGCCGCCGAAGACGAAATCGAAATCCAGGTTGGTCACGGCCAGGGCGTCGGTGGCCGAGGTATCGTAGTGCAGATCGACCGACCCCCCGGTAATCCCGACCGGCCCCGACTCCTTGCCGGTATCCCGTGCCCAGAGTTCGAGATAGTAGGTCTGGCCCGCCTGCACCGCATCGATCGCCCCCGGCAGCGCCGCCCCGGGCAGCGAAGAGGGGGAAGGCTGGAGCACGGGCACCAGGGCCACTTCGATATCCCAATCGTCGTTGACAATCGTCCCCAGTCCTTGGCTGTCGGCCAGCGTGGCAAAGGTCGGGTTGCTGAGGTTGACAAGGAAAGTCTCGTCGGCCTCGATCTTCCTGTCCCCATTCGCCCGGACCGTGGCCGTCTTGATTGTGTCCCCGGGGGTAAAGGTCAATGTGCCGTTGACGGGGCCATAATCACCATCGCTGACCGTAGCCGTCCCATCGGCTGTGTCGTAGTCCACGGTTACCGTGGTGACACTAGCCTCGGTCAGCGTGACGATGAACTCGAAAGCGACTGTACCTGACTCCAGTTCCACACGGGAGGAATCGCTGATCACGACCGGAACGGGGGTCGGCCGGTTGCCGAAGTCGACGTCCGTCACGACCTCGCCGCGCTCGACGGCGAGGGCGTGTTGTCCGGGTGGTGGGGCACGGTCGAAGACGGCCACCGCGTCGTCCCCGATGCCGGTCGCGTAGACATGGCGACCGTCGGGGCTGACCGTCACCGAGTTGACGTCCTGGAGCCCATCCACGCCGTCTTGATTGTCTTTCACGGCGTGAACGAAGCTCAACCGGCCGGTCGATGCGTCTCGCTCGAATACGACCAAGCGGTTATCCCACCCACCGGCGACATATACGTTCTTTCCGTCAGGGCTCAGGCACACCGCCCCTGCACCACCCAAACCGTCCACGCCTGTCAGGACTTGAATAGGGGCAAGCTCACCCGTCGACGCGTCACGGCGAAACGCCGCTACGTCGCTAGCGTTTATGCCGGCGATGTATACGTGGGCACCGTCAGGGCTGACGGCTACGTCGATCGGGTAAATCGATCCACCCGACCCCTGGCCGTTCTGCAACACCTGTACCTGAGTCAGCTTACCGGTGACCTGGTTACGGTTAAACGTTGCCACGGTGTCCTCAGTGCGGCCGGTGGTGGCGTAAACGTAGTTTCCATCCGGGCTGACGACCACGGAGACCGGGTTGGTCAATCCGTCGACGCCGTCTTGTCCGTTGGTCAACACTTGCACGGAGCTTATTCTGCCCGATGCGGCAACACGGCTGAATACGACCAGCGAGTTGCCTTCCGTTGCATAGACGTGCCTCCCATCGGGGCTCAGCGCGATTGCCGAGGCGTCCAACTCGGCAAGTTCCTGAACGAAGGTCAACTCACCGGTGGAGGCGTTACGCTCCAATACTCCCAACCCACTCCCATAGCAGACATACGCGTGGTTGCCGTCGGGGCTGATGACAAGTCTCCCCGGATAATTCAATCCCCAGGGATTTCTTTCTGCCTCGACGAACCTGAGTTCACCCGTGGCCCCATCGCGGCTGAACACCGCCACTGCGTTGTCCTCTCTGCCCGCCGCGTAGACGTGACGACCATCCGGGCTGACCGCTACCCGATGTGCCCAGTCGAGTCCGTCCACGCCAGACTGACCATCCTTCAACACTTGGACGAAACTCAGTTCGCCGGTGCGGTGCGAGGTGGGGGGAAAGGTTTGCTCGTAACCACCGGGCACGACTTCGGCTACGTTGTAGGCACCGGGCGCCACGTCCGGAAGCGTGTACTGACCGTCGGCGTCGGTGACGGTCCAGGGTTCGTGGTCGTCGAGTTCACCGTCACGATCCAGGTCCAGATAGATCGTCGCGCCGGCCAGTCCCGGTTCACCGGGACCGCGCAGTCCGTTGCCGTCGAGGTCATTCCACTTGGTGCCGCGGATTTCACCCTCCGTGCCTAGTTTTCTCTTGTTTGCGAAATCGATGTTCATGAGGATCTGCCCGGCTTCGACCGTCACCGAGTAAGGTCCCTGCCAGATGGCTGGGAACGTCTGCAGATAATCCGAGGGCACGATCTCGGCCACGGCATAGGTACCCGGCGCAACATCCGTCAGCGCGTACTCGCCGTCTGCATTGGTGAGAGTGGAAGGCTCGTCGGCGTCGCGTTGGCCGTCGTGGTCGAGGTCCAAATAGATCCTCACGCCCCCCATGCCCGTCTCGCCCGCGTCCCGCACGCCGTCACCGTCTTGATCCTCCCACGTGGCGCCGCGGATTTCGGCCGCTTTGATGTTGCCGAAGTCGATGCCCATAAGAACCTCGCCCGGCTGGAGCGTCAGGACATACGGGTCCATCTTGCTGGGGAAGGTTTGCACGTATCCACTGGGCACGACTTCGGCCACGGCGTACGTGTTGGGCACAAGGCCCACCAGCGCGTACTCGCCGTCTTCATTCGTCACCGCGGACGGTTCTTCGGTCTCGCGTCGGCCGTCGTGGTCGAGGTCCAGGTAGATCGTCACGCCGGCCATACCGGGCTCGCCGGCGTCGCGCGTGCCGTCGCCGTCCATGTCCTCCCACTTGGTGCCGCGGATTTCGCCAGGTTCACTGTTGCCGAAATTGATGTCCGCCGCAACGTCGCCCGGCTGGAGGGCCAGGACGTGGACGCCCGACCCGTCGGGGAAGGTCTGCACATAGCCATCGGGTACGACCTGGGCCACGCTATACGTATCCGGCGCAAGGTCTGTCAGCGCATACGTTCCTGCCTCATCCTCCGGAGTTCCCGAGTCATCGGCCAAGGTCACCGCACGTGGTTCTTCTGGGTCCAATTGGCCGTTGTAGTTGAGGTCCAGGTAGATCGTCACGCCCGGCATGCCCGGCTCGCCGATGTCCCGCACGTGGTCACCGTCGAGGTCTTCCCAGGTAATGCCGTGCACTTCAGCCGGCAGTTGGTAGTTGCCGAAGTCGATGCCCGTAACCGTCTCTCCCGGTGAGATGGTCACCCCGTGCGGTCCCTGGCCGGTGGTAGGAAAAGTTTGTCGGTAACCGGCCGGCACGACCTCGAGCACCGTGTACGTGCCGGGCAGAACGTTCGTCAAGCTGTACACGCCGTCTTGGTTGGTCGGCGCGGAGGGCTCGCCGAAGTCGCGTCGGCCGTCGGCGTCCAGATCGAGGTAGATCGTTACGTCGGCCAT
>DATLAN010000156.1:0-23813 GCA_035527455.1 Thermoguttaceae bacterium
GTCCCGGTTTTGCGATCTTTCCCGGCATTCTATTCCACGGCGGCCGGGGCGTATGCGGGATTCGGTTGGGTCGGGACCAGCGCGTCGGTGGATTCGAGCCACGTGAACAAATCACCGAGCAATTCATCGCGCTTGGCGGAATTGCTGTTGGCGAGATCGTTCCGCTCACCATAGACGAACGTCCCGCAGTACTTTTGCCTTCTGAGAATCGCTCGGACGGACGAGCTTCGCCAGACTTTGCCTCGGGGAGGTGAAACCCTTCGCCGGTTGAGTTTTGCCGCGATTCCCATGAGCGAGGCTCCCGGCTTCAGATATTCGTGAAAGATCCACTGGACCACTTCGGCCTCGTCGGTAACGATTGAGACCACACCGTCTCTTGACCTGTAACCGTAGGGGCTCGGGCCTCCCGTCCCGGCTCGGCCGTCCCTCGCCGACGATAGTATTCCCCGGCATGTGTTGCGGGCTAGATCTCGGATAAACTGGGCCTTGCCCATCTGGTTGACCGAGTAGATCAATTGTCCGGTGAGGTCCTCCCAATCAATCGAACCCTGTGCGATCGTCTCAAGTCGGACCCCTGCTTGGCGAAAGGGGTAGATCCAGTACCCGGCGTCGAGTTGATCGAACCGCCCGAACCGATCCTGGTCCCAGCAGAGCACAACGTCGAACTCGCCTCGCTGGGCGTCCTCTCGCATTCGCAAAAAACCGGCTCGCCGCTCGGTGTCGTCGCCGGAGATCGCCTCGTCGAGGTATTCCCCGACGATCTCGTAGCCGTGTTTCTTAGCGTAGGCTTCGAGTTCGGCCCGCTGAGCCGGGATCGACTGATCTTGTCCCGCCGAACTCATCCTCAGGTAGAGAACGGTAAAGGGCGGACAGAAAGCGTAGCGGCGGGAGGAGTACCACGATGAAGATGGCCTGTCTTTGCTGCACGTACAATCGGCCTGAGCAATTGGCCGAAGCCATCGAGTCGTTTCAGCGGCAGACGTATCCGCTGGAAAAGCGCGAGCTGATTGTACTGGACGATGCCGGGCAGCACGATGAGCAGACGGGCCCTGGATGGTGGTTGCTGTCGGTCGGAAAGCGATTCCGGACACTTGGCGAGAAGCGGAATGCGTGTGCCGCTTTGGCTTCGGCGGATGTGGATGCGTTCGCTGTCTGGGATGACGACGACATCTGTCTTCCGTGGCACCTGGAAGCGATGGCCAGTGTGTTGGAATCGGGTGTGCCATGGTCGCGACCGGAAGAAGTCTGGATTGATCGGCGCACGCGCCTTGAGCGGAAGCCGACGGGCGGACTTTTCCACGGAGCCTGGGGCTTCACCCGCGACGCGTTCCTTTCCGTCGGAGGCTATCCGGCCATGCAGTCGGGGCAGGATCAGGCGCTGGCTGGGCGGTTCAAGCAAGCGGGGATTCGCATGGCTTCGCCGGGTGGTGTGCCATCGTACATCTACCGTTGGCATACGTACCCGGGCGCGAGGCATTTGTCGACGATGGGCAAGGGTGGGTATGAGAGACGAGGGGAAGAGCGAGTTGTGAGGCAGGCGGGAGTTGTGGCGCGGTGGAGTAGAGATTGGGAGGCTTTGGGTCGGCAGAGCTGTGAAGGATCGTGAAGCTGGCGGTTGCTCACGGCAAGTATGTTGCTATAAGTTTATCCACAGCCGCTTCGACATTGTTGCGGTTCTTGGCTGACTGGTCTCTTCTGGTAAGCTGCTCGTACGCGGAAAGCCAGTCCAAGTCGATCTCTGGTTCCGACGCTGGAAGCGGGCTTTCGTCTGTCAAAGCAGGTGATGCTTGCCCAGGCAGATCGATCAACCTGAGCGCGTTGGCGAAGCTCGTCTGGTTGTTCCGCGCCAGCAGCACGTCGGTCGCATTGACCCGCCCATCGCGGTTGAAGTCGTACGGGTAATCGATCGGGGCCGGATTCAGGAAGTTACGTGGGTTATTGCGGGCCAGAAGCAGGTCGGCGGTGGTGACTTGTGTGTCGGTGGTCGAATTGTCGGCCTCCGCCACGGCATTGCCGAAGCAGAAGACGTCGTCTTCGACCAGCCCAAGCGGCTCGGCCCGCACGGTAACCGTCGGAATCGGAGCCGGCCCCCAATCCCCCGACGTGTCGTCATTGCCGATGTGAAACAAGAAGTCGCCCACCTCCGGCGTGACCCCTTCGGGCAGATCGGCTAAGTCAACCATGATCCCGTTGATACCTCGGTGGTAGCTCGTGTAATTGTCAAGGCCAGCCGGTTGGCCGGGCAGTACGTCTATGCCGTCAGCAATGACGGCTACCTGGCTGTGCTCCACGCCGCACACGGCGGAGTTTACGAGAAGCACTATCTCAACGACAAGGACCAACCGGGTGAACTCCGCCTATCGGTCAGTTCTCCAACGGTCGTCGGCGGACGTGTCTACGTTGGCAGCGAGACAGGAGGCTTGCGTTGCTTCACTGGTACCGTTTCACAACGCACGGGTTCTGAGGAATAGACGCCTTCAATCGCAGCGGAGAGGGAACGGGATCGTCTGAACACTCGATTCGCGATTTCCAGTGATCGTGTAGCTCTTGGGACCGTCGGATTGCGTGATGTGTACATCAAAACGAATCGCGCCACCCTCGAGCGTGTGGGGGACGACGGCACCGTTGAGCTTGACCTGGCAACGCGAGGCATCAAAGCGGAACGGTGGAGTCAATTTGATCGTTCCGCCCGAGCGCCCGACGAGGCGGCCGGCGAGAGTGCCATCGGCCTGCTGGCTGGCGCTGATGCCGAAGTCGCCCGAGATGCGCTGCACCGCCAATCCATTGAAGCCGACCCTTGTGCCCTCGAATAGCGCCACTTCGTTCTCGCGGGCGTAGCCTGCCGTGCCGATGAAGACGGCCGGACCGTCGGTGGCTTTCACTTCGGCAGCGCAACAGAAGACGTATTCCTTGCCGTCGATGACCGCTCCGTAGGGCTTCGGCTCCACCTGGTGCGCCCTGGGTGCGACGACGTGCAATTGATCGCCGGCGCCCGCCTTCACCGGGTAGAGTTGCGGCATCGCCAGCCGGTGGAACGTGTCCTGAGGATGAGGCGGGAGCAGCCTGTCGGTACCCCACTTGACGCTGATCCGCGCGGGGCCGGTGTGGTGAACATACTCCACCTTCAGGTCGGCATACTCGTGGTCGCCCAGCCGCGTCCGCACCGATTCGCCCGTGGTGCTATCGTAGACTAATTGCTTATTAAGCCAGATGCGGGCCTCGTCGCCGGGATTGACTTCGGCCACGACGGAATAATCGCCCGCCGCCGGCGGCATGCCCGTCGAGCGGTCGTGCATGAGCATGCCCGTCCAGCGGACGGAAAACGGCCCGGGCCGCATCGACTCCAGCGGCGTCTCGTCGCCCCAGTCCCAGTTCAGCGGGCCAGCGCCCTTCAAACGCGGCACGCAGGTCGCCTTCAGGTCGGTGAAGTCGGGCCGGGCGAAGTACTCCGCCTGAAGAAACGCCTCGTAGTTGCACCACTGGAACTTGCCCAAAACCTTGGGGTCGGCCACGTGATCGTACACGGCCAGGTAATCGTCGCGCAGCATCATCACGCCGCGCCAGGGGTAAGCGGGGTTGGACCCGGCGGCCTTGTAGAACTGCGCGAAATCAAAGTCATAGAGCAGCCCGTCCACCTCGTGCGCCCCCAGCGACTTGCCGTCCAGATTGAACAGCGGAAGCTGATTGATGTCGAAACTATCGCCGTTTTGTTCGGCGCCGTTCCAACTCCAGCGGTGCCCCTTGGTGGCGTAGTATAGCGCGCCGTTGCTGCTGGCCGTCCAGCGATAGCCGGAACCGTTAAGCTGCTGGATGGTCAAGAACGCCTCGTGCGGCCCACCCGAGTCGTACCACATCACCGCGCCGTAGTCGGTGTAGAGCCGCGAGCGGAGGTCGGGCCTGGTCCCTTCCTTGCCGTCGGTCAGGCACCAGAGAAGCTGCCCGGCGAGCGCCGGATCGCTCTTCTCGAGCAACTCGGCCGCCTTGCGTATCCGCTCGGCCTCGACGTCGCCCCGGGCATGGGCGCCGATAGGCACCAGCCGCCGGCAGGGTTCCTCGCTGGGAGCCAGTCCGTCCAGCGTCCAGCGGATCAGGTCCTTAAACAGCGGATGGGCGTAAATCTCGGTGTCATAGCAGCGGCTCATTGCTTCGGCCGGATAAAAGCTTCTCATCAGCGAGGCTATCCAGTAGCAGGCGATGTTCTCCATCCACCGTCCGCCGTGGGTATTCAGCCGCGGATTCGCCCGCCGCGTATACACGTCGAGCCACTCGCTCCAGAATCGCGTGAACTCGCTCTTCCACCTTTCCGCGTGCGGGTGGTTCGGGAATGTCGTGACAGCCACGGGTATCGAGCCCTTGGCGTCAAAGACGAAATTCGGTTGTCCGGCCATCATGCTGGCATGCGGTGAGAAGCTGTCTTCGACCAGGAAGTTGGCGGCGAAGATAAGGATCGAGCGGATCCGCCGCCGCTCGTCGGCGGTCCAACCGGCCCGGCTGTTGGCGTAAAACTCGTATTTCGTGCCGAAGGCGCTCTGCAACGCACCGGAAACGTCCCAGTAGCGCTGAATCAACTGGTACATATAGCCGCGAAGGCTCCCGCCGCGCACCCCTTTCATCCAATAATCGTCGTAGCTGCACTTCTCGCCCTCGGGATCGTACGGCGTCAGCGGCTCGTCGAAATCGAAGACCATGTCCTTGTAGGCGTTGAGGCTGAAGTCGGTCAGCTTCTGCCACAGCCGCACCTCCGGCCCGGCGCCGAACTGCCCTCGCGATTCGCCCGCATAGCCTTCGAGGTCCTTGCGGACGGCATATCGTCGCGGCGTGCTCTTCTTTCGGGTCGGCTGATCCGCCGGCGCCACCGGCAGCTCGCTGATCACCACCTCGTCGCGCGGGATCAAACTGAGCGCCCAGTGCCGCTCGCGTCCCAGCAGTGCAAGCCGCGCGTAGCTGTCGCCGTTGCAGTGATAGAAGTAAAGGTTCTCCGGCGCATTCATGGCGCTCCATACACGGCGCGCGGCGGTCTTCCAGTCGCGGGGGCGGTTGATGGCAAAGATCAACGCGTTTTGGCCGTTGTCGTTGAAGAATACCGTCGAGCGCATCACGCCGTAGGAGTTGGCGGTGTAGAGTCCAAGCTGGTACGGCAGCGCTCCGTCCGCCCGCAGGTCCTTATCGTAGGCCCCACAGTATTGCCCGCGGGGGCCCGCGTTGTACCCGCCGTTGCACATCACCAGCCGGGCATCCGGCTCCAGCCCCTTCTGGAACGACAGCTTCCAGAACGCCGCATCCTCCGGCGTAAAACCGCTGAGCGACTCATCCACCAGCACGTGCTTCTCATTAGGCTGGACTATCAGGTCCACCTGCCAGGTGCGGTTGGAGTTGAAGGTATAGAGCAGGCGGTACTTGATGAACAGCGTCCCCTGGTCGACGATCGTCCCACGCACGCTGTTGAGTGTGACGCCCTGCGGCAGCAGCAGCGCTGAGCCGCCGACCCACGTCATCCCACCATCGCGCGAAATGCCTAGGATCGGGGCCGAATTGGTTGAAGCCGCTGCGCCGTCGGCGGGCACGCGAAGTTGCTGCAGATTCGCGCCGATCACTGCCGTCCCGTCCGCATGGGTCGTCAAGGTCACGCGCGGGGTGAACTTGGCGGTATAGGCCGGATCGTAGACGAGTCTGAAGAGCCGGCTGGAGCTGCGAGGCAGATCGCTGCGGAAATGCACCGTGGCGCTGGTTAGGTATCCGCCGCTCTCCACAACATTGGAGAGTTGGTATTCCGCCGGCGACTCATCCCCCTCGCGCTCTAGCTTCAGGTGCTCTTTCCGTACCGCATTGGCTGGGCAGGTGAATGGGAAGCTGACCAACTCCTCGGGAAAGTCATAGATCCCCATATAGTCGACCAGCTTCATCTCGTGGCGCCACCCGGCCGTCTGAGCGTACAAGGTACTGCTGGTCAGGAACACCACCCCACACGCCGCCGCAATCCAAGCCTTCATCATTGTCGTGCCTTTCTGTAAAGGGGTGGGGACGCGAAGCGCCAGTTCGTGCCAAACGGGCAATTCTACTT
This sequence comes from Thermoguttaceae bacterium, assembly GCA_035527455.1. Taxonomy (GTDB): domain Bacteria; phylum Planctomycetota; class Planctomycetia; order Pirellulales; family Thermoguttaceae; genus DATLAN01. Next base: position 6,062 of record DATLAN010000156.1, read on the forward strand.
GAATGTACCATCATGAGCAAACGGTTGGCGACGCGATCTTTATCCGTGGTGCGTGTTGCATCGGCTCGCGCGGGCGACTACCATGGGACTGAAAGACGTTGCATACAACAGCCAGGCCGCCTCTCTGGACTGATAGCAGAAGTCCCCACCTCATCGACAGGAGTCATCCCATGCCAGCCCCCAGTTGCACCCACGTTCGAGGAATGAAGCACTTTCTGGTTGCCTCGCTGGTTGCCGCTCTCGTGTTCGGGTTTCAAAGCCGAGCGCGGGCGCAGATGTGCAACGTCAAGGTGGTTACCGATGGCAACCCCGATTATGCCGACATCGGCAGCATGATCTATAGTATCACCTCTAACCGTAAGAACACGAAGGACAAGTGCTGGGCCCTTTGGTACTGGAACCACATTGCCCGCCGCCAGACCGCGCCGATGATCCTGCACGGCCGGGAGTTGACTGACCCGATCCGCCAGTTCAACGATTACGGCTACATGATGTGCAGCACGGTGGCCGGGGCCAATTGCGCGATTTGGGGGGCGATGGGACTCGATGTGAAATTCTGGGACATCAGCCTGCACACCGTGCCGGAGGTGGAATATGACGGCCGCTGGCACATGTATGACAGCTCGTTGTCGGCGATCTACACGCTCTGCGACGGGACGACCATCGCCGGCGTGGAGGACATCGGCGCCGAAGGTGCCTGCGCGGCCAGCGGCGGAATAAGCGAGCCGGGGCACATCGCCAAGTACCATTGCCTGACCGCCACCAGCCCAAACGGTTTCCTGGCCGGCTGCGACACGATTCGCTCCTTAGCCGACGAGTACCGTTGCTTCAATCCCCGGGGGCTGAAGTATCGGGATTACCTCAACAACTGGGACTTGGGGCATCGTTACATCCTCAATCTTCGCGAGAACGAGGTGTATACACGCTACTACCACCGCCTCGATGCCGACAGCCCCGACGCGACACGGCCGAACGACAAGCGGCCCGATTTCCGGGCCGATCCGGCCTACTACGTGCCCAACGAGAACAAAGGATGGGATCCGGAGTCCGTTAATCCCCGCTATAACATCCGTGGCAACGGCTTGCGCGAATGGACGCCCCTGCTCACGGCCTCCGCGTTGACCAAGACGGCCCACGCCGTGAGCAAGGTCGAAGCAATCGAGCCCGCGGGCGTGGAACCTGCTCAGGCCGACCAGGCGGGTGAAATCGTCTTCAAGGTCGAGGGGGCCAACGTGATCACCTCGCTGGCGATCAATGCCACGATGATCCGCCAGACCGCAGACGATCTGGCTGCCATCGCCGTCAGCACGACCAACGGCCTGGCGTGGGACGAGGTTTGGCGAGCGGACAAGACGGGGAGGATTCCCGTCGACTTGCGGCTCATCGAGCCGGTCAACGGCGCCTACGAAGTGCTGGTCAAGGTGATCCTCAAGGGCAAGACCAACGCGTCCGACGCCCAGCTTCGGTCGATCGCCTTCGAAACCGTCACGCAGCTCAACAGCAAGACCTTGCCCCGTCTCCGACTGGGTAAGAACCGGGTGTATGTGGGAGCTGGAGAGCAGACGGAATCGATCGTCCTCTGGCCCGATCTCAGCAGGCCTCGTTACCAGGCGTACGTTGTCGAAGAGAAGAACGTCAGCCAGCCCGAACAGCGTCCTTACTTGAGTTCCCTTTGCGCCGAGCAAGGGGGTGAAGAGGCGTATGTCGTCTTCCGCATCGATGCGCCCCGCGACATCACGTCCGTTACCTACGGCGGGCGTTTCTACAACCGGGGCCTGCAAGCCCACGTCGATCTATTGCACAGCTTCGACGGCGGCAAGACGTGGAATCGCAGCTATTCGCTCATCGACACGACCAGCCCCTGGGACGTGATCCACCATGAGAAGGTGGAAAGCATCCCGGCCGGAACCAAGAGCGTGCTGTTCAAGTACCTGTGGAACGCATTCAATGCCGGTCGCGACGTTTGCGGTCTGTACGCCGTACGCATGGAGGCCAACTACCGGCCGGCCGACGCGCGACCAAAGCCAGTGGAAGTGACCTTCTCCTGGAACGAGCTTCAGGCCGACTACACGATGATCCAACGCAGCCACACGCAACTGGTGGAGTCACTACCCTGCATGTACGAGATCAATGTCGGCGGCCTGGACCACCCCGTGATGGAATCGCTGCGGATCAATCTTCAGGATACGTTGGCCAGCGGACCGGCGCCGGTCGGATACGGCTACAGCGACGGCAAGGAGACCCCCGACGCCCAGAAGCATCAAGACCGCTGGGTGACCTACGGCAACAACCTGGCCGTGGGCAAGTCGTATGTCTCGACGGTGCCGTCACGGGATAACTGGGGATCCGGAGACCCCGATGGGAAAATCCTCACCGACGGGATTGTAGGCTCGCCCTACACCGGCGGCGGCGCCTACCGCTATGGCGGTTTGTGGAGCAAAGGCGACATGCCGGTGGTGACCGTCGACCTGGAGCAGGTCGAGAAATGCGCGGCCTTCCGCATTCAGGCCGGCGGCCATCCGTCGTGGGACGCACTGAAGGGTGAGGTCAAGGACAAGGTCGAGGTCCTCACCAGCCTGGACGACAAGCAGTACGTCAGCCAGGGATTCTTCGACTTCAACCTCCGCTGGAAAGACATCCCGGTGAACGACATGTGGCCGGACGAAGAGACCCTCCGCGGCCCCAACTTCCTCCTCATTCCCCCCAAGGCCGTCGAGGCTCGCTACGTCCGTTTCGCGGTCAGCCCGGAGCGATATTTCTCGGTCAGCGAGGTGCAGGTGCTCGACTCGGTGACGTTCGAGCCATTCGACCTCAAGCTCGCCTTGCCGGACGACACGGACCGGTCGGACATCAGCCACTACAACCCCAAGCACACTCCTTCCAGCCCTCACGGCTCCGGCGAGCCCAAAAAGAGTGAAGCATCGACTAGCACTCTCCCGCCTGCACCGGCCGGCAACCCCGCGGAGCCGGGTGTGTTGATCGAGGAAGTGTCGACCCTAAAATGCCTCGGCGTACGGTGGCTGGTCGGCGGCGACGGAAACGGCAATGCACGGATCGCCGTGGCCTACCGCAAAATCGGAAGCGAAACGTGGCGACCCGGCCTCGACCTTTTCCGTGTGGAGACGGCGGCCCTCCGCGAGCCGGACCATCGCCAGGCCGGCCGGACGATGTTCGCCGGCTCCGTCTTCGACCTGGAGGAGGAGACCGCGTACGAGGTCAAGCTGTCCCTGGAAGATCCCGACGGCGGCAACGCCGAGCGGATCCTTCGGATGAAGACCTGGGCGGAGCCGCGTCTCTCGCCCGACGCTCCAACCGTGGATGTCTATCCCGGCCAGCTTGCCGACGCACTATCCAAAGCCCGGCCGGGAGAAATCTTGCGACTCCATCGGGGCGTCTATCGTGGGACATTTCGACCGCTGAGCGGCGTGCCGGGCGAACCCATTGGCATCGTGGCCGCCGGCGACGGCGAGGTGGTTCTCGACGGCCAAGGGGCCAGCAACGTGATCAACGCTCCCGGCCTGCACGACGTGATTTTCGAAGGCCTCACGGTCCAGAATGCCCGCTGGGGAATTGCCGTCAGCGGAGGAGCCAACCTCGTCCTCCGCCGCTGCCTGCTCCGCGACGTGGACCACGGCTTCGTTGCCACCAGGAACGCCGAGGCCCAGCATCATATCCTCATCGCCGACAATGTGATGATTGGCCGCTCGAATTGGCCGAGGGCAGAAGGGATCGAAGATCGCCGTGGAGTGCAAATCGCCGGCACGGGACATGTCGTCTGTTACAACCGCGTGAGTCGTTTCGGCGACGCGATCGACACCTTTTCAACCTATCCCTGCGCGGCGATCGATTTCTACGGCAACGAGATCTCCGAGTGTACCGACGACGGCATCGAAATGGACTACTCGGAGCACAACACCCGCTGCTTCGACAACCGGTTGACCAACGTCTTCCAGGGGATCTCGGTGCAGCCGGTCCACGGCGGGCCGGTCTACGTCTTTCGCAACGCGATCTATAACGTCGGCATGGAGACGTTCAAGATGCACAACCACCCCTCGGGCGCGATTTTCTACCACAACACGTCGGTCAAGGTGGGCATGCCGCTATTGCTCTTCGCCAACACTACCGTCTCGAACTGCGTTTACCGCAACAACCTGTTCCTGGGTACCACCGCCAACTATGCTTATGAAACGACCGCCCAGATGCACGATTGCGATTTCGACTTTGACGGCTTTGGGGGGCAATGGGAGCTCTTCCTCAAGTGGAACGGTACACGATACGCCACCCTGGAAGATGCGGCTGACGATTCGCCCGCCTACCGGCACGCCGTCCGCCTCGACCCCGAGAAGGCGTTCCGGTCGGGCGTGAAGCCACCCGACGCAGTTCAAACGCAGTTCGACGTCGAGTTGAACGACCTGCAGCTCTCGCCTACCTCACGAGCGATCGATGCAGGCGTGGTCCTGCCGAACGTCAACGACGGCTACCGGGGTACCGCGCCGGACCTCGGCGCCTATGAGCTAGGTAGTTCGCTGCCGCACTACGGCCCGCGTTAACTGGGCTTACCAAACGTCTGCGTGGCAGACTGCCCAACATTATTAAAGAGAGCCCAGCAGGATGGGATCAACGAAATTCGTGGGGCTGTTTGGTACGTTCGTTTAGCGTGCTTACATTCCTTCCGGAGGGGGCAGGACGACAAGGCGTTCCAAGTGGATCACCAGTTCGGGGAAGGCACGGCCTTCGACATAGAGGATTTCCGGTCTCATCGCTACGATCACCTTGGTGAGCTTTAGCGGATAGACGATGTCCTCAGCCGGCTGCGCTGCGGCGCCTGTCGTGCCCTGCCAATCGGCGTTTCCCGGCCAGTGGAGCTTGTCGTTGGGACTGGGGTAGTTGCCCGGCAGCAAGAAACGCATGGTCTGCCAGCCGTCGAAGTTCACCAGCGGCTCGCCCATCGTGCCGCCGCGGATTGACGTCCGCCCAGCCGTGCCCGCGCGGTTGGTTGAGAGGGCGATCAGGTGCATGGCCGCATACCGCGTGTTGGCCACCTTGAAAAACGTGTGGGTCGATGGTACATTGAAGAGGTTCTTGACTTGTTGGCCGGAGCTTACGCCGATGAAAACGACCACCACCCGACGCACGTTCCTTGAAGCTGTGGCAGCGTTCTTGGCGGGGAGCGGCAAGCTCTTTGGTGGATCGCTCCGACGTCTGGTGCCCAACAGGCAGGAGCAACGTGCAGCAGACCGAGGTCGGAAGTTGGGCATCGGCACGGTCTCCTTGGAGGGACCGGATCGCGTCGAGGTCTATACATTGCAGACCTGGACGCTCGTGTATACCGCAGGCCAGCGCGGTATCAAGGCCGGCGGAGGGCTGCGGATCGGGCTGAGGCATCTGCAAGACTGGGTCGCCGAGATGCCGCAAACACGCAACCCTCGCGACGGCGGCTACCTTACGGCCGAGGCCGACGGCGGGGTGCCCGTCGATATCTCGATCCCCGGATCGGGCACGCTCGGTTCGCAATACTTTGCCTGGCAGAACCTCGTGCAGGCCATCGTCAGCGAGCCGGGACTCAAGTCGGGCGAACAACTGCGAATCACCTTCGGCGACCGGCGCGGCGGCAGTCGAGGCTGGCGTGTGCAACCGTTCGACGAGACCCACTACGGACTGAAATGCTATGTCGACATCACCAGCAGCGACGAATACCTGCCGCTTGAAGAAATCCCCACGGTCGAGATCGTCGCTGCCGGGCCGACGAAGCTCATCGTACTGACGCCGTCCCACGCGGTCGCCGGTGAGCCCTGCTGGTGCCTGGTCCGTGCCGAGGATCGCTTCGGCAATCCGGCGGCACGGTACCGAGGCCAGGTGCGTCTGACCTCGACCGATTCACGGGCCGAACTGCCCGAGGCGTTCACTTTCACTGGCGATGATCGGGGTGTGCATCGATTCGAGAACATCGTCCTCCGCACTCCGGGCGATCACACCGTCTCCGTCACCGACGGCGACCTGACGGATCGCAGCAACCCGGTCCGCGTCGCCGAGAACCGGCCCGCGACACGCGTGTTTTGGGGCGATCTGCACACGCATACTCTGCAATCCGACGGTCGGGGTACGGTCGAGCAGGCCTACGACTTCGCCAAACGGGTCGCCGCGTTGGACTTCGCTGCAGTCAGTGACCACGCCTTCGAGATCCTCGACGAGATGTGGGAACTGAACAAACAGGTGACGAAACGCTTTAACGAGCCCGGGCGGTTCGTCACGATCAGCGCCTTTGAGTGGAGTGGTACCTCGGCGGTCGGCGGCGACCACAACGTGTACTTCCTGGGCGACGACCCGCCCATCTACCGTTCGCCGCTGATGTACCACCCGAAGAATTACCAAATGGACCACGACAGCACGAAGGTCGACCACATTACGAAGTTGCTGAAGTTGCTGCGTGAGAACTTCGAGCCGGGAACCGTGTTCTGCATTCCGCACTGGGGCGGGCGACGAGGAAATCCCCAGTGGCACGACCCGCAAGTGCAGCGACTGATCGAGATCTTCAGCGAGCACCGCCGCAGCGAAGACTGGGCCGCCACGTTCCTCACCGCCGGCCACCGCTTGGGGATCATGGCCAGCGGCGACAACCACTCCGGCAACCCGGGCTACGGGTGCCTCAAACCGTCGCACCATTGGGATACGCAGGAGATCGGCATGGCACTGATCGCAGTGCAGGCCGAGGAGTTGTCTCGCGCGTCGATCTTCCGTGCTCTTTACGAGCGCCGGACTTACGCTACTAGCGGGGCCCGGATTCTGCTCGACTTCCACGTTGCCGGCCAGCCGATGGGCAGCGAGGTACACACCGACGACGCTCCACGGATCGAGGTCGACGTTGTCGGCACCGCACCGATCAAGCGGATCGAGGTCAAACGCGACTGCCGCACCGTCCACGTTCATGAGCCCGACAGCGAATTGGCGAAGCTCACCTGGTATGATTCCGACTTCGACGCCGGCAAACCTTGCCTCTATTACGTCCGCATCATCCAAACCGATGGCGAAGAAGCGATCTCCAGCCCCGTATGGGTCAACTGACACCGATGGACGAGTCGAACGCTAATCCGCCGAGGCCGGTGGCAGCGGGTAGTTCAGCACGCCGAAACACCCGAACTGGTCGGCCTTGGAAGGCCCGAACTCTTTCTTCTTGCGAATTGCGTCGGGGCCTTTCGTGGCAAATTCCCTATCACTGGGATCGCTGCTGTGCTTGAGGATTTCCGTCCAGCGGGCCATGTAGATCCGTTCGACAAGAGGCTTGGCCTCGGGCGTGTGCAATTCGGCCGCCGAGAGGAGCCGGCCGCGGTCATCGGGAAACACGCAGATCCAACTGGAGTCGGCCATGCACCAACGACCGTCGGCATAGAACTCGGCGACCACGTGGCCCATCTTGCCATCGGAGTAGAACAGGTAAATCATCCGCGCCGGGACGCCGGCGATCTGGCAGAGCCGGATGTAGACCCGGGCTTGTTCGTTGCACCAGGCGCAGCCGCTGGCAAGCAAGGCTTCGTCGTCCAGGGCGCGATTGGCCGCCACCATGGGACCCACGGGCGGCACCTCGGGGTGCAGCAGGTGCTTGGCCATCGCCTCGGTCAGCAGGGCGACCGCCTTCTGGCGATCGGTTTGATCGGGAGTGGTATACTGTGCGACGATTCTCTCCAGGGCAGGAAAAAGTCCCTTGTGGTAATCAACCTTGGTGGGCGTGTACTCGCCGTAAAGGAACTTGGCCGTCTCGCGGCGATAGACGATAAAGTGGTTGGCTTGCCAGCGGTCAATCCCGCCGACGCCCACGGCCAGAGGACCGGGGCGCGAGCACCACGGTTCGGGCAGGCCATGCTTGCCCAGCAGCGACGGCTTGAGCCAATCGGGCAGGCGCTGTTTGGCCCAGGCCGGCGCTTCGCCTTCCTCGCTGGCACCCCGGGCCGTGAAAATCGCCGGCGCGCACCAGCACGCCATCCAACAAACCAGAACGACCACAATGGCAGGTGAGCGTCGAAAACGTGTGTACCTCATGGCGGGTTCTCCGTAGGTGGTTTTTCAGGTCCGGGCCGGTTTCGGGCCGACACGTGACGCATTTTCAAGACGCCGCGTCCCCTCGGCCTCACATCCCCTCGGGCGCCTCGGTGACGCTCAGGCCTTCGAGATAGACCAAGCGATTCTCCACATTCCGCTGTTCGTCCACGTAGAGGATGTGCGGTCGCATGAGCACGATGATCTTCGTCAGCGACAGCGGATAGGTCACCTCGCCGGCGTCGTGCCAGTCGCGATTGGCCGGCCACTTCAAGGAAGCATCGGCCTGGAAACGGCCCGGCAGCGGGATCGGCATGGTTTGCCAACCGTCGAAGGTGAAGTAGGGCAAGCCGCGATTGGCGGCGGCGCCGTCGGGAAAGGAGGTGAACTTCTTGCCTTTGGCGTCGGTCAACTCCAGCACGAGTTTGCCCCATCCGCCGTTGCCCTTGGCGCGGACGTTCAGGGCAAAAGGCCGGCCGGGCAGCGGCATGGGCCGGGACAGTTGGAACTCGCCGTACCGTGCCACGAGCTTGCGCGGGTCGTCGTCGTCCAGCAGTTCGATCCGCAAGGCCGGTTTGCCATCCACGTCCGCAATGTCCGCGCGGTAATTCCCTCGGACTACCGGCAGCATGTTGAACGCTTTCGGGCAAGTATCGGCAGTGTCGGTCCTCGCAAACGGCCCGGCGCTGGCAAACGTTGCCACTTCCCGACCTGCGGGCGGCACCAGTTCGATCCCCTGATGACCCGCCACCGCAGTGACCACAGTGCCCGTGACATAAACGGGAGTATCGGTGACTTCGACCACGAGTTGTCCGTCCTTTGCAGGGGCGGGAGTCGTGTTCCCGTAGCAGTCGTAGACCACGGCCTTGTCGTCCTGGACGTTCAGCGTGACCTTCTGTTTGCCGGAGACCACCCACAGCGGATAGACGTGCGAGCCGTCGGCCTTCTGAAAGTCCAGCACGTGCAAGCTGGTGCTGTCGTGCGCCAGCTTGCCGGCATACCGGGCCTGGTCGAGGACCTGGGTCAGCCAGGCGACCATGGCGAAGCTGGTCTTGGGGTTGTACTCGGGCTCGCGGAAACACACGCCCGCTTGGCCCCAAAGACTCTTGCCGTAGGGGTTGGCGCAATCGTTCGTTGTGTTGGAGGAGCACATGCGTTGGACGCCGCAGGCCAGACAAATCATGGCCTCGCGGACCATGATGACGGCCTGTTCGTGCATCCACATTTCCCCGGGACGCGTGCTGTGGTAGAGGGCCTCGGTCAGCCACACCGGCTTGTGATAGCCGTACTTGGCCTGCATGATCTTGGCGATCTGGAGATCGGCCAGGACGTTGAGCCAGCCGGGCTGCGACTCGGGGAGATAGTGGTAGCCGTACATTTCCAACCCGATCACGTCGAAGGCGTCGGCCGGGAAGCCTGCCTTCAGGTGCTCCATGACGAATTGGACGCCGTCGTTGAACATCACCACCTTGGCGTCGGGTACGGCCTGCTTGATTGCCCGGCCGTAATCGCGCGCGTTTTGCAACTGCTGCTGGAACAGGGCTTTGGTTTCCGGTTTCCACGGGTAGGGCGCGCCGCCGAGCAGCTCGTTGAAGTGCATCAGGATCGCATCGCCTTCGAAGCGCGATTCGTGCAGGATGAAGTAGGCATTATCCAGCCCGACATTCTTGGCCCAATCGATGTAGGGGAGGACCTTGGTTTGGAAAAACTCCTGGTCGAAGAAGGGGCCGTTGTAGGCGCCCTTCTCCTTGTCCTGGACGGGAAAGTGCTTCAGCGGCGGCTTCGCGAAGGTAACCTTGATCTTGTATTTCTCCGCCATGGAGCGATGGATGGCGGCTTGGTCTTCGATCGTCTGGCCGCCCTTTTCTTTCCGCTTGGCGGAATCCTCCGCGGAAAGATAACCGCCGCCGGGGCCGCCCAGCGTCCACCGCCAGCCCCCCTTGTTCATGATGTTGAAGAATTTTTCGATGCGGCCTTCGATATCGATCACCGTATGGCTGTTCCAATAGCACCAAATTCCGAAGGGGGAATCCTCCCGGGCCTTGCGGGTGTCCGGCGCGAGGTACACGAAGGTCGTATCGCGCCGCTGTTGGAGTCTGCCGTCGGCCTCGACGCCGAGGACGCACGTGTACCAACCGCGGGCCTTGGGGGTTGCATCCAGCGGCACAGTCTTCGACTGCCCAGGCAGCAAAGCTACGCTTTGCTCGACGGTCCACTCGGCGCGGCGCGCGTTCCGCTCCTTGGGCAGGCCCGGCCCGCTGCTGGTGGCGTACGCCCGGGCCGAAACCTTCCGGCCGGAGCGGTTGGTGAGCTTCAGGTTGAAGATCGCCCGCTGGCCCTCGCTGAAGAGATTGCAGGGCTGGTCCGCGGTGTACGATATCTCAAGCGGTGACCGTTCCATGGTGACCGCAAGAATGACGGCCGCCGAGTCGGGCTCGACGAAGCGTTTCAGGAACTCGTCGGGCTTGACCTCGACCTTCCGGGTGAACTGGACCACCAGCGGGCTGAACTCCCGAAGCTGTCCGGTCTGCGGCATGGCAGCACGCAGATGGTGCAAGTAGCCCTGCGAGCCGTCGGCCAACTTGACCGGGATGCTGGAGACGACCTTCTCCGATCGGGCATCGTCGAGATAGGGCACGTCAATTGCCTGATCCACCCACTCGTCTGCCGTGCGCGGCGCGAACCCCCGGAACCCCACTCGCACATCGACTCGCGCGGCCGTCTCCGGCCGGCGGGTGGAGAACGCGATCAGGTGTACGGCGCTGTACTGATCGCCGGGCACTTCCAGACTGTATCCCAGCTCTGCATAGGTGCAGGGTGGGTTTTCCTTTCGGACCTCCTCGGTGATTGGCCCTTTGCGCACCACCTGCTTGGCCTTCAGTACGTCGATGGCCTGGCCGTTCTCGGAATCGGCGAAGCAAAACGGCATGCCATCGATCACTTGCACACCGTGGGGCAGGCTGGCCGGATCCAACTTCACACCGGCATCGTCCCCGATGAGTCGGACGTTGACGGCGTGGTCGATGCTTACGGGCAACGCCAACCCCAGGGCGTTGGGCAGCGTCTTGACCGAAAGGTTCCGGACCATTGCTCCCTGCAAGACGATCCAAGGAGAGCGCCGCGTGGCGGGCACGACCTCCAGGGGCGACATTTTCAGGTCCGGGACCATGACTTGCACAACGGCCGTCGCGCCCGCGACGTTCAGCGAGAAATCGATCCACGACTCCTGGACGCCGGGATACGCCTTATAAGAGCCGGCAATATTCAAGGTGTCGGCGCCGCAGGAGATCTTTCCTGGAATGGCCCCGCCGCCCGTCCTTTTCATCTCCGCCTTCCCGAGTCCGATCTGCACCGAGGCCTTCGGCTGCGCCAGCAGCAACTGGCCGGTCACCAGATAGTCGTCCGATCCCACGTCAGCCTGCTGCAGGACGACGGGCGTGTCGCCGGACGCCGCATAAATGTTTCCCGTCTTCGCGTCGGGTTGGGAAACCGACCATGATTGCCCCGCGGCGGGCGACAGTGCCGCAAGCAGTGCCGCGAGCAATGCCAATACGGCCCCCATCGCGCACTTCTCGATCTGTCGCATCGTTCTCCCTTTCCTGAAATAGACTCGCTGGCCGGCCCACGCCGTCAATCGCCCACCGTCTGCTTCACTCGCACCGTGTCGCCTTGTGCCACCACCAGATCCTTCAGGTAAATCTCGGGCCGCGGCACCGGCGCGAAGGTCCGCATGTGGAGCACCTTTTCGTTCAACTCCACCACCAGCTTTCTAAGCGTGAGCGGATAATGAACCACGCCGTCCTTGTCCCAACGCCATTGGCTGTTGGCCGGCCAACCGTAGTGCTCGCCCCGATAGTTGCCGGGCACCGGAAACGCCACATAGCGCCAGCCGTCGAAGTTGATGCGGCTCAGCCCCCAGGCGTCTTCCGTGTTCCAGTCGCAGATGCCCGGCGAGGTGAACTGCGCCAACACGTCTTTGGGGAGATAATTGGCGGGATCGTCCTTGGACTGCGCCCCGATGGAAATCCAGCGTTGGCCCGAGGCGTCGGTCAACTCGAAGATTACCCGGCCCCAGCCTGAATTGCCGTTGACCCACAAGCCGATCTCCGTCGGCGTTCCCGGGACCGGGATTCCGCTCTTGTGGGCCAGCACCGCGTACATGGGCATGGTGTCTTTGCCGCGAGTGACGGGCCGGGGAGTCACGCGAAGGGCGCCGCCGGCGCCTTCGAAGGCCGGCACGGCCTCGAACAGGAAATCCCCTTGGCGCCGTGGGGTCATGAAGTTGTAGTACTCCAGTTCCATACTGCGGCCGCTCTCGACCACCCAATCGCCCAGGCCATCGAGAGAGGCCAGTTTGCTTGTCTGCCCATACGGTTGGTCGTCGTACACGGGCCTTCCCGACGCAGCGGCCGTGATCCGTCCCTTGCCAATCAGGTAGACCGGCGAAGATGTCAGCTTGACTTCCAGCTTCCCGCCTGCCGCAGCCGGCACGGCCTCGTTGGCCTGATCGTCCACCAGCTTCCAGGGGCCGCTGCCGTCCAAGGAAAGCGTCACCGGCCGCCAGCCGCGGAGGGTCCAGAGCACGAATATCTGAGAGCTATCGGGCCTGGCGAACTCCACGCCATAAAGCGAAGGGCTGCCTAGCGGCACCTCACGGACGAATTTGGCGCCGTCCAGCACCAGGGTCATCGTGGCGAAGGCCACGAAGGCCGGCTTCACGTTCAGCTCCGGGTACATGTGGCAGAAGCCCGCGGAGCCCCAATGGCTCCAGCGGTAGTTGCCTCCCACGTCGGTAATGAGGCCGGGGCGGAAGACCGGCACGCCCCATGCCAGCGAGTGCATGGCATGGCGGACATAGTAGTCAGCCTGGGTCTTGAAGTCCAGGTTGCCGGGGTTCGTCGAAACGTAGCAGACCTCGTGGCATTGAGTCACCGGCTTGTCTCGATATCCATAGGCGTCGAGCATCTGCCGGTCCATCCATAGGCTGGCGTTATTGGCCAGCCAGTCGGGCGGTTGGGCCTCCGGTGGGTGGCCGAAAGACGCGTTTTCATTGCCCGCCGAGTCGAACAGTTCCGCCGGGAACTTGCGACGCAACAATTCCTCCTTGGTGGGCGCCGGGCCGTTGCCCAAGGCGAGCTTCACCGCGGGATGGCTCTGGCGCATGGCCCCGGCGGCTCCGACGGCCGAGTCCCACATGGCCTTGAACTTCGCCTCTTCGTCTTGGTCGAGCGTGTAGGCAGGTCGGTCGGTGAATACGTCCGGCACGCGAGTGATGTGCCTTCCCGAAATGCTGGTCTCGTGGAAAATGAGCGCCATCGGCGGCAGATCGGGGTTCGCGGCCAGGATCGAATCGTAAGTCTTCTTGCTGTTATTGCTCGTGATTTGGGGCTCGTTGCCCTTGACCAGGCCATACTTCCGGCGGGCTTCCACGGCGCGCTCACTAAACATGCCGTAATGCATGCCCAGCTTGACGAAAAGCGGGCCGGTCTTGTCGTAGTCGCCGCACGTGTAATGGGCGCCGGCAAAGTCATAGGTGCCAAAGGGCGATTGGTCGCGGTGCTTGCGAGTGTCTGGCGGCAATAGTGCGAAGCTCGTATCGCGACGCAGCAGCGCCTGGCGGTTGCCATCCTGGAGCGTCACGGTCAAGTCGTAGTAGCCCCGCTTGCCGACGGCCACCGGGATCGAAATATCAGCCGTCCGGCCGGGCTCGACCTGCCCGCTTCGCTGCGATTCCAACTTTGCCCCTCCCAGATGGATCGCCTGCAACGTGAGCGTGTAAGGCTGGGTCGTGGGCGTGATGTTTGTCAGCGACACTTTGAAGGTTGGCACCTGCGGCTCGACGAACGCATGCCCGCTCTCACCGCTGGTGACATGCATTTGCAGCGGGCTTTTCTCCAGCGTGATAGCGGCAATCCGCACGCCGCTGGGCAATCCCAGCGGGCGATACCTGTATCGGTTCGGATCGGGGTTCCTTCGCGCCAGGCGGACTTCCTTGGTGACTTCGATTTCTAGCGGCGTGCCGGTATCGATGTCCTGAGCGAAGGCAAAGGTGGTAGGCACCCGGACGTAGAACAGGTCTTGCCCGGCCGTCTTCACGAGGGTCTTGGGGTCTGCCTCTGTGGCCTGACTGCGCCGCGGCACCTGCCCGGCAAAATCGAACTGCACGCACTGCTGATTGCCCGTGGCGGGCACCTTGCCCATGCGCAGGGTGAAGGCGGGCGCCAGGCCCGGGTCGTCGTCCGCCACCGCCAGAACATGCGCCGCCAGATAGTCGGCCACGGGCACCTGCAGGATGGGCATGGTCGGATCGTGTGGCTTGGCGGGGCGGGGACTCTCGTGACTCCAGGGAAAGTCTTGCACCCAGCCGCTCCATTGGGCCTCGCGGAGGCTCAGGTGGTCCTTGTCGCCCTGGGGCAGCCTGAACGGGACCGGGCCGGCGTCGGGCGGCGCCTTGCCGATCGTCTTGGCGAAGGTGTCGTTCGCGTCCTCGGAAAGATCCACCAGCAGATATCTTCCCTCGGCGAAGGCCGGTGCGATCGTTGCGAGTGTCATCAGTAGAACAGCAATCGCGCATAAGCATTTGGACATATTCGTTACCCACTTACGGTTTCTCATGTTGTTCCTTTCGGCAATCGCCATCGAGTCTCCGGTTCAGTGCAGCGAGCTATTCGAGCGTCTCGACGCAGCTTACCCAGTTAAAGTGTCCGTAGTCGTTTTCAACGCGGATGCCGACCACGGATTGCTCGCCGGTCACGCTGACCCGAGCGGTCGTTACAGGGTTCTTCTTCTGCACCGATAGCGTGAGCGGGCCGCCCTCGACGCCGGTGACCGTCAACTGCCCCTGCTCACTGAAAGGAACGACGTTCATCGTCAAGTCGTACTGACCGGGGGCCACGCGGAACTGGAACATATGATCGCGTACTCGGGTCCCGTCCCGATCGAGTTTCTGGTTTTTCATCCACGGGCGGTCATCATCACGGAAGGCCGGTTTGTCAAAGCCGTAACCTCGTGCCTCCTCCCAGACGGTCGACGAGAGAACGGGCACGTAGTCCGACCGGTGTCCCTCGATGTTGTTGCGTCCCACTCCATCAGCCAAACGTTCTCGTCCGTGTGCGGAAGTCGTCGGGCACCGCCCCTGACGCCGTCCAACTGCCGGATGAGCGTGCCGAAGGTGTACCACGACGGTTTGCGCGAGAAGTCGTTGCGCAAGACTCCCGAACAGGCATGCATCGACGGCGTACTGCCGGACTCGCGGTAGACAAATACCTTGTCGATACCGTTGGCCAGACAGAGCATGACGACCCGTGGCAGCCGCGCCGCCTGAATGGCTTCGGTCGTGCCGAACGGACCGGCCGAGTCATAGCCCGTCTCGGTCATCCAGATAGGCATCTCGGCAGCGTAGCGGTCTCGCCACTGGGAAAGCTCGCGCAGATTCTCTGCAAACGTGGTGGAGCTGGTGACGTTGGCATTGCCATCGGTGGTGCATGTCTCGGGCGGCTCCTGCCCCGAGTAGAAGTGAACGTTGATCACCTCGACGAAATCCAAGGGGCACTTTCCATCCGGATAGGCACCTGCATCGAGCGGCTTCTGAAATTCCAACAATCGAACCGCGAACGAATGGGGCGGAACTTCCATCAAGAGCGTCCCCTCTTCGACCGGCGGTCCGACGTCCGGCAGCCCGACCACCTCGTCGGCCACTCCGTCGTAGATTCCCAGTTCTGTTGGGAAACGGATGATGTCCTCCTTCTTCCCGGCCGTTCTGTAGCGGAACTTGAGGACACGAGCCTTGAACGGCTTCTCAACAGGAAAGTCGCGCCAGCCCCACTTCTTGAAGTGATCAACGCCGCTGAGTCCCGGCACCGCGGCAAATGTCTCACCATCATCGGAGGCGAACACATCGACGAACCACGAGTGATTCGCGTCACCACTGAGCCAAGTCATCTTTCGGATCTTGCGCACCTGGCCAAGGTCGACGAACTGGAACGCTTCGGTGTAGTGCTCCCGCTGCCACGGAGTCGTCGCCGAGGTCCAGGGCTTCCCGTCCGTGCTGCCCGGCTCGTCGACGATCTCGCCATCGACGACAAGCCAGCTCTTCGAGCCGGCCGCGTGGTCGGAGCCGAACACGGGATCGGGCAACGGCCGCGAGTAGAAAGAGGGATCTTCTTGCATGGAGTGGCGAACGGTCAGGTGTGCCGGTTCCTTCGTGAAATTCGTCGCGACAAGAGATGCCGTCAGCACTGACCTCTGGTCGGCGGACTTCGCTGTGCCGGGCTGCACCATCTCGGGGGCGGACATGTCGATCGAGACGGCCTGCCGAGCCACGTTCTCCAATCGGGTCAATCCCACGACGGCATCGACCGTCAAGGACGTGGCCCCCGCTGCCTTGGTGAACCAAGCCACGTGGACGCTCTTCAGGGGATAGTCGGGCACCGCGTTCTTGTCCGGCTGCTCATAGGCTTGCTCGACGTCGGCGCCGGAGAGATCCAGCTCGACCCATTTCCAACCCGTCCAATCGGCCGGAACAAGGGAGATCAGCGCCTCGCCCTCGGCATCGTAAAGTTGCACGCCGAGGCGGGCCACATTAGCGGCCTCGGACAAGTGGACCCAAAGGCCGACGGTTCGCATCTCGCCCGGCACATTGTCGCGCACGGTGAAATCGCCCTTCGAGCCGGCCTGCTCCGCTTCTTCGGCTCCGAAGGTCAACGCCGTCCGGCCCAGCCTCGGATCGACATTCTCTGCCGGTGCCACGTAGGTCCCTTTGAGTTTCCAGGCACCGATGCCTACCGACGACGCGTCCTCCATGGGGTTCAGCAGAAGACGCTGCCACCCTTGCGGACCCTGAGCAATGGCGCTGCCCTGCGGAATCGCATCCTCCGATCCCATCGCACACGCACCGAACAGCATGCCGACTGCGACCACCCACCCCCCAAGCTTCTGCCAAGTCCGCATCCATCTCTCCCTCGATTAAGGAAATGTGCGTTCGAACTGCGCAAGCGGCTGCGTATATCCCAGATGAGCGAATACGCGAATCTACAGGTTACACTCGCCACCCCCCCGCGTCAAATCCTACAAGTTTCCGTCACTCTTCTCGAACCCGAACTCCAACTCGTTCGGCCAGTGCGGGACCCAGTTGGGATGAAAGCTCGGGCTCAACCCCTCGGCGGCCGAGCGACCCCGTGGGAACTCCATGTCGGGACCGCGGGTGGCGTGGTTGCAGGAGTGTAGCAGAACCACAAGATGCTAGGCTTTGTCGGATTGTCCGGCGTGACGAGATAGAAGACGGCCGATCATGGTTGCAACGCGGTCACGTGCCGGCTATGCTAAGAACAATGCTGCAGCGTCGGTGACACACGGTTGCTCAAGAGGAGAAAACTGAGATGAAGTGGTCGCTAATATTGTCTGTGCTGCTGACCTGCGGGATTACGCCGGCGTGGGGCTCGACGCCGGTGATGGTGCAGGATTTCGAGAAGACTTCTGCGCAGCCTGGCGTGTGGGTGGTCAACATCCCCAACGAAAATGCGTCGGTCCGGTTGTCGACCGATCAGCCGCACGACGGGAAGCAGTGTCTGAAGTTGAATTACCACTTCGTCGGCACGGGGAACTTCCAGTACCTTGGGATCCCGAACAAGGTCAAGATTCAAGCGCCGATCCATGGGCTGCGATACTGGCTCAAAGGCGATAACTCGAAGTGTTCGTATGGGCTACAGGTGGGCGACGCCAG